>NZ_JBJXDQ010000126.1:0-18942 GCF_046155325.1 Flavobacterium sp.
TCTCTTGTCTGTCTTGGGGCGTGAAACTAAGTCCTTTATTAATTCCTCCTCGGATATTGTCGCCATCTAAAGTATAGGTTTGAAAATGATTTTCATACAAGGCTTCTTCAAGTTTGTTGGCAATAGTTGATTTACCTGATCCCGAAAGACCTGTAAACCAAAATACAAAAGAAGAATGCTTGTTCCTTTTATTTCGCATTTCTCGTGTAATTGCAAAATGCTCTTCAAAAATATTACTCATAAAATCATTTTTTGTTCCTGAATATATTTGTTAAAATATTTAGTGTTACTATAATTCGTTCGATACTAAAAAAAATGAATTTAATAAGCTTTCTTTATTGTATTTCATCGCTAAATTAGTAGTATTATCGATAACTTTTAGTCCTACTGACATGCAAATTGCTTGTCCTGCTGCAGTGTCCCATTCCATTGTGGGTGCAAATCGTGGATAAACATCCGCATTTCCATCCGCAACCAAGCAAAATTTCAAGGAACTTCCTTTTGAAACCATTTCAATTTCCTGTTGGCTTTTTTGTCTCAGATTTTCAACAAAATCTAATGTCTCCTGATTCATGTGAGACCTACTCCCAACTACTCTTATTGTATTTAAGTTTTGTTGAGGCTGGATTTCTGATGCATTTTTCAAGATATCTGAAATAGTATAGTTAGAATGATCAATAGTTATTCGATAGGCTTTTTGTCGAGACACATCTCCAAAATAAAGTACGCCTGTTGCAGGAACATAAATAACCCCGAATTCAGGTAAGCCATTTTTAACCAATGCTATATTTACAGTAAACTCTCCGTTTTTCTTAACAAATTCCTTAGTTCCATCTAAGGGGTCTACTATCCAACAAGAGATCCAGTTTTTTCTGATGGAATATGGAGTTTGTTTGTTTTCTTCACTAATTATCGGAATCCCAGTTTGATTTAAATATTCCATGATTACTGCATTTGCTGCAATATCTGCCTCAGTCAATGGCGAATTATCATTTTTGAAATCGATTTGAAAATCTTTTTGATAAATTTCCATTATGACTTTACCAGCAGCAATGGAAGCCTCAATGGCAATGATGTAATCTGTATTCATTATGGGTATACAATTATAATCGTCCATCTGCTTTAACGCCTAAAACCCCTTTTACATCATACAACAAACTATTGTTGTTTTGCAATTGGGATAAATCCAAGTTCAAAAATGCTGTATGTGCCACGCCCAAAACAAGGACGTCGAATTTTTCTTGAGGTAAATCTTTGGTTGTTTCCAACTGATATTCGTGTTTTACTTCAGCAGGATTGGCCCAAGGATCATAAATGCTTACTGTTATTCCGTAATCGGTTAAAGCCGCAATGACATCCACAATTTTTGTATTGCGTACATCAGGACAGTTTTCTTTAAAGGTAATTCCCAGCATCAATAGCTTGGCGCCATTCACCACAATCCCTTTTTTAATCATCAATTTTACCACTTGCGACGCTACATAGTCACCCATACTATCGTTCAATCGTCTCCCTGCCAAAATGATTTCAGGATGGTACCCAAATTCTTGGGCACGTTGAGCCAAATAATACGGATCTACCCCAATACAATGACCCCCAACCAACCCAGGCTTGAAAGGCAGAAAATTCCATTTCGTTCCTGCCGCTTCCAACACAGCATGGGTATCAATGTCCATCAAATTGAATATTTTAGCCAATTCGTTGACAAAAGCAATGTTGATGTCGCGTTGTGAATTCTCAATTACCTTAGCAGCCTCAGCCACTTTGATAGTTGGAGCCAAATGAGTTCCAGCAGTTATAACTGATAAGTATAACTCATTTACTTTTTGTCCAATTTCAGGGGTTGAACCTGAAGTTACTTTTAATATTTTTTCTACAGTGTGTTCTTTGTCGCCTGGATTGATTCGTTCAGGTGAATAGCCCGCAAAAAAATCAACATTAAATTTTAATCCAGAAACTTTTTCTAATACTGGAATACACTCTTCCTCAGTCACACCTGGATAAACTGTTGATTCATATATAACGATGTCACCTTTTTTCAACACTTTTCCAACAGTTTCACTTGATTTATACAAAGGAGTTAAATCAGGACGATTGTTTTTATCAACAGGTGTTGGAACCGTAACAATATAATAATTACAATCAGCAATTTCGTTTGAATCTGAAGAGCAAAATAAACCTACATTATCATTTGATTCTTCTAACAATACTTTTTTAAGTGTTTCAGAATCTATTTCAAGAGTTGTATCGACTCCTTCTTTTAATGATGCTATTCTTTCTTGATTAATATCAAAGCCTACTACTGCATATTTTGTAGCAAATAATTGCGCTAAAGGCAATCCCACATAACCTAAACCAATTATAGCAATTTTAATTTTTTCTTTCATTTAGTATATTTATTTTATCATTGAGCTTAATACTATTTATAGCTCCGCTGTTCCAACTCACATTAAAAGTTAGAAATTATATCTCGGGGGGTAAATATAATAACAAAATATGACTTATTATGGTATAGTTTCATTAACATATACACAGCAAATTATCAAACAAGAACATGATTACAAAGCACACAAAATCAAAACATTAAATTTTATTTTTCAAAAAAAATATTCAAAATTCTATAGTTTTTATAATATCTTATTATTAATTCTTTAATATAAAAAAGTAAAACCACAAACAATTCTTAATTTTTTAACAAAAAAAAAACATTCTTAATTAAAAATTAAGAATGTTGTCAAAAAATAAACTATCTATTTTTAGGAAATACCCTGTGTTGACTATACCTTAAATGTCTATAAATATTGCTTTTTGTAATAAGCAGCATATTCACCCGAAGTAACATTATTTAACCAATCTTGATTTTCGAGATACCAATCAATAGTGATTTGTAATCCTTGTTCAAAAGTTACAGTTGGACTCCAACCCAACTCTAAATTTATTTTATTGGCATCGATGGCATAACGCAAATCATGACCTGGTCGATCTTTTACGTAGGTTATCAATTCAGCTGATTTTCCTGGTGTTCTTCCCAATTTCGTATCCATAATTTGGCACAGCACTTTTACCAAATCAATATTTTTCCATTCGTTGAAACCCCCAATATTATATGTTTCGTGGTTATTTCCTTGATGAAAAACTAAATCAATGGCAATCGCATGATCTTTTACAAACAACCAATCACGGGTATAATTACCATCACCATAAACGGGAAGCGATTGGTTATTAATAATATTATGAATAAATAAAGGAATCAGTTTTTCAGGAAAATGATTAGGCCCATAATTGTTCGAACAATTGGTAATTACATAAGGCAAACCATAAGTTTCGCCATAAGCACGTACAAAATGATCTGAGCTTGCTTTAGAGGCAGAATAAGGGGAGTTTGGATCGTAAGGAGTAGTTTCGGTAAATAAACCTTCGGCTCCTAATGAACCATAAACCTCATCTGTACTTACATGATAAAATCGCTTTCCATCGTAGTTATTCTCCCATAGCTTCCTAGCCGCATTAAGCAAATTTACTGTCCCAATTACATTGGTTTTTACAAATGCCATTGGATCCTCGATAGAACGATCAACATGAGATTCAGCTGCCAAATGGATTACCCCGTCAAATTGATGTTTTTGAAACAAATTCGAAATAAAAACTTCATCGGTGATATCGCCCTTTATGAAGGTATAATTAGATGCTTTTTCTATGTCTACTAGATTTTCCAAATTCCCAGCATACGTAAGTGCATCCAGATTATAAATATGATAGTTATTATATTTAGTGACAAATCGTCTTACAACGTGAGACCCTATAAAACCTGCACCACCAGTAATTAAAATATTTTTCATTAAATTTCTATTGCTTTATATTGATTGTATGGAATTGTAAATTCCTTTGATATTCATTTTTAATACACAGCCTAAGGATTCTAAAAATAACACATATTCCTTTTTATTTACCTCTTGAATAACAGCTTCTTGATTAGCAAAAGGTCCTGAAACTACTTTAATTTTAGTACCTGTTCGATAAGGTTCTACAGAAATAGTTTCTAAATTTGACCCTTCAAGCCAATTTTTTATCGTTTTAATTTCATCATCTTTAACAATAGCGGGCTTTCCTAACCAAAACAAATATCTGACAACTCCCGAAGACAAGAAGGCTAGATTTCTATCCTTTTCATCCAACTGCAAAAAAACATAGGAATTAAAAAGTGGCACTTCAACCTTTTTTTTTCGATCAGACCATTGCTTAACCTTAGTAATCAATGGACAATAACATTCTATCCCTTGTTCTTTAAGTTGTTCAGCTACTTTTTTCTCCCATTTAGGTTTTGTATAAACTACATACCAATTCATGATTTTTTTGTATTGAAAAAATTAAATTTATTAATTTAGATTAAGAACCAATGGCTCTATAAATAAACCCAATATTATTCATTTTTGATTCATTTAAAATATTTCTTCCATCAAAAACAAATGCTGGTTTTTGCATTAAATCATAAATTTTTTGCCAATCATACTCTTTAAATTCATCCCATTCAGTAAGTATAGCTATGGCATGAGAATCTTTACAAGTTTCATAAGGATCTGTGAATGAATTAATATTTCTAGCATTATTATCTGAAGATCTTGTTTCTAAATAATCTAAATCGGCTAGTATTTTTTTGTGAGAAACTTTTGGATCAAAAACTGCAATTTTTGCATGTTCATTAATCAAATCGTCTGCAACATATATAGCTGCAGATTCTCTAGTATCATTGGTGTCTTTCTTGAATGCCCATCCTAAAAATGCTATTTTTTTATCGGCAACTGTATTATAAAGCGTTTTTACAATAGTGTTAGAAAAACGCTTTTTTTGGTGGTCATTCATAATAATTACTTGTTCCCAATAATCGGCTACTTCATGTAATCCGTATGATTTTGCAATATATACTAGGTTCAATATATCTTTCTGAAAACATGATCCTCCAAAACCTACAGATGCTTTAAGAAATTTTGAACCAATTCTGCTATCCATCCCTATAGCTTTTGCTACTTCATTGATATTGGCCCCAGTTTTTTCGCATAACTCAGATAAAGCATTTATTGAAGAAATTCTCTGAGCCAAAAAAGCATTTGCAGTTAATTTTGATAATTCTGATGACCATACATTTGTTGTCAGTATCTTTTCAGGTTTTACCCAATTTGAATAAACATCAACCAGAGATTTTATAGCATTTTGCCCTTCAATTGTAGTATCACCACCTATTAATATTCTGTCCGGATTCAACAAATCTTCAACTGCTGTTCCCTCTGCAAGAAATTCAGGATTGGATAAGATTTGAAATTGCACGCCGTTGCCTGTATTATCTAAAATGCTTTTAATAGCTTCGGCAGTTCGTACTGGCAAAGTTGATTTTTCAACAACAATTTTATTATGTTTTGCGACTTTAGCAATCTGCCTAGCACACAATTCAATGTACTTTAAATCAGCAGCCATTCCTTTTCCTTTTCCATAGGTTTTGGTTGGAGTATTTACGGATATAAATATAACTTGAGCTTCATCGATTGCCTTATCAACTTCAGTAGAGAAAAACAAATTTTTACCCCTTGTTTCAGCAACTATAGCACTTAACCCTGGTTCGTAAATAGGTATATTATTGCTATCTTCATCATTCCAAGCCGCAATTCTTTCTATATTTAAATCGACAACTGTAACTTGAATATGTGGGCATTTTTGAGCAATAACTGCCATTGTAGGTCCGCCAACATAACCAGCTCCAATGCAACAAATTTTTGTGATTTTCATTCTATTATAAATATATTAATTTTCTAAATTATTTATTATCTCTTTAAATTTTCCCAATACCATTTTACCGATTCTATCAATCCTTGCTCCATTGAAAACTGAGGATTGTATCCTAACATTTTTTTTGCTTTATCGATACTTGCTAATGAATGTGGTATATCCCCTATTCTATTAGGTCCATATTCAACTTCAACATTCATTATGCTTGGATTATAAATAGAGAGGTTGTTTTTTAAAGATTCTACTAAGTTATTTAAGGTATTTTGATCTCCATAAGCAACATTATAAACAGTATTTATTGCTTCATTATTTTTGGTATTCATCGCCAATTCATTCATTTGAATTACATTGTCAATATAAGTAAAATCACGAGAGTAATTCCCATCACCATTTATTTTTGGGCTTTCTAAATTCATTAATTGCATTACAAATTTCGGAATTACAGCAGCATAAGCCCCATTAGGATCTTGATTTTTACCAAAAACATTAAAATAACGTAATCCTATTGTTTCAAGCCCATAAGTATTACTAAAGATTTCTGCGTATAATTCATTCACATATTTTGTAATTGCATAAGGAGAAAGAGGTTTACCTATAACATCTTCTACTTTAGGTAAAGCTTCAGAATCTCCGTATGTTGATGAACTGGCTGCGTATATAAAACGTTTTATTTTTGCATCTCTTGAGGCAATTAACATATTTAAAAAACCAGTAACATTAACATCATTTGTGGTTGCAGGATCATTAATTGAACGAGGAACTGAGCCTAATGCAGCCTGATGCAAAACATAATCAACACCTTGAACTGACTTCCGGCAATCATCAATATTTCTAATATCTCCTTCAATCAATTTGAAGTTATTATTTTCAATAAAAGTTTCGACATTATGCTTGTGACCTGTAGCAAAATTATCCAAACATATTACATTATAATCTTTATTTAAAAAATACTCACAAAGATTAGAACCTATAAATCCAGCTCCACCAGTAATTAAAATGGTAATTTTATTTTTTAATTTCATCAATTTGGTTTAAAACCTTAATCTTATCCTATTTTTAATTTTTCTATATTTAAACAAGAAAGCTTCATAAATATTTTTTGGAACATCTTCATCGACATAGCCATTTGCATAAACTTTATTTCCATAGCCGTATCCATAGCCGTATCCATAGCCATAACCATAACCAGCTCCGTATTTTGCTTTATTTTGGAATCCATTCAAAATAATACTAATATTATTTAATTCACCACGTTTAACACGATTGTTCAATAAAGTAATCATTTCCTTTTTTGTGAAATTTTGCCTTATTATATATAATATAACATCACTATACTGGGCTAACTCAAGCGCATCTGAAACTATACCTACGGGCGGTGTATCCAAAATAATATAATCATATTTTAATTTTAACTCATCTAATAATTCTTTCATTCGATCACTCAATATCAATTCAGCTGGATTTGGAGGT
Source organism: Flavobacterium sp. (assembly GCF_046155325.1). GTDB lineage: Bacteria > Bacteroidota > Bacteroidia > Flavobacteriales > Flavobacteriaceae > Flavobacterium. The sequence continues at coordinate 7,249 of NZ_JBJXDQ010000126.1, forward strand.
ATTGGACCAGATATAATTACATCTAAATTAGGAATCTGAGTATGATTGATAATTTCATCTAAATTTTTTTGATTAATTAAATAATTAACAACCCCAATTTCGTTTGTCAAATTAAACTCTTCAAACAATTTTGGCTTACGTAAATCAAGACCAATAATCACCGTTTTCTTTTCACTAAGAGCAAAAACAGTTGCAATATTTAAAGAACAAAATGTTTTACCCTCTCCACTGACTGAGGATGTTATCATAAGGGTTTTGGCACCATATAATTGTTGCTTTTTATAAAGAAATTGTAATGATGATCGTATAGCTCTAAAAGATTCAGACAAAGCTGATTTTGGCTTGTTAAACACCGATAAATCGTTATCATCTTTACTTAATCCAACAATTCCTAACAAAGGTAGCTTCGTTAATTTACCAATATCTTCCGCATTTTGAATGGTATTATTAATAAAGAAAATCGCAAAAATAAATAATAGCGGAATAAGCAAACCCATAAAAAAAGCGGTTACATAATTTACCGAAGTGTTTGGGCCAATCTGTCCTCCACCTATATCCTTTGCAGGGTCAATAAAATGTATATCCGATAAATTTGCTGCTTTTACAATATCAGCTTCACTTCTTTTTTCAAGAAATGTACTATAAACATTGTCACTTAAATCATATTTTCTCTTAATCTTAATAAGCTCTTGCTGATCATCTGGCAATTTCTTGATAGTACTTTCTGTTTCGTTAATTTTGCTGTTTATCATAGCTAAATCAAATTGCAAAGAAGCTTTTGCAGTGGCTATATTTTCATACAAAACTTTTTTTAATGATTCTATTTGATTGTCAAAATCCTTGAATATTTTTTCGCTTTTAACGGCATAAGCCATTTCTGATCTTTGAGTAGAAAGAGAAATTATTTTTGAAATACCCGCTACAATATTGGGATCATCAATTCCTGCTACTGAGGGGGCTGGAAGCTTTGAATAATCCACACTACTTTTTAAATATCCTTTTAAAGAATTATAATAGGCAGTTTTACGAGTTATTTCGTCTTTCTTGATATCATATTCCAAAATTTTATCCGAAAATTTTCCACCTCCAGCTTCAATATCATATATGTTTTTATCTTTCCTAAAGGTTTTAAGCTCATTGTTAGTTTCTTTCATTTGCGATTCCATAGCTACTAAAGTACTATCAATAAATTGAATTGTATTTGTCGCAAACTGATTTTTAGCGTCTAACTGTCTTTTAATTAACATATTAACAGTAGCGTTTAGATATTCAACCATTCTAGCCTTATTGGGCCCAGTCATGCTCAAAGTGATTATTGAACCACCTCTATCATCAGATCTTACCCCAATTCCTTTATATCCCGAAACCGTACCATCAAAATCATTAAACTGAAGAAAATATTCATTCCCAACATACATGCCTGGATTTTCTTTTAGCTGCAATGTTAAATTTAAAAAAGGCAGAGACACTTTTTCCCCAACTTTATATTGCTTATAAAATTCTCCTGGAACAACAGAAGTTTCGTTATAAGATTTATCAGAATATTTAATAGTAGCTACAGAATTGCCTGAAAATGGAATTTTAATTCTATAAACATTATTACTTAAAAATTTTATCGCTATTAAACTTCCAGCAATTTGACCTTTAGTTTTATCAATATTTATGTAAAAAGGCACAGCTCCATAGGCATCTAAAAGCTGGTATTTTCCTTGTGAATAATAACTAATATAATATTGTAGTTTTTCAACAACAAGTTCATTATGTGACCTAGATTGCAATGTTGTAGTAATAGATTGAACTTGATCGGATGTGCCTCCCCAATTAAAAACTAAACTAGTATTTGAAGTAAAAAAAGGATTGTTTTCTTCTTTAACGGCAATAAGAGTATCCATTGCAAAAACCTTTTCCTTTCGAATATTTACTTGATATGCAATAGAATACGTGATAATTAAACTAATAATAAACCAACGCCAATAACTAGCAATTTTAATTAAAAAACTTTTGAAATCAAATCCTGATTGGTTTTCAAAAATCGAAAAATCTTTTATATCTAACATTTTTGTTATTATTATTTTTTAAACAGTAAATAAACTGTTGTACCAAGTGTTATTAATGTAACAATAGATGAAAAACCTTCCATTCCTGTCTTAAAAGATTCCCAAGTATTCTTTTTGAGTGGCTTAACATAAATATAATCATTGGGTTGTAATTGATAATAAGGTGATTTCATAACATTAATATCCGTAAGGTCAATATCATGCATTTCTATTCCTGTAGGTGATTGACGAATAATAGTTACTGCTTTTCTATTTCCTGCCTTATTTATATCGCCCGCATTTGCAATAGCTTCTATAATATTTACTTGGTCTTGAAAAACATTTTTTGTACCAATTGATCCAACTTCCCCAACCATTGTATATTTAAATCCTGCTAATTTTACCGTTACAAAAAGACTTGCCTCTTTATTAAAATACTCAGCTAATAATCTATTTTCGATTTTATCTCTAACTTCCTCGACAGTAAAACCAATTATATTTATTTCGCCTAAAACTGGAATTCTAATATTTCCATGATCATCAATTTTAAATCCATTAAAATATAAGTCTGACTCAGATTTTCCAACTTCTCCTTGATTTGTCGGGTTAAAAATAGAAACCAATTTAGGATCAATTGCTTTTATTGTTATGCTAACTACGTCGTTTATTTGTAATCGATATTGTTTAGATTGTATAGAATTTATAGAAGTCGCTACTTCTTTACCTTCTTTTTTTTGAAGATAAATCATATCTTGACTAACATCACAAGAGGTTAATAGCAAAATAACGCCTGTCCATAAATAAGTTAATGGTATATTCATTTTAATATTTTTGTAACAAATATAGCTTTTCATTTTACAATTTAAAAATATAGGTATTTTTTATACAATTAATTATTTTTCAAAGACTTTTCAAAAGGTACTCGTTGCAATATACTTCTACCTAAAGTAACTTCATCTGCATATTCAAGTTCATCACCTACAGAAATACCTCTGGCAATAGTTGAAGTAATAATATCAAAATCTTGGATTTGTTTATAAATATAAAAATTAGTGGTATCCCCTTCCATGGTAGAACTCAAAGCAAAAATAATTTCAGATACTGACTCTGATTTTATTTTTTCGACCAATGTATTAATATTCAATTGACTTGGACCAACTCCATCTATTGGAGAGATTTTTCCACCTAAAACATGATAAATACCCCTAAACTGACCTGTATTTTCTATAGCCATAACGTCACGAATATCTTCAACAACACAAATAATTTGATGATTTCTTTTAGAATTAATACAAATTTCGCACACTTCGGCATCCGAAATGTTATGACAACTTTTGCAAAACTTCACTTCTTCTCGCATTGTCGTTAGCGATTGTGCTAAAAATCCTGTTTGCTCCTTAGGTTGTTTTAATAAATGCAAAACCAATCGCAATGCGGTTCTTTTACCTATTCCGGGTAATTGAGCCATTTCGTTTACTGCTTTTTCTAAAAGTTTTGATGAAAATTCCATAAATATAAAAGTAATATGTAAAGCTTCCAGCCTTTAAAAGACTGGAAGCTTTACAAAATTAATACTGATTTGTGGTCAACAAAACTAGGGTACATGCCACATCCACTTTTATAGCATTTAATTCTAATAACTGATAAAATTCAGGATTCTCTGTTCCTGGGTTAAAAACTACTCGTTTTGGTTTTGACTCCACAATATAATTATAATAATCTCTTTGACGTAAAGGATTTAAATACAAAGTTATTGTATCAATATTTTTTAAAGGAATAGCTTTTGTTTGAATTTTTACACCAGCGACTTCTCCTGCTTTTTGCCCAATTGCCAAAACCGAATGTCCTTTTTCGACAAGAAGCGTAATGGCTTTAAACGAATATCTTTCTGGCTTTGTAGATGCTCCAAGAACCAAGGTTTTTTTATTTTTCATTTGACAAAAATACAAAAAAAGAAATGGCTTACTAATTTTCTCTTGGTAGGAAAATCTCAGCCATCATGCATCTAGCACTTCCTCCGCCACAGGCTTCAATTGTATCAAGACTAGAACTTAAAATGGTAACATGCTCCTCGAGTTGGGCAATTTGTTTTTTAGTAAGACATTTATGAGCAGAAGAACTCATTACCAAATACCTTCTATCATTCGCTCCTTTTAATTCCAGCATGTTTCCAGCAAAATTATTAACTTGTTCCTCAGTAATAAGAATTACTTCTTTATCGTCACCCTTCAAACTATCCAAAACCATTTTACGCTCTTTTTTATCATCGATACAATCAGCACAAATAACTGCAAAAGTATCTCCAATACACATCATTACATTGGTATGATAAATCAATTTTCGTTCTTTATCTACTGTTTGAAAAGCTTCAAATAACACCGGATAAAATTCAAAATCCTCACAAAATTCTATAAACAATTCTTCATCAGCTCGAGGCGACAAAGCACAATATGCTTTTGCATTTTCCCTATCTAATACAATACTCCCAGTACCTTCAAGAAAGAAACCATCGGCTTCGGCAGTGGTGTAATCCATTATTTCATTAATAACAAATCCGTTGTCTTCTAGAATATCTAATATATCTTCGCGACGCTCTAACCTACGATTTTCTGCAAACATTGGATAAAAAACTACATCTCCATTTTCATGAAATGAAATCCAATTATTTGGGAAAATACTATCTGGAGTATCTGTATCTGTTGAATCATTAACAACAATTATATCAATCCCAACGGCTCTTAATTTGTTTACAAATGTATCAAACTCTTCTTGAGCTTTGGCATTGACAGTTGCTGGGAGCAAATTATCGAATACTTTTTGATAATAATTATTTACAGCAGTTTGTTCATTCATTCTGAATGCAAAAGGACGAATCATTAGAATTGAGTTTGTTGTTTGGTTCATTTCTTTAGTTGTGGGTTATAGGTTATAGGTTTTAAGTTGTTTGGGTTGAAAGTTATGATTTCCAATTTTATTCAACGTACTTTATAAAATTATAAATTTTAGCGCTTAGTTCATTGTATTTGGAAATGAATTCCTACTCATTTTCTATAATATCTGGATATAATTTAGCTATTTTTTCAACATGAAAAACTGTTTCTAAACAACTGGCGTAAGAATAGGTTAGAAATTTCACAAAATCAGCTTTGTATTTTTTTCTACCGTATCCTTCTACAATATTGATAGGAACCGAATCAGAGGATCTCCTCAATTGACTACCCAGTTCATACATCTCGTATTTTGGTAATTTTAAAGAATAAGAAAGGCTTTTATAAAACAACTCTAAACCCAAACTAAAAACTTCTAAATCTTTGTAACTCTTCATACTTCTATATTCAAATAAAAACATTTAATACCAACACAACTTAAAACCTACAACCTACAACTTTTCTTAACTCCTAATCAAAGGCAACGTAGAACAACGTAACAATCCTTCTTGTTTGGCAATTTCGGCATAAGGAATTTCCTCAACAACAAATCCATTTTCTCGCAACCAGTTGTTGAGCCTTTTAAATTTTCTTTCCGAAACAACAACATTAGTATCTATCGAAAATACATTAGAATTCATATTATACATTTCTTTTCGGGTAATATGAAAAAGATTTGCAACACCAAAAAGATTCACTAAAAAAAGATAATCGGCCTCTTCACGAAAACCTCTTTTATAAATGATTCCTTTATTTGTTCCAACAGGTTGAAAGCAACAATCTAAGTGAAGTGCATTATCTCGAGCTTCTATTTTTGACTTCACCAAATCAAATTCTTTAACAATTTTATCAGGAAACAAATCTTTGATGTATTGAACTCCTGCAAGATTCGTTCTGGCTGTAATATAATTGGCATAATCACTTCCTTTATAAGTGCCAATAAAAATATAATCATTCCACAACATCACATCGCCCCCTTCAATATGAACATTTGCAGGAGGACGCAACACCTTTGCTGGATTTATTTGGTCTATTACATATTGAATAGCATCTAATTCTCTTTCTCTATCGGGTAGAATGTTTGATTTAATAAAAACATCACCAATTACAAATCCTATATCTCTAGCAAAAATTTGATTGTAATCTTCAATTAATTTTGGACGGTATACGGTAACTCCATATTTAAAAAAAACTTGATTGAAAGCTTCCATTTCAATCACCATATCCGACTCTACAGGATACGTTCCTGCCACAATATGCTCTAGCGACTTAGGGTCATACGCTTCTTCTACTTTTGGAGTGGGTCCGTTACTAATAGCTGAACCCAAAACTACTGCTTGAAGCCTAGAAGTTTCGTTATTGATATTTAATCGCAGCATTTTTTTTTAGCTTTGGTCAAAGATAAAAAAAGCCTCGCATTTTGCGAGGCTTTTTTTATCTTTTATCGTTTGTCAACTTCCTTAAACTCTCTCAGAGTATACCCTGTATAGATTTGTCGAGGTCTTCCTATCGGTTCTTTGTTTAATCGCATTTCTTTCCATTGCGCTATCCAACCTGGCAATCTGCCTATAGCGAACATTACAGTAAACATATCGGTTGGGATTCCTAATGCACGGTAAATAATTCCGGAATAGAAATCTACATTAGGATATAATTTTCGAGACACAAAGTACTCATCTGCTAAAGCTAATGCTTCTAATTTTTTAGCAATATCCAAAATTGGATCATCAACACCCAGTGTTTTCAAAACATCATCGGCGGCTTTTTTGATGATTTTGGCTCTTGGATCAAAATTTTTATACACTCGATGTCCAAAACCCATTAGTCTAAAAGGATCATTTTTATCTTTGGCTTTATCCATATATTTAGCGGCATCGCCTCCGTTCGCATGAATTTCTTCAAGCATTTCAAGAACAGCTTGGTTTGCACCACCATGAAGTGGCCCCCAAAGTGCCGAAACTCCAGCAGATATAGAAGCAAATAATCCCGCATGTGACGAACCCACCATTCTTACTGTTGAAGTAGAACAATTTTGTTCGTGATCAGCATGAAGAATAAATAATTTATCAAGTGCCTCGGTTACAAGTGGATTCGCTTTATAAGGCTCTGTCGGTAACTCAAACATCAAGTTCATGAAATTTTCAACATACCCTAAAGTGTTGTTATAGTAATTCAAAGGATACCCCATGCTTTTTCTATAAGTCCAGGTAGCAATCACTAAAAACTTACCCATGATTTTACAAACCGATTCGTATAGTTCAGCTTTGTTTTCTGGATTTACCGATTTTGGATTAAATGCAGTTAATGCACTAGTCAAAGCGGCTAAAACTCCCATCGGATGAGCAGTTTTAGGAAAACCATCAATGATGTTTTTCATCTCTTCGTTGACCAAGGTATATCTTCTAATATGCTCTTCAAAATCTTTCAGTTCAGCAACTGTAGGCAACTCTCCGAAAATTAAAAGGTAAGAAACTTCAAGAAAATTTCCTTTATCAGCTAATTCTTCTATAGAATATCCTCTGTAATGCAATATACCTTCTTCACCATCTAAAAAAGTAATTTCACTTTTACAAGCTCCCGTATTTTTATATCCCTGATCCATCGTAACCGCACCTGTTAAATCACGCAGTTTACTAATATCTATAGCCATTTCGTTTTCGGTACCAACGTATATTGGAAACTCATATTTTTTACCTTCAATCTCTAGTATTGCTGTTTTTGACATAGTGTATTTTGAAATAAATCTTTTATAAAATAATTTTTCAAAAATAGACTATTTCAATGGAATTAAAAAATGAAATTCGCAATGAAAATGTTAAAAAACAAAAAAAAAGCCATTTACTTTACGTAAATGGCTTTTTAATAAAAAATATATGTTTATTTTATCTTAAATGCATTTTTACCAGGAAAATAAGCGGTTATTCCTAATTCTTCTTCAATTCTTAACAATTGATTGTATTTTGCCATACGGTCAGAACGTGAAGCAGAACCTGTTTTTATTTGTCCACAATTCAATGCTACAGCTAAATCTGCAATGGTATTGTCCTCAGTTTCACCTGAACGATGAGACATTACCGAGGTGTATCCAGCATTTTTAGCCATGTTTACTGCAGCAATTGTTTCAGTTAAAGTTCCAATTTGGTTTACTTTTACCAAAATTGAATTGGCAATCCCTTTTTCAATACCCGTTGACAAACGCTCTACATTAGTAACAAATAAATCATCCCCTACTAATTGGGTTTTATGCCCAATTTTTTCAGTAAGTAATTTCCATCCATCCCAGTCATTTTCATCCATTCCATCTTCAATAGAAATAATTGGATATTTTGCTGCTAATTCCGCTAAATAATCAACTTGCTCAGCAGATGTTCTTATTTTTCCTGTTGGTCCTTCAAATTTAGAATAATCATATTTTCCATCAACATAAAACTCTGAAGAAGCACAATCTAAGGCAACCATAATTTCATCACCAAAAGTATAGCCTGCTTTTTCTACTGCTAATTTAATTGTATCTAAAGCATCTTCTGTTCCTCCAGCTAAATTAGGTGCAAAACCACCTTCATCACCTACGGCAGTACTCAAACCTCGATCGTGTAATACTTTTTTAAGACTGTGAAAAATTTCAGTACCCATTTGCATGGCATGTGAAAAAGTAGTGGCTTTTACTGGGAAAATCATAAATTCTTGAAAAGCAATTGGCGCATCAGAATGTGAACCTCCGTTGATAATATTCATCATAGGAACTGGTAATGTGTTTGCAGAAACACCACCAATATATCGGTATAAAGGCAATCCTAATTCATTTGCAGCAGCTTTGGCAGCAGCTAGTGAAACGCCAAGAATAGCATTTGCTCCTAAATTTGCTTTATTAGGTGTTCCGTCTAAATCTATCATAGTTTGGTCAATCAAGTTTTGTTCAAAAACAGAAATCCCTACTAACTCTTCAGCAATTTTTGTATTTACATTTTCAACCGCTTTTAAAACTCCTTTTCCAAGAAATGCTTTTCCGCCATCTCGCAATTCTACCGCTTCAAATTTTCCTGTTGAAGCACCAGAAGGAACTGCAGCTCTTCCTAAAACACCGTTCTCTGTTACTACATCAACCTCTATTGTTGGGTTTCCTCTTGAATCGAAAATTTGTCTTGCGTGAATCTTGATAATAATACTCATTTTTCTTGTTTTAAATGTTGAACCAAACAAGTCTGTTTGGTATAAATAATTAATATTTTTTGAAGCACAAAGATATTGTATACAACAATAATGATTTACTAAAAATAATGAATGTTATTAACGAAAACGTTATAATTTGTTAAAAATAAAACCCTTAAGTCAAAGTACTAAAGATATTTTATAATATTCAATTCATTCATAGTAAAAAAGCAACGAAATTGCTTTTCATAATATAACTAGAATGCAAGACTATTTTTTTTGATTGGTGTTTTTAAATAGTACTTTTGCAAACTATTTATACAAATATGGCTTTTTTAGAAGAAATACAAAGAAGAAGAACTTTTGGAATTATCTCGCATCCCGATGCTGGAAAAACTACCCTAACTGAGAAACTACTCCTTTTTGGAGGTGCTATTCAGGAAGCTGGCGCAGTAAAGAATAACAAAATCAAAAAAGGAGCTACGAGCGATTTCATGGAAATTGAACGCCAAAGAGGAATTTCGGTTTCAACATCGGTATTAGCTTTTATTTATAATGAAAAAAAAATAAACATTCTAGATACTCCAGGTCACAAGGATTTTGCCGAAGACACTTTTAGAACTCTTACCGCTGTCGATAGCGTAATTGTTGTTATTGACGTGGCAAAAGGTGTGGAAGAGCAAACTGAAAAGTTAGTTGCAGTATGCAGAATGCGAAAAATTCCAATCATCGTTTTTATTAATAAATTAGATCGCGAAGGAAAAGATGCCTTTGACCTAATGGACGAGGTGGAGCAAAAACTAGGCTTAACTGTCACTCCCCTAAGTTTTCCAATAGGAATGGGATATGATTTTAAAGGTATTTATAATTTGTGGGAACAAAATATTAATATGTTTAGTGGTGACAGTCGAAAAAATATTGAAGAAACGATTGCTTTTTCGGATGTAAAAAACCCAGAACTAGAAAAAATAATTGGACAAAAACCTGCCGAAAAACTTCGAGAAGAGCTCGAATTAATTGACGAAGTCTATCCGAAATTTGACCGTCAAGACTATTTAGACAGTAAATTGCAACCTGTGTTTTTTGGATCGGCATTGAATAATTTTGGCGTTCGCGAACTTCTAGATTGTTTCGTTGCAATAGCGCCATCGCCTAGAGCTAAAGATTCTGAAACTCGATTGGTAGACCCAAAAGAAGAGAAAATGAGTGGATTTGTTTTTAAAATTCACGCCAATATGGACCCCAAACACAGAGATAGACTGGCATTTATAAAAATTGTTTCTGGAACTTTCGAAAGAAACAAACCCTATTACCATGTTCGCCAAAAGAAAAATTTAAAATTCTCGAGTCCGAATGCCTTTTTTGCCGAAAAGAAAGAAATTGTTGATATTTCTTACCCTGGTGACATCGTAGGATTACACGACACTGGTAATTTTAAGATTGGAGATACCTTGACCGAAGGCGAAATCATGAGTTTTAAAGGTATTCCGAGTTTTTCTCCAGAACATTTTAGATACATTAACAATGCCGACCCGTTGAAATCCAAACAGTTAGACAAAGGAGTAGACCAGTTGATGGATGAAGGAGTAGCGCAATTGTTTACACTTGAAATGAATAACCGAAAAATCATCGGGACAGTTGGCGCACTTCAATACGAAGTGATTCAATATCGCTTAGAACACGAATATGGGGCCAAATGTACCTATGAAAATTTTCCAGTGCATAAAGCCTGTTGGGTAAAACCAAACGATCCAAAAAGTGAGGAGTTTAAAGAATTCCGAAGAATTAAACAAAAATTCTTAGCCCATGATAAATATGGTCAATTAGTTTTCTTGGCTGATTCGGACTTTACGATACAAATGACACAAAATAAATATCCTAACGTACAATTATTCTTTACATCAGAATTTGAATAATATAAACATTTATAAAACAAAAAAGCTAATCGTAACGATTAGCTTTTTTTATGATTTTATTTTAGTTTGAATTAAGTTGTAGCCACTTCGAAGTTTACCGCTTTTTTCAAAAAAGCTTTGATTAACAAACGGTTTGGAGCTAATCCAGAAGTCATAAATTGTTTTCTTGTATTTTCGCCTGCTGGAATAATTGTCGTGCTTGGATTTTGTTTTGATCCCATGAACCAAATCACAAAATTCATATTAGAAGTGTTTGAAGTAGCTTCTTTTTCTACAAGATTATTTTCGATAGTAGTATTTGAATCCGTGCTTTTTCCAGCAATTGTTTGACCAAAAACCGAAACATTAGACAATAAAAGTAAAACAAACAGAACTAAAATGCTAGATGTTTTTTTGTTGTCGTTTTGTTTTGAAAATTGATTCATGGTTCGTTTTTTTTAGAGAGACAAATAATATATCTCTTATCTGAGGTCAAAACTAATCCAAGCATTCGTTACCTGAAAATATTTTCGTTGAAGCACCATAAAACTCGTTAAAACAACAAAAAAGAGTAATGATACCTTTACAACAGACTCCATTCTAGAAAAACTATTGCAAAAAAAAGCCCCTTCATTGCTGAAGAGGCTTTCTATTTAAAGAAATTTTACTTGTGTTATTTTTTAATCA
>NZ_JBJXDQ010000127.1:0-12268 GCF_046155325.1 Flavobacterium sp.
ATTTTACAAATATTATCACAAGGTCAACAGTTGCGACAAAGACCTATTCGTGCCTTGATCTTAACACCAACACGAGAATTAGCCGCTCAAATATTAGCGAATATAAAAGAATATAGTGAGTTTGTAGATATACGCAGCGCCGTAATTTTTGGAGGTGTAAACCAAAATCCACAAGTAGCTCAATTGCGTCAAGGTGTCGATATTTTAGTAGCAACTCCAGGTCGATTAATCGATTTGCAAAATCAAGGTTTGGTATCGCTTTCTAAGGTGGAGATTCTAGTTTTGGATGAAGCAGATAGAATGCTAGACATGGGTTTTTTGCGCGATATCGAACGTATCATGAAAGTATTGCCACCGAAAAGGCAAAATTTAATGTTCTCTGCCACTTTTTCAAGAGAGATCAAAACCTTGGCAATGGGCATTTTGCACCATCCCGTTCAGGTCGAAGCCACACCCGAAAACACCACCGTTGAGGCCATTATCCAAAAAGTATATCCTTGTGCCAAAGAGAAAAAAACGGAACTGATAATTAAATTAATTACCGAAGGCAACTGGAAACAGATTTTAGTATTTACCCGAACCAAACAAGGTGCTAACAAATTGACCGAAAGTATGATTAGTGCTGGTATCAAAGCAGCAGCAATCCACGGAAACAAAGGTCAAGGGGCACGAACCAAAGCCTTAGCCAGTTTCAAAGACGGAAGCCTAACCGCCTTGGTCGCTACAGATATTGCCGCTCGAGGTTTGGATATTCCATTATTGCCGCACGTAGTTAATTTTGAATTGCCCAATATTCCTGAAGATTACGTACACCGCATTGGTAGAACTGGTCGTGCTGGAGCCAGTGGCGAAGCCATTTCGTTGTTTAGTCCAGACGAAACTGTTTTTTTACGTGATATCGAAAAATTAGTAGGTTTGAAATTACCAAAAGAAAACATCAAAGGTTTCGAGCCCGATCCTAACGCATCAACAGAACCCATCAAACAAGGACAAGGCAGACAGCAACGCAATTCAACTCCTCGACAACCCAAAACAGATACTACAAATCGAAGCAGCAATAACAGCTTTGGCCCGAGACGTACTCAACAAAATAACGATAGGCGTTCTAATAGATAGTTAGTTTTTATTATTTTTTAGGAGCAAGACATTTTCGGTTCTTAAGAACTTATTTACTTCGTCAGTTCGCTTTGCTCGTGTCCCGCTATCCACTACAATCTTTATGCCCTGTCAGGGTTCAAAACCCTGACAGGGCATAAAGGATTTCCTCCCGAAATTTCGGGACTATCGGGGCTATTGTACCCGGTTTTTGTTCCTTAAGAACTTCTTTTTCAAAATTTATAAAACAAGGTCTATTTCTTTATAGACTCTTTTTTCACCTCAGCTTACTTAAGCCTGATTCTCATGGTCATGCTCCAACGCTATGTTTTTAGTACCCAATGAAGCGCTTATAAACTACTTAAAAATACACATAAATAAGTACGAAAAATATTAATTAATTAAAAGTTCTTTTGATGATTTGTAAGAAATTAAACAATATATTTGAAAAAGCAAAAAGCGAAACAAACCTTCGCCAATCTACCTTAATTTAGGTGTATATACGAAAGTTTGTTTCGCCTATATACTAGTTGGCAGACAGTTGACCAAAAAAGCAGAAAATAGAAATCTTAAACAAACAAAATATGAAAAGTGAATGGATTGTAAATTATGATGACAACGAAATAAGAGTAACTAATAGTTGGTTTAGTGGGGAAAAACTCTTTGTGAATAATGAATTGCAAGATGAACAATTAAGTTTTATTACACCAAGTAATTTGACTGGAAGTTTAACTGATAAAAATGGTGTGAAATTGAATATTAAAACTAATATTTCAGGATTTTTTACCGTAAGTTGTCGGCTATTTATTGACAATAAGAAAGTTGAATTAAAGCAAACAAAATAGTAAAGAAAAAAACATTAACGATTTTTTTTACTCAAAAACTGACAATAAAGTTGTACAGAATTGAGACGGAAAATGAAACTTGAATGTGGAAAATGGAAAGTTGAGCTAAATATTTAAAACTAAAAACACGGAAAATCAAAGAATACATTTGGTAAAAAAACTGAAATTAAAAAACACAACCGATCTGCCAACAGCAGTTTGCAGAAATGGCGGGTTTCGGGCTTAATTTATATTATTTTTTCTATTTTTTCTCCTGTTGGAGAAAACCAGTTTGTCAAGCTGAGAATAGGTTTGGCAGCAAAAAAGAGTATCCGCTACAAAGTAGCGAGTATACACCCAAAATTGGGTAGATAGTCGCTACTTTGTAGCGAGTATATACAAGTTGGCAGTAATGTTGCCGAAAAAAACTAAAAAATGAAAATAGACGAATCAAAAAGTGAACTCCATTTTAAAGGTAAAGTATACGAAATTGATGAATTTAAAAATCTCTATACTTGGGACGTTGACATACAAGAATTGATGAATCTTTCTTTTTCGACAGAAACCTTTGTAGAAAATTTATTGGTTCAATCTCATAGTTCAGATGCTTTTGGGACTTATTTATTTTACGACATAGAATTCTATAAATCAGAGAACAAAATTATTCTTGTATTTGCTTGCAGACAACCTAACAAGTATTGGGAAGGTAAATATGGACTTTCTACATTACTTGTTACATTAGCTGATGTAGTAAAAGATTCTTTTGAATTTAATTTTGACCCTGAATCTCTAGAAATAGAAGATGATTGGAAACATTTAGAAATATCATGTGAAATTGAAGGAGAATTTTTATTTAGCGAAGTAATTGAAAAATATTCTTCTCTACTAAAAGAAATGATTAGAAAAACAGAATTAATTCTTTCAGGAGCAGTTTGGAGAAAAGAATATGAGACTGACGAAAAATTATTTTGTACAGATATTATTTTTCCTCTTTTAAGAAAAATGGATTTTATTGATGTAAGATTTAGTCATGGTATTCGTGAATATGGAAAAGATTTTACTTTTTCAGAAATTACGAAATTTGGAAATTTAAGACATTTTGCAATTCAAGCTAAAGCTGGAAATTTAAGAGGTAATGTTAATGCTCAAATCGATGAAATAATAGGTCAATTAAATGACGCTTTTGCAATGCCTTACTATGAAATTTCTGCAAATGAATCAAGAAATATTTCGACATTTATAATTGTAATTAGTGGACATTTTACTGATAATGCAAAAGAGAAAATAATTCATAAAATACCACAACAATTTAGAGGTTGTGTTTACTTAATTGACCGTGATAAAATATTAGAATTAATTGAAAAATATTGGAAGTAACATACACTACTGCCAACAGCCATTTTGATATAGCTGGAATTTAGTGGAATTAGCGTTCCGCATCAAGTTTCTGCAAAGCCGAAAATTGAGCGGTTACGAACTTCCAGCCATCTCAAAGCAGCGAAACGTTGGCAGTAATTTTGACCGAAAAAACCAGAAAATAAATAATATGAAATTTGGAGCGTTACCATTTTTTGGTAACTTTACAAAAAATTAAACTTATGGGACGCAATACTTCAATATCTTTAGGTAATCATTTTGAAAGTTTTATCGAACATACTATCAGAGATGGAAGATTTACAAACGCTAGTGAAGTTATTAGAGCTGGACTTCGCTTATTAGAAGAAGAAGAAAATCGAGTTATAGCATTGCGAAAAGCTATACAAGAAGGAATTGATAGTGGAATCGCAAAAGATTTTGAACCTAATAAATTCTTGGAATCATTAAAGGCAAGAAAAAAGTAAATGGCAAAATTTAGTTTTACCAATAGAGCTCTTGATGATTTAATAGAAATCTGGGATTATACAGCTGAGGAATGGTCGGAAAATCAAGCGGAGAAATATTATAATCTTATTATGGCTTCTTGTATGGATTTAGCAAATAATCCGCAACTTGGAAAATCATATACTAGTATTTCTGAAAATCTACTTGGCTACAAATGTGGTGAGCATATTATTTTCTATCAGGAAATTGTAAAAAATGAAATTGAAATTGCAAGAGTCTTGCATGGAATGATGGATTTGAAGAATAAAATCTAAACGAACCACACATTAAAGCTAGGATTTCGTTGCGTGCGCAGCACGAAAAATGAAACCCCGGTTGAATCCGCCTCGTCGGACAAGTGGAACCGGTCACTGGAAGGAACTATGTACTTATCGTAAAAACTTTAGAGAGAATATCAAGAGGATTTAGTGTCCTCTTTTTTTGTGGAGTGATTCAAACTTGGTTTTTCAGTGTTTTCCGTCACTTTTGGGCAAAAAATACCTTACCCATAATTTAATTTTTACAGGAACTAGAGATTTGGCTACCGCCTAAATATCCGTGCATTACATTTTGGCAATAAAGATTGCTAAAAATATTAAAAACTGCTATAAAGAAGAAATTAAAAAAAATTTTGACTAATTTTGATTAATGAAAACTAAAAAATTAAGCTTATATATTGACACTTCAGTAATTGGAGGATATTTTGATGTGGAATTTGAGCAAGAAACAAAATTATTATTCCAAAGTATATTAAATAATGAATTTCACGTTATTTATTCAACAGTAACAGAAGATGAATTAATTAATGCACCCGAAAAAGTTAGAGAATTATTAAACACAATTCCAAACGAAAATAAAACAAGAATTGAATTAACCGAAGAAGCAGTAATGCTGGGAGACGCATATATTATCGAAAATGTAGTTGGAAAAACAAGTCGTGAAGATTGTTTTCATATTGCTTTGGCGACAATATTCAAAGCAGATATTTTAGTAAGTTGGAATTTTAAACATATTGTAAACGTGATGAGAATTCGGGGTTACAATGCAGTAAACATTAAACTAGGATATTCAACAATTGACATACGTTCACCTAAAGAAATTATAAATTATGAAAACTAAAGAAAAAGCAATTAAAGGATTTAAAGCTGTACGTTTTATGCGTGATGTTCGTGACCAAATTAGTAATGAAATAAAAGATATGAACTTCGCAGAATTAAAAAAATATTACGAAGAAAGAAGGTCTAAATTAACCGCTAAATAAAGTACAACAACTAAACATCCAAAATTTCGTTGCGTACGCAGCACGAACAGTGAAACCCCGGTTGAATCCGCCTCGTCGGACAAGTGGAACCGGAGTGCCTGCCGTCAACACTATGGAGTTATCGTAAAAATTTTAGAGAGAATATCAAGAGGATTTAGTGTCCTCTTTTTTTTGTAAATTAGAGAATGAAATTCATCTACGGAACCAACAGAATCTTATAAGACTGGATTTGTTTTTTCTTGTTATTAGCCACTATTTTAGGGCTTTATTAGGTATTATTATTTGTGAAAACAAATGATTGTCTTGGAAAAAAAGTGTCTTTTTGTAGTTTAAATCTACTATATTTACTTAATCTTAAATCCAATTTAAAAACAAACGGAGGTTTTTAGACGAACTGCAGTTGGTCTGTGAAAAAACCTCTTCAAATTTAGAAAGTATTCGGAGGGCTAACAAAAAGGAAAACTCAAATATAAGATTCTCAAGAGGCTGATTTTAGTTTTTTATCAGATTGATATTAGGCACAACCCTAAGGTTGCAAAATTTGTAGTAACAGAGTATATAATAAATAAAAAAATTAAAAATGAAACGAATAACATTCCTATTAATTGCTATAATTGGATTTCAAATCCAAATTTTTTCCCAACCGTACAAAATACCTGATAGTGTCAAACGGATTGTTTTCTTAGGTAACAGCATTACTTATGGGGGAAAATATATTTCCTATATAGATGCTTATCTGACTGTTAAATATCCTTCGCGTCATATTGAAATTATTAATGTTGGTTTGCCGAGTGAAACAGTATCGGGACTATCAGAACCTGGACATGCTGGCGGCAAGTTTCCACGTCCTGATTTACATGAAAGGTTAGAGAGAGTTCTTACCCAAACAAAACCTGATTTCGTATTTGCCTGTTATGGCATGAATGATGGAGTTTATATGCCATTTGATAATGAGCGTTTTAAAAAATATAGAGAAGGAATTGACTGGTTACACGACCAAGTATTAAAAAGTGGAGCTTCTATTATTCATATAACAACACCAATGTATGATGAAAGAAAAGGAAAGGCTTATGCTAATGTTCTCGATATTTATTCAGATTGGTTGATTAGTTTACGTTATTCATCCAATTTGAACGTAATAGATATTCACTGGCCTATGAAAAAATATATAGAAGATAAACGTGAGGTAGATTCATCCTTTAGCTATGCAAAAGATGGGATACACCCAAACGAAATTGGACATTTTATTATTGCAAAACAAATACTTTTGTCACTTGGAGAAAAAGAACTAGCCAAAGCTAATAATATGAAAGAAGCATTGTTAGCTTATCAAAATGGAGATACGATTCTTAGACTTGTCGAGAAACGCCAAGAAATAATGAAAGACGCATGGCTAACTCAAACTGGGCACAAAAGACCGGGAATGAAGATTGGGCTCCCAATAAAAGAGGCAGAACAAAAAGCAGAAGAACTTAATAAGCAAATACAGAATTTTATAAAGCCTTAATTTTAAAGTTTCACAACGAAGTTGATGGCGTTTCTTCCCCTTCGGGGTTTTCTTTGAAGGCGTAGCCGAAAAAGAAAACCCCGCTCCGCGAAGTATTAGTATCTTATAACCACAAAATATAATCGGGATTGCTCTGCGAAGTCTCATATCTTTGCAATGATAACAATCAACAAACACAGGAAAAAAGGGTGCTCAAATAAGAATGGAATATAGTAATGGGTACGAAGTCGGGAAGCTTCGCACAGCATAGAGTTTTTCAAATACTGACGTTGCGCGATACTTTCGAGCAACAGAAAACCAAAAAAAATAATCTAAAATTTATATCAGAATACCATAAATTGGTATATTTGTTAAAATATAAAATTATGGCACGAAATACATCAATATTAATTGGAGAATATTACGAGAGTTTTATCAACGGACAAATAGCAACTGGAAAATATAATTCTGTTAGCGAGGTTATTAGGACTGCTTTGAGACATTTTGAACAGGAAGAAATTCAAACTAAATCTTTAATTTCAGAATTAGAACTCGGAGAAAAAAGCGAAAAAATTCGAAATTTTAACAGAACAGAAAATCTAAAACGCTTAAACGAAAACTTCCAAAAGTAATGGCGGAATATATCATTAGCGAAAAAGCATTAGACGATTTAAATACTATTTGGATTTACACAGCCGAAAATTGGTCAGTTGAACAAGCAAACCGATATTATAATTTGATAATGGACGAAATAGAATTTGTGACAGAAAACTTTGAAACAACTAAAGATTTTGGAAGCATTCGAAAAGATTATCGATATTCAAAAGTGAAATCGCATATACTGTTTTGCAAGAAAGATGAAAATACAGAAATGGAAGTTGTGAGAATTTTGCATGAAAGAATGGATATTAAAAATAGAATTAACGATTAAAAAAATAAATAGCGAACACACAACAGCCAGAGTTTAGTTGCGTGCGCAGCACGAACAATGAAACCCCTGTTGAATCCGCCTCGTCGGACAAGTGGAACCGATTGCATTTCAGCCAGACTATGGAGTCATCGTAAAGTTTTTTTAGAAAGAAATACAAGAGTGCAAGCGCAATAATTCAAAAAGCAAAAATTTCTACTAAACGATAATTTAAAATTCATTCGTTCTCTTCAAGCTAATTCCTAGCCCCGATAGTCCCGAAACTTCGGGAGAAAATCCTTTTTCTAAACCCTGTGAGGGTTTAAAACCCTCACAGGGTTTAGAAAAAGATTGAAACGGATAGCGGGAAAAAGCTCCAAGAAAAACCTACTTCAGAGTTATGGCTGGCGCAACCGTAATGGTCAACACAAATCTGAAATCAAAAATCGTTAATCATAAATCTGCAATTTCTATCCCAACCAACCATCTCTGTCCAAACTCCTGTACTGAATGGCTTCGGCAATATGGGCTGAAACAACCTTGGGTGCGGCTTCTAAATCCGCAATGGTTCGGGCAACTTTCAAAATCCTATCATAGGCTCGTGCCGAAAGATTCAAGCGTTCCATGGCGGTTTTCAATAATTGCTTCGAAACTTCATCCAGCGCACAATATTCCCGAATGTGTTTGGTATTCATTTGAGCATTGTAATGCACATTTTCCATTTGGATAAACCGTTCCGTTTGTATTTCACGGGCAGCCGTAACTCGTTTCCGAATATCGACGCTACTTTCTGCTTTTTGGTCTTCGGATAATTTTTCGAAAGGAACGGGTGTCACTTCGATATGAATGTCGATTCTATCCAATAAAGGCCCTGAAATTTTACTCAAATAGCGTTGCATTTCGTGTGGCGAAGAAGTTTGAGGAGAATCGGGATCATTGAAAAAACCACTCGGACTGGGATTCATACTCGCCACCAACATAAATGAAGATGGATAGGTCACGGTAAATTTCGCTCTGGAAATAGTTACTTCTCTGTCTTCCAATGGTTGGCGCATTACTTCGAGTACATCACGTTTAAATTCTGGTAATTCATCCAAGAATAAAACGCCATTATGTGCCATCGAAATTTCTCCTGGTTGAGGATAACTTCCTCCCCCAACTAAGGCCACGTTTGAGATCGTATGATGTGGACTTCGAAACGGTCGCTGATTCATTAAACCGCCATCTTTGAGTTTTCCGGCTACACTATGAATTTTAGTAGTTTCTAATGCTTCGCGCAAAGTCATTGGAGGTAAAATACTGGGTAATCTTTTGGCAAGCATAGTTTTTCCTGAACCCGGAGGCCCAATCAAAATTATATTATGACCACCCGCAGCAGCAATTTCCATACATCGTTTGATACTTTCTTGACCTCGAACATCATTAAAATCGAATTCAGGGAAATCTAAGGTTTTATAAAACTCGGCTCTGGTGTCGATTACAGTTGGTTCTAAAGTTCCTTTTCCTTCTAGAAAATCAATAACTTCCTGAATGTTTTCTACTCCATAAACATCCAAACCTGTTACGATTGCTGCCTCTTTTACATTCTGTTTCGGAAGAAAAAAGCCTTTAAACCCCTCCTCTTTTGCTTTTATAGCAATGGGCAAAGCGCCACGAATGGGTTGTAATCCGCCATCTAGCGAAAGTTCCCCCATGATGATATATTGATCAAGCGCGTCTGCTTTGATTTGTGCGGAAGCCACCAGAACACCAATAGCAAGCGTTAAATCATAAGTCGAACCTTCTTTTCTCAAATCGGCAGGAGCCATGTTAATAGTTATTTTTTTTCCAGGCATGGAATAGCTATTGTTTTTGAGCGCTGCCGCAATACGGTAACTACTTTCCTTTATAGCATTGTCGGGCAAACCAACTAAATGATACCCAATTCCTTTATCAATATTCACTTCGACTGTAATTGTTGTCGCTTCGACCCCAAAAACGGCACTTCCAAAAACTTTAACTAGCATATAATTATTTTAAAAATCTAAATTTAATAAAAAAAAACTTTCAAAATTAAATTTAATAAACCT
Organism: Flavobacterium sp.; assembly: GCF_046155325.1. Lineage (GTDB taxonomy): Bacteria > Bacteroidota > Bacteroidia > Flavobacteriales > Flavobacteriaceae > Flavobacterium. Next base: position 9,503 of record NZ_JBJXDQ010000127.1, read on the forward strand.
TTTGTATTTTATCTTGAAAATAATAATTTTCTTTGATGAATTAATTATGTCTTAAATTATTGTTTAAATATTTCAACCATTCTCCTTCATGAAAGTTATACTTCGAAACTTCGATCTTCAATTAAAACACACTTTTACAATTTCAAGACTTTCTTATAGCACCCAACCTAATTTAATTGTAGAATTACAAAGTGATGGTTACTCAGGTTTTGGAGAAGCGACGTCTAATCTATATTATAATAACACTGTCGATTCAATGAGACTAAATATAGAAGAAATCAAACTATTTATTGAAAGCATTGAAAATGAGACTCCAGAAGAATTTTGGAGTAAAGCACATTCATTATTACAACATGATTTGTTTGCGCTTTGCGCACTAGATATGGCTTATAATGATTTATATGCTCGAAAAAAAGGAAAGAAACTATATGATTTATGGGGATACACCATTCATAACAATCCAAAAACCGATTATACAATTGGCATTGACAGCATCGAAAAAATGGTGCTAAAAATGAAAGAATTGCCCTGGCCGATCTATAAAATAAAATTGGGAACCAGAGAAGATATCGCCATTGTCACCGAATTAAGAAAACACACTGATGCGGTTTTCAGGATTGATGCTAATTGTGGTTGGTCGGTTTCCGAAACAATAAACAACGCCATTGAGTTGAAAAAACTAGGCGTTGAATTTTTAGAACAACCACTTAAAGCTGATAATTGGGTAGGACATAAAGAAGTTTATAATCATTCTGTTTTGCCTATCATAGCAGATGAAAGTTGTATTAAAGAAGAGGATGTTTCAAAATGCCACAACCATTTTCATGGCGTTAATATAAAACTAGGTAAATGTGGAGGGCTTACCCCTGCCAGAAGGATGATAGCAAATGCAAAAAAATTAGGCATGAAAACCATGGTGGGTTGCATGACGGAATCTACTATAGGCATTTCAGCTATTGCCCATCTATTACCTGAATTAGATTTTGTAGATATGGATGGAACCTTATTATTATCAGAAGATATTGCTACTGGGATAACCCTATCGAATGGCATCATTTCCTATTCTAATTTAAATGGAATTGGCACAACGTTGCTTTAACATTAAAAAATATTTAGTAAAAATGTCGTTATACTTATAAAAATGATAGTAAAATCGGACTTTCAAGAATATTTACAAAATATTAATTCAATTTTAACAAAAACTAGCATTAATAAATTATTAATTTTAACTACCTATTATCACATACCTTTAAAATTAAAGGGGGTAAAATATTGATTTGATAAAAATGACTGTTTGAAACTCATTTTTTATGGGGTTATGAAATGAATTATTTACTTTTATCAAAATTAAAAACTAAAAATTTAAAACTATGCGAAAGATTATTTTAAGTGTGATTCTGATCACAATTTTGGTGTTATCCATTTTTTCTATTTATTTATTTCCAGAAAGCACAACTTTAGGAGCACATGTTGTTGAGCTAAAGTTAGACACTGGAGATACGGCATGGATGATTGTGGCCACTGCCCTAGTATTATTGATGACTCCTGGATTAGGATTCTTTTATGGTGGAATGGTAGGCAAAAAGAATGTAATTAGTACCGTATTACAAAGCTTCATCGCTATGGTAATTGTTACTGTATTATGGGTTGTTATTGGATTTGGAATGTGTTTTGGACCTTCAATAGGAGGTTTTATTGGAGATCCTTCATCTAACCTGTTTTTCCAAGGAGTAAGTGCCAATACAGCATGGGAATTAGCACCAACAATTCCTTTTTTATTGTTTGCTTTATTCCAAGCAAAATTTGCAATCATTACACCAGCTTTAATTACTGGAGCTTTTGCTGAGCGTGTTCGCTTCTGGGCTTATTTATTATTCATGGTATTATTTATATTATTTGTTTATGCTCCGTTGTGTCACATGACTTGGCATCCTGATGGAATCTTTTTTGGATGGGGAGTACTAGATTTTGCTGGAGGAACAGTAGTACACATGAGTGCTGGTTGGGCTGCACTTGCTGGTGCAATGTTTTTAGGTAAAAGAAAAGTACCAAAAGCGAATCCTGCTCGTATTACTTATGTATTATTAGGAACTGGATTATTATGGTTTGGTTGGTTTGGTTTTAATGCTGGTTCTGCTGTAGGTGCTGGTAGCCTTGCTGCTCAAGCCTTAGGAACTACAACTGTTGCTGCTGCTGCTGCTGCAATGGCTTGGGTATTTATTGATAAAATTTTAGGTCACAAACTTTCTGCAATGGGTGCATGTATTGGTGCAGTTGTAGGCTTAGTTGCTATTACTCCTGCTGCTGGTTTTGTTTCTATTCCTCATGCGATTGCAATAGGTGCTATTGCAGGACTCGTGAGTAACATTGTAGTAAGCAAATTCCCTAAAGGTAAAATTGACGATGCTTTAGATGTATTTGCATGTCACGGTGTTGGTGGTATGGTAGGTATGCTTTTAACTGGAGTTTTTGCTTCAAATTCAGTAAACTCTATTGTTGGTGATAATCAAGGATTAATATTCGGTGATGCTACTTTATTTTTAATTCAATTAAAAGCTTTAGTTCTTGTATCTATTTTTGCTTTCACAGTTTCTTATGCTTTATTCTTTATTGTTAATTTGATTACACCATTAAGAGTAAGTGAAGAAAAAGAAGAATTAGGATTAGACATTTCTCAACACGGAGAGTTCTTATAAAAACCAAATTCATAAATATATTAAAACACCCTGAAAATTCGTTTTTAGGGTGTTTTTTTGTGTCATTTAT
>NZ_JBJXDQ010000128.1:0-4483 GCF_046155325.1 Flavobacterium sp.
GCCAAAATACATCAACGATGCTGCAATTGGCAGTAAATATTGGGATATAGCTACATTTAGTTCTAACAAATACTTACAAATGTCAGCTTATAATGCAGGCTGCTCAAAAACTTATTTTATTATTCCAGTCGATTTTACCAAGGCGAATCAATTTTTATTTAAATCAAAAGACGGGTACAATGACGGAAATCCTTTGAAAGTGTATTACACTTCTGACTACGCACCAGGCAACAATGTTGATCAAGCAATTTTAATTGACATTACTTCTAAATTTAAAATCTCTGCAGGAAACAATGATGGTTATGGAGCTGAGTTTGTAAATAGTGGTATTTATGCCATTCCCAATTCTTTATCCGGAAACGGCTATTTCATTTTTGAATATAATGGCACAACCGGAATTACTACAACAATGCAATTGGATGATATTGTGGTGAGATAATTATAGTAACAACAATTCGTAAAACAACATAGTTATTCTATATTTGTTATGAGGACTAAACATTTGTAAATAATCTAATTTTGAGATTTCACACTATCATCCAGGAAGCTGTTTTTTATAAACTTGTATTGTTTATTTTTGTGATGTCATTTTCGAACATTCAAGCCCAAACACTTATGAAAATTCCCCCTAGTTTACAAAAAGGCGATACTATAGCAATAGTAGCTACTGCCAGAAAAAACATCGATGATAATCTAAAACCTGCTATTGATTTAGTACACTCATGGGGGCTAGAAGTGGTAATTGGGAATTCAATTGGTTTAGACAATAATCAATTAGCCGGAACCGATGAACAGCGTGCTGCTGATTTTCAAGCACAACTTGACAATCCAAACATCAAGGCAATATGGTGTGTTCGTGGGGGCTATGGTACCATTCGAATTATTGATTTAGTCGACTTTACCAAATTCAAACAAAACCCAAAATGGATTGTTGGTTTCAGTGATGTAACCGTAATTCACAGCTATTTAAACAAACTTAATATAGCTTCTATTCATGCTGTAATGCCAGTAACCGTTGCAAAAGCAACTCCAAGCGCCATCGAAAATTTACGGAAATCGCTTTTCGGCGAAAATCTAAACTACGAATTGAGTTGTAATACTGACAATCGTTTAGGAAAAGCAAAGGGCGAAATTGTTGGCGGTAATTTATCTATTTTATATGGTTTGATGGGTTCGAATGCACAAATTGATTGCAAAGGGAAAATTCTTTTCCTCGAAGATTTAGACGAATATTTATACCACATTGACCGGATGATGATGAGTTTGAAACGTTGTGGTTGCTTTGATAATCTTAATGGGTTAATAGTTGGCAGTATGACAAAAATGAAGGATAATGATATACCTTGGGGGAAAAATGCCAACCAAATTATTACGGATATTACTAAAGGCTATACATTCCCTATTCTGTATAATTTTCCTGCAGGACACATTCACGATAATAACGCCATGATTTTTGGAAAACAAGTTTCGTTAGAATTAGATGCTACAAATTCAAAGTTAATTTTTGAGTAATTTTTCACGATAAATCAAAAATCAAAAATCGTTATTCCACAATCTAAAATCAAATGGCTGAACACAACGAATTAGGAAAACTAGGCGAAGAATTGGCGGTTCAGTTTTTAAAGAAAGAAGGCTATGAAATTCTAGAAACCAATTGGACTTTCCAGAAAGCTGAAATTGATATTATTGCCAAAACAGAAAACACCCTTGCCATTATTGAAGTCAAAACGAGATCATCTTTAGATTTTGGATTGCCACAAGATTTTGTAAAACCCAAAAAAATCCAACTTTTAGTCAAAGCCGTAAACGAATATGTAGTTTCGAATAATTTAGATATAGACGTTCGTTTTGATATTATTGCGATTACTGCGTCCGTTCAACCTTCGGTTTCGGGTTACAAAGCCGGCAAATCATTTGACATAGAACACCTTAAAGACGCTTTTTATCATTTTTAACAAAAAAACATCTTGTTATATTTGTAACAAATTGTTTTTTTATTTATTTTTGCCTTAAATATTTCAACTCTATAACGTTTCAGTTTGTTTTTAAACAAACAACATAAGAGAATTTCATCTAAAATAAATTACACAAAACATGAGAACTGTTTCTTCAATTGTAGAAAACTACATCAAAACTAAACCTTTTTTGTTAAACGCATTGTCGTTAGGAATTATTAATTTGACATCCTTATCGCGAAATATTATGGTCGAATTAGAGAGCGACTTCAGCAAAGAAGTAAAACAAGGAGCTGTTGTAATGGCTCTAAAAAGACTTACAGAAGAATTAGACTTTAGACTCAATCACAAAATAAATAAAGTTATAAAAAACATTGGCGAAATTACCGTTCGTTCCGCATTGACGGATTATACTTTTGCGGCTTCGGATACTGTTTTGAACAAACAAGCCGATTTGATTACTGATATTAATGCTTTTTCAGATATTTTTTATACGTCTTCACGAGGGGTAAATGAAACGAACATTGTGGTCAGTAATAGTGTAAATCACTTGGTCGACAAACATTTTGCCAACGAAAAATTGATTCAAAAACTAGAAAATCTGGCTTCTATTACCGTAAAATTACCCAAAGAAAACATTACGGTTCCAGGTATTTATTATTTCATTTTTCAGCGTTTGGCTTGGGAGGGGATTATTATCAACGAAGTAATTTCAACCTCTAACGAATTTACCATTTTAGTAAGTGAAAACGAAGTAGATGTTGCTTTTAAAGTAATTAAGGATTTGAAGAATTAATATTTTTCCAAAGCTTCCAGCCTTTTAAAGGCTGGAAGCTTTAAATAAAACAATCTAATTATGAACCCAATTCCTCTTGAAAATGGCAAATATTATCATATTTACAATAGAGGAAATAATGGAATCGATTTATTTTATGAAACTGAGAACTACAATCATTTTTTAAGACTTTACGAAAAGTATATCGATCCAATAGCAGAAACTTTTGCTTGGTGCCTAATGAAAAATCATTTTCATATTCTAGTTTATATCAGAGAAATTAATGAAATCGACAAAACAAAATTAGAATATTCTTCAACCGAGAAACCAAAGATGCTAAGTGCATCAAAACAGTTTTCAAATTTATTCAACGCTTATACTCTAGCAATGAATAAACGTTATAACCGAACTGGAAGTTTATTTGAAAAAAACTTTAAAAGAAAAGTTGTCGCTTCAGAAAATTATTTTCAAAAACTGATTTTTTACATACATAACAATCCTGTTCATCATAAATTTACCGAAAATATCTTAGAATATCCATGGACTTCTCATGGTACAATCATTTCAACAAAACAAACAAAATTACAACGGAATAGAGTTATAGAATTCTTTAATGATTTGGAAAATTTCAAATATTATCATTCTACACATCAGGATTTAGATGAAATTGAGAATTTGATTATTGAATAATTTTGCTCCAAAGCTTCCAGCCTCTAAAATTAATTATAGTGTTTACCAAAGCTTCCAGCCTTTAAAAGGCTGGAAGCTTTAATATAAATCAACCACCCAACATCTCCATCAACTCCAAAGCTCTCCTAGTAGTTTTCACATTTTCAAAAGTCAACAAAAGCCGCAAACCAGCTGGTGTTTGTTTTTCTTTCATTACACAAATAGCGCTGTTTTTTTGCACAAACTGAATTACTTGATGAAAACGTTTGGAAGTATAAAAATCCGAGTTTTGATCGGCAACAAAATAGCCAATCATCTTGCCTTTTTTCATTACTAATTTCTCGATTCCAACTTTGGTAGCAATCCATTTGATGCGAATGCTATTCATCAACGCAAGTGCTCGTGGCGGCATCGGGCCAAAACGGTCAATCAATTTATTTTGGAAAACAACCAATTCTTCCTCATTTGTTACATTACCCAATTCGTTGTACAAGCTCAATCGCTCCGAAACATTATTAATATATTCATCCGAAAACAACAACTCAAAATCAGTGTCGATTTGAAGGTCTTTTACATATTCTTTCTCCACTCCGCTATCTTCGTTTTCATACAAATCCTTGAATTCATTTTCCTTCAATTCATCGATGGCTTCGTTCATAATTTTTTGATAGGTGTCAAATCCTATTTCGTTAATAAATCCCGATTGTTCACCACCCAATAAATCTCCAGCACCACGAATTTCCAAATCCTTCATCGCAATATTGAAACCGCTTCCCAATTCTGAGAATTGCTCTAAAGCCTGAATTCGTTTTCGGGCATCATCCGTCATTGCCGAATACGGTGGACAAATAAAATAACAAAACGCTTTCTTGTTGCTACGTCCTACTCGACCGCGCATTTGGTGCAAATCGGACAATCCAAAATTATTGGCATTATTAATAAAAATAGTATTCGCATTCGGAACGTCTAATCCGCTTTCGATAATTGTGGTTGCTACCAAAACATCGAATTCGCCGTTCATAAAAGCCAACATTAATTCTTCGAGTTTGCGGCCTTCCATCTGGCCATGACCAATTCCCACACG
>NZ_JBJXDQ010000129.1:0-3701 GCF_046155325.1 Flavobacterium sp.
ACTTATATAGATTGGTATGTGGTACTAGGAAACCATGATTATGGAACTAACCCTCAAGCAGAGGTGGACTATTCAAAAATAAGTGCTCGATGGAAAATGCCATCAAGGTATTATAGTGTTCATAAAACGATTGATAATGATACTTCAAATACTGTAGGCTTTTATTTTATTGATTCTAGCCCACTTAATAAATCTTATTATGGAAAAACATCAGAATTAATAAGTCAAAATGTACTAAACGCTGATTCTGCAAAGCAACTTAAATGGTTAAGGTCTGAATTGAAAAAAAGTAAAGATAAATGGAAGATTGTAGTAACACATCATCCTGTATACTCTGCTGGAAAAAGATATGGAAAAACAAAGGAGATGGAAGATGCAGTTAAGGAAATTTTAAATCAATATAAAGTGGATTTATTAATTGCAGGGCATGAGCACCATTTAGAATTTGACAAGCCTAAGAATAAGGATACTTTTTATCAGTTAATTTCTGGTGCTGGATCCGAAAAAACTATGATTAGCCCAAATGCAAAAGTACAGTATGCCAAAAGCGAATATGGATTTGCAACGATCGGCATTGACAGCAATAGTTTATTAATTCAATTTATTGACTGGCAGGGTAATGTGATTTATACCACAGAAGCTCCAAAGCTTAATAAATAAATTATTTACATTCTGAAAGACTGTTTTTACTTTGTGCAATAAAATTATTTGTTAGAAATTATAAAACTCACGCAGAAGAAAAAGGGAATGTAGAAACATTCCCCGCTTTGTCTAACATCTATGAGACCCCTTTATTTGGGTAATTTACTAACCCAGTTTAAACCATCCTTCAAATAATTTATCTCCAGATAACTGAAATTCAGCTTGATCTATAATTTCATTATCTACTTTCTTGATTAATTTTAAACGTCTTCCTTCCTTTAGATATTGATTATTAACAAAAACACTAAAACTAACCTCTCCAAGTTCTCTAAAATACAGTTCCTTCGCCCATTTTGATCCACTAAATTCTTTAATCCAGGGTCTACCATTTTCATCTTTGTATTGAACCTGCCCAAATGTTTCAAAACTTATTTCAACAATAAGTTCAACTTTAATCAATGGTATCATATCCATAATCCGATTACTTGGAATTAACTTAAAAATATCCTTTAATGAAATGGTTCGAGAGGCCATCTTGAATTTTTTAATTCAATAGGAAATTAGAAAAGGTATATAACTAGAATATTAATTAGAGATTAACTTATTGTGTTTTTCAGTTTGCATAGAAACAATTCTATTATAAAGACAAAAACCTCACGCAAAACCTAACGCAAACCTCACGCAGAAACAACAAAGGACCCACGATTTAACGTAAGTCCTTGATTTTCATGTAGCGAGACCGGGATTTGAACCCGGGACCTCAGGGTTATGAAGATTTTTTGAGAAAATGAACGCGTTGATTTATAGTTAGTTATGTTTTCACAAAACCAAAAACGACCGATTTTAACCGATTTGAGGGGATGTTTTCCTCACACAGAGAATTCAAGTTTTTTAAGCTAGTCTTTAACTAATTTGATAAACTTAAACCACGGCAACAGGGTGCTCGGTGTTTATACCCTATTTAAGGCATAGGTGGATTGGATTATAAGTGTAAGTTTGTGGATGCATGTATACGGTATTAAATAACAGTAGCACAAAGCATAACATATAAGGAAGGATTGGAGATATTTTATGGCTGGTATAAGTTAGTTGTAGGCAATGTTACCGCATAATCAAGAATCTAATACAATTTAATAAAAAATGAAAAATATCTTATACGCTTTACTATTTCTACTTTTTGTACCCGCAGAAATTTTTGCTTGTAGTATGTTTAAAATTACAAAAGGCGGAAAAACAATTGTAGGAAACAATGAAGACTGGTGGAATCCAATTACACAAATATGGTTTGAGCCTAAACAAAATAAAAAGTTTGGGTATATGGCTGTTGGATTTCACGATAATTTTGCACAAGGTGCTGTAAATGATGGTGGATTAATGTTTGATGGCTTCGCGATGCCTTTTAAACCGACAATAGACACTTCAAATAAGAAATATATCGAAATGAGTAAGGTGATTTCAACAATTATGCACAACTATTCTTCAGTAGAGGATGTAAAAAAATATTTAGAAAAGATTAACTTGAAGGATTTGACAAATTCAATGTTGGTCTTTATTGACAAAGATGGGAAATATTTAAGAGTAGAAAGTGATGAGCTATTTTTGGGAAATGAAGAACAGCAGTCATTCTCAAATTTTTTCCCATCATTAACCTCTTCAACCGAACTTGTTGACCTTCCTTTCTATCAAAACGGATGTAAATTTATTAAATCTTCTATAGAAAATACTGCAAATTTTTCTTACGTTACTTCGGTAATGGACAATTTTAAGCAAACAAGCACTCAGTACACAACGATTTACGATTTAAAAAATGGAATTATCAAATTATTTCATTTTCACAATTTTAAAAACAGTATTGAAATCAATTTAGTAAGTGAGTTAAAAAAAGGAAAACATACCATTAAAATTTTAAATTTATTTCCGAAAAATACAGAGGGCCACAAAAATTACAAGACATATTTAGATACGAAATCCTATGTTGACAATCAAAGAAAAATGTGGTTTGAGCATACCAAAGGAAAAGATTCCGCCTACATAAAGGAAGCTAAAGAGGGATTTATTTATATTACAAATCGTTCAGCAAATGATTGGTTGGAAGTTAAAGGAGATATTAAAAGAGCTACAGCAATTTTGAATCTGTTAGTGGAGTTATTTCCAAATGATGTTGATGGTTATTTGAGTTTGGGAAAATCTTATTTTAAAGTTAAAAACTACAACCAAGCAAAAAAGTATTTCATCAAAGTAATTGAACTAGATACTTCAAATGAGACCGCAAAAAAGATGTTAACTGCTGTAGAAATATCAGCATTAAAGGTTCGTGTATTCGGTAAGAAATGACAAAAACCTCACGCAAAACCTCACGCAAACCTCACGCCAAAACAACAAAGGACCCACGATTTAACGTAAGTCCTTGATTTACATGTAGCGAGACCGGGATTTGAACCCGGGACCTCAGGGTTATGAATCCTGTGCTCTAACCAACTGAGCTACCTCGCCGAATGGTTATTACCCCTTTTAAGGGGTAGCACATTTAGTTAAAAATTTTGATAATTAAGGGTTCACTTTAATGCTAAATACTTGATTTGCTTCAAAATAGCCCTCAAAAACATCTCCCTTTAAGGTGGGGCCCACCCCAACTGGTGTGCCTGTATATATTAAGTCACCTGGGTATATAGTAAAGTATTCGGTGATGCTTTCTAATATGGTGGCTAATGAAAATATCATTAACGATGAGTCGCCATCTTGAACAACAGTAGCATTTTTATGTAATGAAAAGCGGATGGGCTGATCTAAAATTGCCGCAGTTAATGGTACCCAATTACCTAAAACAGCTGAATCATCAAATGCTTTTGCTTTTTCCCAAGGCAATCCTTTTTCTTTTAGTTTGGCTTGCAAATCACGTGCTGTAAAATCAATGCCTACAGTAATCGCATCACAATAGTCAATTACATTCACTGCATTTAAATTTTTTCCTTGCTTACTTACACGTAAAACCAATTCACCTTCAGAATGTAAATCCTTGGTGAAGGAAGGAATATTGAAATTTTTTCCTTCAGCTAATA
>NZ_JBJXDQ010000130.1:0-3304 GCF_046155325.1 Flavobacterium sp.
GAATCACCACCACCAACTCTATCCACGATATCTGTAATTTGGTATTGACGGGTTTGTAACATTTCTTTTCCATCGTATAAAACCCCTGCCCAAGTATTATGAGACGCAGAAATTGAACCTCTTAAAGTAGTAATTACTTTTTTAGCTCTTGGGAATTTTTCCATCATTTGTTGGCAAACTGACAAGAAAGCTTCTGCTTTTACATCATGTCCGTGCGTTTGAACTGCTGCGCCTGATGGTTTGATACCAAAGTGCATTTCGGCATCTTCTTCGTTTCCTAAAATCACATCACAGTACGAAGTTAATTCGGTCATGATTGCCTCACGATCACCACCATATTTCCATAATTTAGCACGGTAATTCAAATCGGTTGAAATTGTAACTCCTAATTTGCTAGCTACTTTTACCGCTTCTAAACAAGCATCGGCAGAACTTTGAGAGATTGCTGGTGTAATTCCAGTCCAGTGAAACCATTCTACTCCTTGAAAAACTTCTTCCCAATTCACCATTCCCGGTTGAATATCCGACATAGAAGAATGCGATCTATCGTAAACTACTTTGCTTCCTCTTGATACGGCTCCGGTTTCTAAAAAGTAAATTCCTAAACGGTCTCCACCCCAAACAATTTTGTCAACACCAACGCCTCTTTTACGCATTTCCATCATGGCGCATTCTCCAATATCATTTTTTGGTAAACGCGTTACAAAATCAACGGGAATTCCATAATTTGCTAATGAAACCGCTACATTCGATTCTCCTCCTCCATAAACAACATCGAAATTGTCGGCTTGTGAAAATCTTAAAAATCCTTGTGGTGCTAATCTTAACATTATCTCACCAAATGTTACTACTTTTTTTGACATGGTCTTAACTATTTATTTGTTTTTAATTATAGGTGTGTTTTATTTAACTTACTTATTATCTTGAAACTCTTCCTCCGCCAGACCCACTCATAAGAGCAGTTATTTCGTTTACGGTGGCTAGATTAATATCTCCCGAAATGGAATGTTTTAAACAAGCGGCTGCAACTGCAAACTCTAATGCGGCTTGATTATCTTCTGGCCAGCTAATCAATCCGTAAATAATTCCGGCCATAAAAGCATCTCCTGCTCCTATTCGATCTATAATGTGTGAAACATTGTATTTTTGAGAATGCAATAATTCCGTTCCGTTCCAAAAAGAAGCGCTTATCCCATTCGATGAGGCATTGGCGGCTATCCTTTGTGTGGTTACAATATTCTTTAACTTCGGAAATGTCTTCATCCACTTGGCGAAAATCATTTCTTGACTATCATTTTCATTTATTTTAATCCCCAAAACTTTCTCCGTTTCATCCGCGCCTCCCAATAATAAATCGCAATGTTTAACAAGATTTGGCATGACTTCGTTGGCTTCTTTTCCGTATTTCCAAAGGGTCGGTCTGTAATTTAAATCGGACGAAATCGTTAATCCCATTTTGGAAGCAACTTCTAAGGCTTCTTCACATAATTCTGCCAAATCCAAAGATAATGAGGGCGTAATTCCTGACCAATGAAACCAATCGGCATCTTGGAAAATTGTCTCCCAATCTATCATTCCTTTTTTCAATAAAGAAAAAGAAGAATCTTCTCTGTCATAAACTACTTTTCCGGGTCTTTCGGATGCCCCTTGTTCAAAATAATAAATCCCAAGTCTTTTGCCTTGCACTTTTACCACAGGATCAACACCAAAAGAACGCAACATACTCAATGAAGATTCGCCCAATTCATTCGGAGGAACTGCGGTTATGAATTTAACCGGTAATCCAAATTTAGAAAGCGAGGCAGCTACATTGGCTTCTGCACATCCGTAATACAAATCAAAAGAAGTCGCTTGTGTCAATCGTAAATGACTTGGAGGCGACAACCTGAGTAGTATTTCTCCAAATGTAACGACTTTTTTTGACATGATACTATATTTTCGTGTCCGCACACGGACATTGCAAATATAAATATAAAAACTACTTGTACAACAAAAAAGAAATTAATAAAAAAAACGGCTCAAAATCAATAGAAAAAAAAGGTTACAGCGGCTTCAATACCCAATTATGTTAAATCAATCTATTTTTATTTCTTGAATTGATTTGGTATAGATTAGCATTGAAATTCGGAAGTTCTAAAAGACTTAACAGGCCAACTGGTTCCAATGGCGTTTAATGTAAGTTGATTTGTTTAATCTGTTTGCAAAAGGCTATTTAGCCTATAATTTACATTACAATCAAATCGATTTCTGTCTCTAGATTCTTGAAATGTTTGAGCTCATTGTAGTTGAGTAGGTACAAATCTATTTTTATTTGTTTGGTTGCGATATTGTAATCTAATAATGCCATTCTCAATTCGCATATTGTGATTTCGAAGGCTTTTCAACCCTTTACTTATTCCTTTTTTATCCTCTTCTGGACCACCAACCATAAACTAATCAACGTGAATTGTTCCTGTTAATTGTTGGTTTAAACTACTTTCCATTCCTTGTTGCACCTTTGATTTGAATGACCAGCAAGTCTTTTGACGAAGTTCAAATTCAGAATTTAACCCTAAGATGACGTACATTTCTTCTTAGTGCTTATTTTAAAGCAATATGGAATGCAATTAAAAGAAAAAATTTAATCTTTTCGAACATTGTCCCTGTTATAGAGCTTTCATCGTAACTACATTTTGCACACCTCCTATTTTGATGGTTTTTTCCATTACCGAATTTGTCATTACCACAGCGTTTAAATTATAACCGCTTGCCCATTTTATTTCTGAAAGATAAATCAAACAATCATTTTCATCTTTAAATCTATTATGGAATTTTATCGAATTCAGTCCTCTAAAAATATTTCTATCCGACATATGGTGAAGAAAATTAATTGCGACCTAAACCCTATAACTTTATTTCAATTTACCATTAAAAGCGATAGGGAAAAATATTTCAGTTATATAAGTAATTCATTCAGCAAAATGTTTCCTCTTGAATTACCATTATACGACATCAACTGAGATAAATCTATAAAGTTTTACCCCGATGATTTTGTATCATTAAACAATAAATTAAATCAAATTGATACAAAAACCGATGAATTTAATTTTATCGGTAGATTTATACTTAACAAAGAAATTTTATGGTTCGAAATTAATTCTAAAGTTAATAAAAGACGTAAAAATGTTTTCATAAAACAAAAAGGCTGCCCTTTCGGACAGCCTTTCTTACTAAAAAACAATTAACTATGAAATCTTTATTTCTTAATCACTTTAAGTGTTTTAGTATTTGCTCCTTGCTTCACAATAACATTGTAAGCACCGGC
>NZ_JBJXDQ010000131.1:0-33252 GCF_046155325.1 Flavobacterium sp.
TTATCACAATAGCTTTAGTAGCTATTACAAGTTTCACAAGTCAATTATTTGCTCAAGAAGTTTCTGCTGTAGCCCCTGCTAAAGCAAGTTATGACTTGAAAAAAAATGTAAAAGCTAGAGTAAGTCAAACTGATGGCAAAACTATGGCAGCAGATGATTGGGATGCAAATAATGCCAAAGCAGCTCAAGGTAAACACTTTCCGAAAGCTACTTTAATAGTATGTCGAGTAACACCAACGGATGATGGGTGTGTTGTTACATTAGAAAGCAGTATTACCTCACCACGAGATGCTGCAAGTGGATTAGCAACTGGAAAAAGAATGCACAAACCAATGAGTGTTCATGTAAGTTCAAGTGACAATACAGTTTCAGAAGTTAAAAGCCCTAGAGATATGGCAACAGGACAATCGACAGGAAAAAGACAGCACAAACCAATCAGAATACCTAAAGAATATAATGCTACAACTCCAAAATTATTTACAAAAGCAGTACAAGGTAAATCAAGTTCAGACTCACCTCCTTCTGAAATTGCTATTGATGAACCAGGAGTTCATAAAGGTGGCGGTACAGGGAAAGTAAGTTATAGTGACTTGAGTGTTACGAGTGCTGGAAAGGCTACTTTTAAAGAGTTTACTGTTACCAAAAGATGCGGAGGTAAAACCACCGAAATTAGATGTCCAAATGGTGATTGTGAAATACCTTTAGACGATTGTCCAAACGGAGCCGCTGATTTAGTTTGTTCTTGGAGTTGGGGTATGTCTAATTCAGGCACTATGTCTCCCGGTTCTGGAGCTGGATCAGGTCGTTCTTCAGTAGGGTTTTCTTTAGAAATAGAAGATGGGGCTTGTACAGCAATGGCAATAAACGAAAAAGGTTTACCAGGGGATAAAAAACCAAATACAAGTACGACCAATAACCCAAAATAATTAATAATAAACAGGAAGCTCACTACTTCCTGTTTTAATTTAATAACTATAAAAACCTAAAACCATGAAAAATATAAAAATTTTAGCTATTGCTCTAATTGTAGTTGCTAGTTATTCGAACCAATTAATTGCTCAAGAAACTATCACAAAACAAAGAACAAAAAGCAATAATACTAACGAAAGAAGTTCTGGCAATGTTACACCTATTGACGATTGGCAAGAACCTAAAGCCGCTGCATCTCTTAAAACCAGAACAAAAAGTAATCAGACTAATGAAAGAACCGCAGGATATGATCTAAAAAAAGCTACTAAATTACGTGTAACTCCCACAGAAAGTGGCTGTGCGATTTCATTTGAGTATGATGTTAAATCGCCAAAAGATGCGGCAAGTGGATTAGCAACTGGTAGAAGGTTGCACAAGCCAATGACTGTTTTTTATGAAGTTAGCTCTAGTGACAATAGTGTAGCTGAAGTAAAAAGACCAAGAAATCCGGTAAGCGGGCAAACAATTACACAAAAAGGTAGAGAAGGTAAAATAGCGGTAATAGCGGTATCACACGGCATGGCTGTTTCATCTGACCCTCCAATATCAGTTGGTTCAAGCTCCGATTCTCCTCCTTCTGAAATTGCAATTGATGAACCAGGGGTTCAAAAAGCAGCTAATTCAGGTATGGGATCAGGAAAAGCAAGTTTTAGTGACTTAAGTGTTATGAGTGCCGGGAAAGCTACTTTCAAAGAGTTTACCGTAACCAAAAGATGTGATGGAAAAACCACTACAATTTCATGTCCTGATGGCGAATGTGATATTCCCTTAGACGATTGCCCAAATGGATCATGTGATT
This sequence comes from Flavobacterium sp., assembly GCF_046155325.1. Taxonomy (GTDB): domain Bacteria; phylum Bacteroidota; class Bacteroidia; order Flavobacteriales; family Flavobacteriaceae; genus Flavobacterium. Next base: position 1,769 of record NZ_JBJXDQ010000131.1, read on the forward strand.
TAGTTTGTTCATGGAGTTGGGGAGCCACAAATACAGGATCTATGTCTTCCGGTTCTGGAGCTGGATCAGGTCGATGTGCTGCAGGATTCTCACTAGAAATTGAAGACGGTACTTGTACTGCTATCACTAAAAAAGGTGACCTAATAAGCAGTTATGATTTAGCAACTGGAAAAAAATAATCATAAAAAGAAGCTCAAAAAACTTCCTTTTTTATTTTAAAAATCTATAAAATTTAAAAATCATGAAAAATATAAAATTTATTGCAATTGCTTTGATAGTGATTGCTAGTTATACGAACCAATCATTTGCTCAAGAAACTATTACAAAACAAAAAACAAAAAGTAATAATACTAACGAACGTACAACTGCTACAAATCAATTAGATTGCAAAGTGAGTATAAGACCAACAGATGCTGGTTACTCTATTGTTTTTGATAATGCAATTGTTAGCCCTAGAGATGCGGCAAGTGGTTTGCCAACAGGCAGAAGAATGCATGAACCAGTTTCTTTCGTTATTAGTTTAAATGACAATACTATTGTTGAAGTAAATAACACAAGTAATATGGTATCTGGTCAGGCATCAGTTACTACAAAATCTACAACTACAACTCCTGAAGTTGCAAATGCTCCAGGAAATCCAATAAAAGGGATTAGTGTTAAAGGAGGAAGAAATCCAGGAGGCAATCAGTTTAATAAAATTGTAGTAACCGATGGAGATTTTTCTTTGCCACCAGATCTCGAAGATGGAGAGTATGAAATGGCTATTTCTATTCCTTTTCGAAAAATCGAAGTAGATTGGGGAGAAAATGATAAAAAATCAAAATCGTATGCAACAGGACGTTTTATAATAGAAATAGACGGTGGTGCTTGTCGATCTATTAAAGAAAAAGGTGTTTCTGTAAAAAGTAGTTATGATTTAGCAACTGGAAAAAAATAATCATGAAAAGGAAGCCTAAAAAACTTCCTTTTTTATTTTAGGTTATTAAAAATTATCCTAATTTTCACACCATGAAAAAAATTACATTAAAAACCAATAATTCAAATTTGTTATTACGTATGAAATTAACAACAAAAACATTTTCTTTTCTTTTTTTTATGTTTTTAACAGCAAATGTAATGGCTCAAAAAGATGCCATTATTAAAAAAGATAGTACCGAGATTAGATGTAAAATTTTAAAAGAAAATCAAACAAAATATACTTATGCTACTGTGAATTCTAAAAACAAGGTTGTTAAAGCCAGTATTTTGAAATCAATTGTTCAAAGAACTCAATATGATAAATACGAATCAAATTTAGTCGAACATAAACTTTTTGAAGTAAAACCAGTAGTTACTGAAGAAAGTCAAGAGCCACAAAAAGCCTATACTTTTACATTTTCTATTGGTTTAAATGTTGGCAATGTTCTAGAATATAATGCGCCATCAGGTCCAGATAAAAAAAGCTTTTCGGGTACTAGTGCTATCGATTTAGGTTTTGATTATTACAAAGAAACTAGCCGTTTTGCGATGACCAATGAATTACACTGGAATTTAGCTGTTCAAAAATCTGGTTTAACAGGTGCTGACCGAATTCAAAGAGCTAATGATGAATTAGCCACTTTACATGATTTTTCATTTACTTTATCAAAAAGCAGTAAATGGAATGCCAATTTAATTGTTAAATCAAACACATCTATTTTTACGATTTATGACGGTGACACTTTTAAAGATTATAATCAAAATGGTAAAACACAAGGTTTTGCTAATCCATACGAAATAGTGCTTTCGCCGGGTATCAAATACCAGCCTAATGACTATTTTAGATTATCACTTTCCCCATATTCGGTCAGTCTTTATGGATTAACAGATCAAGATATTGCTAACACAGGATATTATACACAGACGTATGATGATAATGATAATTATGATCTTATTGTATTCAAAAAATTGGGCGCTGAATTAAATATTTGGTATGATAGAAAATACAAAAAATGGCTAGAAATGCAATATAGATTGAGTGTTTCTTCGGATTACTTTTCTGAAATTACAAGAAATGGTCTAATGGATGGTCTTTTTATTACCAAATTTAAAATCATTAAAAATGTATCGTTAGCGCATCGAGCAACTTTAAAAGGTGATTTTTTTCAAGAACCTTTCAAACCCAATTATAAACAAACAATTTTACTAAGTTTTTCTAAAAGTTTTTAAAAAAAAAATACAAGCTTGTCTCATAATACAACAACTCTTAATGATATAATAAATTCAGCTAGTTGAATAATAATGAAATGTTTTACTTTCGATGTTTCCAACGTTTATGTGTCCATAAATAAAATTCTGGAGCTTCAAGTATTTGTTGTTCTACAAGTTGAATAAATTTATCTGAAATTTCATAATTAGGAACTTGACTAGCATTTTCAGATATAATTTCAAAACGACCTTCATAGTACCCTCTCGAAATTCTTTTGTTTCTTAAAAAAATAACATTCATGTCATACTTTTTTGCCAACATTTCTGCTCCGGTATGAACAGGTACAACATGTCCCATAAAACTTTGCCAATGATGAGTTGAGTGCAGTCTAGGAGTTTGATCACTAGCAAAACCGTAGGTGCACATTTTGTTTAGTTTTTTGTTTTCGATAATTGTTGGGATAGTTTCTTTAGTTGTTATAAGTTTTGCTTTGAATTTTAATCTAATATCTCGAACTAATTTATCAAAATAGGGATTGTAAATTTGTTTGTATATTCCGAAACCTTCAAAAGTAACATGGTAATTTAAGGAAACTGCCCATTCATAACTTGCATAATGAGCCATCATTATAGCAATACTTTTTTGTTTTTTCTCCATGCTTTCATAAACTTCCAAATTCGTAAAAACAAAGCGTTTTTTGATTTCTTTTTCAGATATACTCATCGTTTTAATCATTTCTAAAAATATATCACATAGGTGACGAAATGATTTTTTTTCTATTTTTAATCGTTCTTGAGCGGATAAATTGGGTAGTGCCAAAGCTAAGTTTTCACGAACGATTTTTTTTCGATATCCTATTACATAATATACGATTAGATAAATAAAATCTGAAAACAAATATAATACTGGAAATGGTAAAATAGAGATACACCACAAAAAGGGATATATTAATAGAAAAATGATTAATTGCATAAAAAATATTTTGACAAATATAACTCAAAAATATTTTTTATTAATATGTTTATAATTTAGTAGCATTATTGAAAGATATAATATGACTATCCGTTTATTGTAAAAAAAAATAGGCATACAGATGAAATGGATTTAATGAATTTCATATTTTATAATCCGCTAAAATCCGCATCATCTGTGTGTCATTTTTAATATTTAGTCCGCATAGTGGACAGTCATATATTATAATTAACTTTACTCCATAAATTTTTAATACAATTATTCTATATGAGTACTATTTTGATTGTAATTATTTTGGCCACTATTTTGATGAGCTATAAAGGGTTCAACGACAACGATTTTTTTAGAAAATTTGAATTTCATATTGGCAGTATTCGAGCAGGAGATCAAATTAGAATGATTTCATCAGGATTTTTACATGCTGATATCGGGCATTTGTTTTTCAATATGTTTACACTTTATATGTTTGCGCCGGTAGTTTCAAATTATTTTGGTAATGCTTCGTTTTTTTTAATTTATATAGGAAGTCTTGTTTTTGGTAGCTTATTGACTTTAGCAATGCATAAAAATGACTATGGATATAGAGCAATTGGGGCTTCAGGCGCAGTTACAGGTATTATTTATTCGGCTATTCTAATTCAACCTGATATGATGTTAGGTCTATTTTATGTAATTCCAATTCCTGCTTATCTATTTGGTATTGGATATTTGCTTTATTCCATATACGGAATGAAAGCTAAGAATGATAATATTGGACATACAGCTCATTTTGGTGGTGCTATTGGAGGCTATTTGATTACTTTAATTAAAGAACCTAGTATGTTGGAATATAATTTAACAATGGTAATTCTTTTGGCAATTCCCATAGTGATACTTTTTATATTATTTAAAGCAGGTAAATTATAATTGGCACAAAAATTGGTTAGTAATTTGAACTAACAAAAAATAATTTAACATGAAAAAATCAATTCTAATTTTAACTTTTTTAATGACAACTTTAGCGGTAGTAAATGCCCAAGAATCCAAACAAATTCCAATGATCAATGTTTCTGGTGATGGGAAAGTAAAAGTAACTCCCGATCAAGCTGCAATTACGGTTTCAATAGAAACCAAAGGAAGTAAAGCTGCTGAGGTGAAAACTGAAAATGATAAAAAAATGGATGCTATTATTAAATTCATTAAAAAATCAAATATTGCAAAAGAAGACTTTCAAACCCAACGTGTTTCTCTAAATCCAAATTACGATTATGATAAAAAGAAACATAGTTATATTGCTACTCAATCGCTTCAAATTTTGTTGAAAGATTTGTCTAAATATGACGTATTAATGGAAGGCTTGGTAGATGAAGGCATCAACAGAATTGATAATATAGAATTCAAATCCTCTAAATTAATTCAAATTCAATCCGAAGCTAGAAAGTTAGCGACAAAAGATGCAAAAGCAAAAGCCGAAGATTTTGTTTCGGTTTTGGGTCAAAAAGTGGGAAAAGCAATTTTAATCTCCGATAATTCACAAGTTTATATTCCTCAGCCAAGGATGTATGCAATGAAAACTATGGCAATGGATATGGAAGCGGCACCAAGAGAAACATTGGCGGTTGGTGAAATAGAAATTACCGCAAATGTAACTGTTAGTTTTATTTTGGAATAAAAAATAGTTTTTTTATTTTTGGGAGAGCAGTCTCGATACTTTGGGAGAACCTACGAAGTTCACACAGCAGATTTACAGTCTGGCCTCGTTGGTCACTTGAGTATCCTCCCCGGTCACTTGATTTTCTGGCGAAATTTGCTAAAACGTTGCCAATATAGCAACTGTTTTTATGTTTCCAAATGAATAATAAACATAATACCAATTCGAAATATAGATTAGTCTCATTGTCAGTTCGAGCGCAGTCGAGAACCAATAGTACATCTCGACTGCGCTCGATGTGACAAAAAAATAATTAGGCTTTTCTATATTTCTAATTGGTATAATTTAAGTAATTATTACAACCTTTTGGTAGTTAGTAGTATAAAAAAATCTCCACTAAGGAGATTTTTTATTAGGGTATATTTGAAATGAATTTATTTTGCTAAAAGCTCGATTATTTTGGCTCTTAGTTCTTTACCTCTTAAATCTTTTGCAACTACTTTTCCAGAAGCATCTAGAATAAAAGTAGCAGGAATAGATTCAACATTATATTGTTTTGCAATGGGTTCATCCCAAAACTTTAAATGCGAAACTTGAGTCCATGACAATTTATCTTTTGCTATGGCTTCTTTCCATTTGGTTGCATCTTTATCTAACGAAACTCCAATAATATTAAGCCCTTTCGAATGTAATTCTTTATAAATAGCAACTAAATTCGGATTTTCTGCTCTGCAAGGACCACACCAAGATGCCCAAAAATCAACGATAGTTACTTTTCCTAAAGATTCTTTTAAGGTTACTAATTTACCATCAGGGTTTGGAGCCGAAAAATCTGCTCTTCATTTAGAAACAGCTGGAGCAGCTGGGGCAGGAGCTGCTCCAACAGAAGGTGTTTTAATTTGTTTTAGCTTATCTTTAATAGCTTTACCAGGTTTTGTGTTTTTCAAAGATTCCTCTAAACCGTTATAAATAGTTTCTGTTTTTTTAGCATCAACTGTTGGGTCATTAAGCATTCCTTGTAGAATTAAAACAGTAATAAATGATTTAGGATGTGTCTCAACATAAGATAAATATTTCTTTTTTGAATCTGTCCCAACAGATTCTTGAACTTTTCTAAATTCAGTCATTAATTTATTGATTACAACAGTGTCATTTGTCTGTTGAGCTTTATTCATTAATGCCATATTTTTAGATTGAAAATCCATTAATTTCTTTTGAATTTTAACGAGTTCTTCATTGAATTTAACATATTCATCATTATTATAAGTACCTGAAACCTTAGATTTCGCAATAGAATCTTTGTTGATTTCGATTTTAATCTCACCTTCATCATCCATTATAAATGCTACTTTAGCGAACGGCTCTTTTCCTTTTTCAGCTTCTAATTGCAAAAGATGAAAAGATAGTTCAGTGAATTTTCCTTTTATTTCAAATTTCTCATTTTCAACTTTTACGGTGTCAAAAGCTACTAAACTGCCTCCGTCTGGAGATTGGGTTTCTAAAACTATTGTTTTTCCGTTTGCAATTCCTTTAGCAGTTCCTGTAATTAAGAATTCCCCTTTTTTTACCTTACTGCAAGAAATCAAAACTACAGTAGCCGAAAGTAACATTATTATTTTTTTCATCATTTAATTTTTAGTTGATTTTAGTTTGCAAAAGTATTTAATTTTATAAAATATTTATAACATACTCACTTAAATTTTTGTTATAATTGTTATAGTTTTAAATATAAACAGAAAAGCATCTCAAAAATAGAGATGCTTTCGTTGAAAATATAATAAATACACTTAGTCTTGATTGATAGTTTTTCTCCAAGTAAAAGCATTTAATATATGTCTTTTGGCAAACCTTCCTGGTGAATCTGCATTGACCATTTTTACATAAGTAGCTTTTGGCACACTAATATATTCATAAACACTGCCGTTTGAGAAATTGATAATTAAACGACCCTCGACAAATTTATAATCTGTAATGGTAGAAGTGGTAATAGTTTCGGTATACTCCGGTAAGTTTAGTTTAATTGTCTCAGGATTGATACTGACCAAAAAGTGGTAAGCCTCGATGATCTGTTTGCTATTTTCTTCTGCTGCTTTAAGTCCAGCATCATCTCCTTGAAATTTGTCTGGATGGGCTTCTTTCATCGCATTGCGATAAATAGTTTTTAAATCTTTTAACTCTACAGTCTTGTCAACATTTAATAACTTACGGTATTCAACTATTTTTTTCATAAATATGGTAACTACTTGTCTTTTAGAATAAAATTAGAGTTGTGTAATTTTAAAATTGACAATTTTTTGCAAAGGTACACTTTTTTTTAATTTTTTAGTTTAGGTGTATAAAAAAAAGGGCATTAAAAGCGTTTTCAAATAGAGTGATTAATTATTGTTGTGGTTTGTTATTTGCTTTATCAAAGTTTTTTGATTTTTTTGGATATTTATTATAGCTAATGTCACTTGGGTTTTCAATTACTGATTTTATTGTAATCCAATCACCAAGTTGGTGGTTTGACATAGCCATTTTATAGTCTAATAAATATTCACCGCAAAAGAAATTGTTGTTTTTATCTTTTTCTACAATTCCGGTGTAAACTCCTTTTTGGAGCATTTTTTCTTGTGAAGACTTGGTCATAATCAGTTTAAATTTGATGAAATAATAAAAGACAAAGTTAATCAATTATTATTTGCTTTCCATTCTGATTATATTTGTAAAATGAAAGCAATTTTTCGTCCAAGTCCAAATTCTTTTAAAAACACTTTTTGTGTTTTCAGAGAACTAGCTATTATTTTGATTCAAAATTTACCAATACAATTTGAAAGTAAATCAGGAAGTACATATTATTACACAGAATCAGGAATGTATCGTTTATCGAATCATTGGGGTAGATTGGCTAATAGTAAATGGAGATTGGAGCCTATGGAGCCAGAAACTTTGAGTAAAATAAAATTAGGTTTTGCAACTTGGGATTCTTTTTATCCCGATAATGATGATGAAAAATTATATTATTTAGAAGTTGATTACGTCAAGAATGTTGTAAATTACCAACATAAAAACAGTTCTAAATATGACAATAAAGCGATATTAAGAACGACTTTTGAAACCTCAAAAAGAATTAAACAAATTCGAAATATTTTAAATCTAAACTCTTGGGCCAAGTATATCGATCATGAAGATATTGACGATTTGCGGCGAATAATTATTAATGAACTGATTTATACCAATAAATTATTGGATGAAATAAAAAGAGCACTATAAATGGGAAGAAATAACGAAAGAAATATTAAGAAGCACAACGATAAGTTGCACAAAGAACAGGACAAGGTAAAAGCTGCCAAAGTATTGCGAAAAGAAAAATTAAAGTTAATTGTCAAGAAGTTTAACGAGGATAAATCTACTGAAAATAATTAAAAATGGATAATATTCAATTAGAAGGAATAAAAAAAGGAGTTCAAGAAATTATTGACTTGATTGCCATAAATGATAATAGATCAGCAAATAATAAGTTAAATTTAATTAGTGAAAAATTAGATGATTTGATAGATCATGTTGATGTGGACGAAGAGATTCGGGAGATTAGTAAATATCAAGTATTGCTTAATCAATTGTTTAAAAAAATTAATCCAGAAGAATAATAGAAAAAAATAGCACCTGCTTTTAATTTAGAAATTTCATAACTCGTTTTAACTTAAAATTAATAAATGTTTTGCTTAGCTCTTGTTTTTAATGATGTAATTTTATCTTTATGAATAATAGTATCAAAAAAGGATTTTATTTTAAAGTTTACGAAGCTCCTTTTCAGTCTCCGTTTGATAAACTTTTTGGCATATTCAAAGAATTAATTACCCATACTTCGGGTGATTTTGACGAAGCAATTGATTGGTTACGGCAATTGGACAAAGAATATAAGCTTACTGATGATAAGTATACTATTGATGATTTTATTGAAGATTTAAAGAAAAAAGGATATATCCGAGAAGAACTAAAGGATGACGGAACTTCAGGAATTGGAATTACTGCAAAAACAGAGCGCGCTATTCGCCAACAAGCCCTTGATACAATTTTCGGAAATTTAAAACGAAGTGGACTCGGCAATCACAAAACAAAACATGACGGAAATGGTGATGAACATACCGGCGATTTTCGTGAATTTCATTTTGGGGATGGATTAGAGAAAATTTCTTTAACCGAAAGCCTTCGAAACGCACAAATCAATAACGGAGTTTCGGATTTTATGTTAACTGAAAATGATTTGGTTGTAGAAGAAGCTCAATATAAGTCCCAAATGAGTACTGTTCTGATGATTGATATAAGTCATAGTATGATTCTCTACGGCGAAGATAGAATCACTCCGGCAAAAAAAGTTGCAATGGCTCTTGCTGAACTAATAACGACACGATATCCAAAAGACACTTTAGATATTTTGGTATTCGGAAATGATGCTTGGACAATTTCAATTCGGGATTTACCTTATTTAAAAGTGGGCCCTTTTCATACAAATACAGTGGCTGGTTTGCAACTAGCTATGGATTTGCTTCGGAGAAAACGCAATACCAATAAGCAAATATTTATGATTACCGACGGTAAGCCAAGCTGTATTAGAGAAAAAGATGGTTCTTATTATATGAATAGTAATGGTTTAGACGAATATATAGTAGATAAATGCTACAATGAAGCACAACAAGCTAGAAAGTTGCATATTCCCATTACCACTTTTATGATTGCAAAAGATCCTTATTTACAAAAATTTGTAAATCATTTTACTGAAGCAAATCAAGGAAAGGCTTTCTATACAGGTATAAAAGGACTTGGTGAAATGATTTTTGAAGATTATGAAACCAATAGAAAAAAACGAATTAAATAGTTTAGAATAGCAATTACAATAATTAATATCAATAAAAAAATAAATGAACAGCATAAAAACACTAGGAGAATTAATTAAGTCTGGATATAAAACTAAAAGTATTAAGGATGAACTTCGCACTAATTTAAGAGAAAAATTAAAATCTAGAACCGTTACATTCGAAGGTGTTCATGGATTTGAAAACACTGTAATTCCTGAATTGGAAAGGGCTATTTTATCTCGTCACAATATTAATTTGCTAGGACTTCGCGGGCAAGCTAAAACAAGATTAGCTCGAAAAATGGTTGAATTATTAGATGAATATATTCCATTTATTACGGGTTCAGAAATTAATGACGATCCTTTTAATCCGATATCTCGTTTTGCAAAAGATTTAATACTCGAAAAAGGTAACGAGACTCCCATTTCTTGGTTACATAGGAGTGATAGATTTTATGAAAAACTAGCAACACCAGATGTTACCGTTGCAGATTTGATTGGAGATATAGACCCAATAAAAGCAGCAAATTTGAAACTATCTTATGCGGATGATCGAGTAATTCATTTTGGGATGATTCCTAGAGCCAATCGCTGTATTTTTGTTATCAACGAGTTGCCTGATTTACAAGCTAGAATTCAAGTTGCCTTGTTTAATATATTACAAGAAGGCGATATACAAATTAGAGGATTTAAACTAAGAATGCCTTTAGATATGCAATTTGTATTTACGGCTAACCCTGAAGATTATACTAATAGGGGGAGTATCGTAACACCACTTAAAGATAGAATTGGTTCTCAGATTTTAACACATTATCCAGAAACTATAAAAATTGCAAGAACAATTACTGAACAAGAAGCAAAACTAGATACAAATCAAAGTGATTTGGTTTATGTACCCTCTATAGCCCGAGATTTGTTAGAGCAAATTAGTTTTGAAGCTCGAGAAAGTGAGTACATAGACAACAAAAGCGGAGTCAGTGCAAGATTAAGTATTACAGCTTTTGAAAATTTATTAAGCACAGCTGAGCGTCGCGCCTTGAAATCGGGCATTAATTATACTAGTATTCGTTTGTCTGACTTTATTGGAATTGTACCCGCTATTACAGGAAAAGTTGAACTAGTATATGAAGGAGAACAAGAAGGAGCTGGAGTAGTGGCGCAACATTTGATTGATGATGCAATTCATACTTTTTTCCCAGCTTATTTCCCTAAAATTGAAAAACTGACCAAGGATGATGAAAAAACCCCCTATTCGGATATTTTAGAATGGTTTTTTGCCGAAAGTGGATTTGAATTGTTAGATGACTGTTCAGACGAAGTTTATAAATCTACATTAGACAAAATTAAACCCTTAGAAATTTTAATAAAAAAATATCAACCCCATCTCGAAAATGAAGATTTCTATTTTATGAAAGAATTTATTCTTTGGGGATTAGTTGCTTATGATAAATTGAGTAAAGATCGAATGTCAGAAGGATATCAGTATAAAGATTTGTATGGAAATTATATTAGTAAATTGTAAATTGAATAATCATAGGTAGTATTCAATTTATTTAGCATACCTTGCCATGTAGGTTGTCTTTTCAGTCTTCAAAAACACCAATGGAAAATTCTTTTGAGGATTTGATTTCAACTTATATTGAAAATAGAGTAGGTATATCTGAGCATTTTTTGAGCAATGAATTAGCAATGAATCTGAAGCAAAACTTACTCAATTTAAATGATAAAAACTTATTAAAAAATGCTGGAATTGGTAATTCTGAAAAAATATCCTACGATGGTGCTATTAGAAGTGATTCTATTTATTGGTTAGATAAAAAAAATAATAATATTTTTGAAAACCAATTTTTCCTTCAAATTGAAGCTTTTATCCTGTATCTAAATCAAAGTTGTTATGCTGGAATAACAGGTTATGAGTTTCATTATTCACTATATGAAAAAGGTGATTTTTATTTAAAACATTTAGATCAATTCAAAAATAACCCCAGTAGAAAATACTCAATGATTAGTTATTTGAACACTAATTGGCAGGAAAGTGACGGGGGTGAATTGCTAATTCATCAATTAAATAATAATCAAAAAATATGTCCAACCCAAGGCAAGACCATTTTTTTTAAAAGTGATGAGTTAGTTCATGAAGTTTTAGTTACTCAAAACACAAGAATGAGTATCACAGGTTGGTTAAAAAGCGATTAATTTTTTTTATTCAATTGAATAATTGCATTCAAATCAGCTAATTTTGTCCTCCATTTATTTAGATTGACAGCATACACATCTCGATATTTTTCAATGATGTCTCGGTGTTTTTTTTGAAAATCATCATTCATTTCATAATTCCAGTTATTGTCTCTAAAAATGGTTTCAAAATTAAATACATTTCCAACCAACATTTTGTAATCAGCAACTAATTCTTGATGAATATTTGATATAAGTAACGGTTTTATTTCTACATCATAAAACTCTAGAGCTGTTTCGTTTACGGATAATCCTTTTTCTATCCAATGTTCTTTAAGTGAATCTTCTTCATGTTTAAAAAAATCAGTAATTAGTTTATCAGAAAACCAATCGGGTAACTTAACATTTGGTGGTTTTGCATCTGCGTTTTCCTCAGAATAAGGTAGTAATTGTGAATTAGGAATCATGGATGAATTAAATAAATACCATTCAGAATCCATAATTAAGTAAATCAATTTTCTAGTTCTAAGTTTAGCTATCCAAGTACGATAACGAACAGGTCCTTTAGGAAAAAGTCCAGGATCAATAACCATTTTACGTACTTTGTTACCAATTCTTACTTGTAATACGGGAGCTACATGGTATCCCCAATCGATTTTTCCATTAGGTGAAATTTCCTTTTTATCTATAAAGGATATTAATCTAGCGCTTGAAGTTGAATATACAATTGGAGCAAACGCCCATATTTTAGCACATTTATAGCCTTTAGATTCTAAAATTAAACTTATGTAATGTGAAATATTATGACAATTGGCTTGTTGGTATCCAAAAGGAATTTCTGATTCTATAATTTTAAAGAACAAGGCGTTTGCCGTATTCTCATTAATTACAGAAGCTTTTCTTGGAGTTAAGAGTGGGTGTTTCTTTTTGATGGGACTGTTTTAATAAATTATTCTACTGGAATAACATCTACTTCTACTTTTACTTTATGATTTCCTGAGCTGAAAATAATTCCTTTTAAAGGCGATACATCAGCAAAATCTCTCCCATAAGCAGTAATAATATGTCGCTGTTGTGGAATCATATTATTGGTTGGATCAAATTCACACCACCCCATTTCAGGAATGTACACAGAAATCCATGCATGTGAGGCGTCAGACCCTTCAAGCTTTAGTTTTCCTTTAGGTGGTAAGGTTTCGATATATCCACTAACATAACGAGCAGGAACACCCATACTCCTTAAACAAGCAATAGCTAAATGAGAAAAATCTTGACAAACACCTTTTTTTTCTTTCAAAACAGTTTCTAATGGCGTGTTAATATTGGTTGATCCAGATTTGAATTTAAATTCAGTATATATCTTTTTCACCAATTCTAATACACCTTCAAAAAGAGATTTCTCAGGAATTAGACATGTTTTTGCAAAACCGATTATTTCCTTATTCCAATGAATAAATTCACTAGGTAATTGATACTGTAAAATATTAATTTTAAGGCTATTGTCTGTTTTGTATTGAATCAAAGCTTCTTCTAAACTAATTGGGTTTATGGGCTGAACACCACTATTCAAAACTTCTATTTCACTAGAGACTAATACTTTTAATGACTTGTGAGATTCATGTATAGAAAAATAATATTGAACATTTCCGAAATAATCTGTTCGACTAAATATTTTTGAGGGTTGAGGTTCAATTAAAATTTTAAAATTCTCACATCTTTGTTTAGAAGAATTTAATGGCTGTAAACATAAAATACTTTGATAATTATGAACAGCATTTGTATAAGTATAAATAGTTTGATGTTTTAATTTATATTTCATCAGTATTTATTTTTTCAAGAGATTCTAAAACGGAATGTTGCATTACAGAATGGTTAAAATATAGGCTTGCTAAGTTGTTTGAAACATTCGATATGAGTTCAAAAACAGTTGAAAGAGTTTTGTCTAATTCTGGTCTAAATTGTGTTTTTTCATCTATTTGAATTAAACTTTCAGCATCAATTAATTGAATAAATGTACTTGCCTCAAGTGCTGATTTTTCGGCAATACTTAATCTTTGTGGTTCATTTGTCTTTGGCAATTTAGAAAGTAAATAGGATAATCTATCTAACAAATAAGAAAGTGTATAAGGAAGATTCTTTTCTAAAAAAATCATGTTGATTACCGATTTTAAACTCAAATGTGATTTATATATGTTTCGATATTGTGCTAACAAATGATGATTTTCTAATATTGCTTCCATTAAAACAGCTTCTTCTTCATCTTCTTTTTTGAAATTTAATGTAGATCGAAAGACTGATATCAATGATAAGATACGCTCTACATTCTTCCCTATTTCAAGTAGATAAAAGCCATTATCTCGTGGTAATGTTTCAAAAATATTACCGTAAAAAGAAAAAAGACGGATGTGTAATTTATCTAATGTATGAGTAACTTGATTTAAATTAGTAGTGTTTGTTACTTTTAGCTCATAAAAACTATCTTCAACTAAATTGATGATGCGTCTGGTATCATGATTCCATTTTTCACTTACTTGATTGATAGTGTTTAGCAGTGATTGAACATTATAAGATACAGAACCAATTTTATTATGATCATTGATTAAGTTAAGTAATTCGGATATGGGATTTTCGAAAATAATTTCAGTATCAAAATTATCGTTATCTCCTTCTATTTGTCCAACAAAACCAGGATAAGTTTGGGTAAGATGTGTAAGGGATTTGAGTAAAACAATAAAAAAATCAGGTTGTCTATCACCTTGTTTGGTTACATTCTCGTTAAGCCTATTTAAAATTATTTTAAGAAAACTTCTTAAAGACATCGTTCTCTCGCTCAATCGTCCAACCCAAAATAAATTCTCAGCGTTTCGACTGGTTAATGAATTATTAAGTTGATTATTGCTATTTTTCCTTTCGATTGCTTTTTCTTGATATTCTAAAGGTGAATCAGAAATTATCCAAGTATCTTTTGAAATCCCGCCTAATTGGTTAGAAATTTCAAACTTATCTTTCACAGCCGAACTTCTGGTTAAACCACCTTGCATTAATTTATAGTCATTACCATCAGCAACCATAAAACACCGCATAGCAGCATATCTAGGCTCAATTACACCATTAATGAAAGAGGGAGTTGTTGATAAGCTTACTTCCTCTTGGGCAACATAATCTTTTGGATTCTTTAATACCATTTTTTTTAAATCCTCTAATTGGTCGGGATTTAATAAACGAGCATATATTGATTTAAAACCTTGTTTTCTATTTGTTTTTTTAATTATTAATCTTGGTAAATTTTCTAAAACAAAATTTAGTTCTTTTTCTTGTCCGCACCACCAAGTTGCAACCGAACTCATTAATAAGGGTTCATTTAGTAAAAACTTACAAGCATTTTGCATAAATGCCATAAGTCCGTAATTTTCTAAAACACTTGTTCCTATTGGGTTCATTATAGCAACATTACCTAAACGAAGTACTTGTAATAAACCTGGAATTCCAAGTAAGGAATCTCTTCTAAGTTCTAATGGATCACACCATTCATCATCTAATCTTTTAATAATGACATCAACACGCTCTAATCTATCAATTGATTTAAGCCATACAAAACCATCACGAACTAACAAATCATTTCCTTGTACTAATGTATATCCTAAATGAGAAGAAAGATAAACGTGTTCAAAGTAGGTTTCATTTCCTGCACCAGGAGTTAAAAAAACCACATTTGGATTTTCGTTGGTATTGCTACCGAGGGAATCAACAGTTTCCTGTAATTTACTGAAATAAGGAGAAAGTCTTGCCCTATAAGTCTTTTTGTTGAGTTCAGGCAAAACCTTACTCATTACTATTCTGTTTTCTAAAGCATATCCTGATCCAGAAGGAGATTGTGCTCTATTGTCTAACAACCACATTTTTCCATCAGGACCACGAGCTAAATCTACCGCATAATTTAATAATTGCTTATTGTGTTTCTGTTTAATATCAAAACAAGGCAATAAAAAACCTGAATTATCAAAAACTAATTCGACTGGGATTATAGCATTTTTAATTAGCAATTGAGGACCATAGATGTCTTTTAAAATCAAATCTAAAAGATGAGCCCTTTGCTTTAAGCCTTTTTCTATAGATTTCCATTCCGATTCGTGAATTAAAAACGGTATTGGATCTAGTTTCCAAGCCCGATTAGATTCTTTGTTTGAGCCATAAACGTTATAAGTTACTCCGTTTTCTTTTAATTTTTTTATTATTTCTTGATTTCTCAATTCTAATTCCTCAATTCCAATAGATTCTAACGTGTTAAAAAGTGCTTGCCAATAGGGTTTTACTTGCCCATTTTGGTCAATAACTTCATCATAAGAATTAATAGTTTTTTTATAAGTGTTGAGTAGTCCTAATGAAATATCTTGAATCATTTTTTTGTTTTGAATCATTGCTGATTTATAGTATTGCAAAATACTAGTTTTAATTTGAACGACAATTAATTTTTTTAGATTTGATATTATTTTTTTGTAACCCAATAATGTCTTAAATCTAATGTATTTGGATATTCCGGATTTACTAATTCAATTGGTGTATCTGGTTTAGATTTGATTTATTTTGCCCAACAAATCTTGAAGCTGTTGGTGAATTGATTACAGGTGCAGTTTGTTTGGATGTGCTAGATGGCGTCCTGATAAAAAAAAACAAATTACTTAATTTTCTCTAGATCAAGTTTCAAACGGTCCGATTCATTTTTTAATAGTATAATTTCATTGATTAGTGATTCAATTTCGGTTTCAAGTAAATCAATTTGAATTTTTTTTTCGTCAGCTGTTCTTAACATTTTAAAGCTAGAAGTATCCTTTAGCTTATTCTTTAAAGCTTCAATATTAATTTCTTTCTCTTGAATTGATAGTTTAATTTCAGAACTTCGATTATTTACACTATCTTTTTTTTCTATTAATGCTCTTTCAGCTTCTTTTTTTTGCTGTTCTTCTAAAAGAATTTTTTGCTCCGCAATTTCCTTTTGCTGTAAAACAATTTGTTGATTTTCAATGTCTGTTTTATGGTTTTTGATTTCTAATTCTTTTCTTCTTGAGTCTTCCAAGTTATTGAAAACAATTGTTCCAAGGCAGAGTATTATGATTCCAGAAATTGAATAAAATATATTTTTAGATAAACCCAAAATTTCTTGGGCTTGATGATTTTTTTTTATTTTTTCATTAGATATTTTGTTTGAAGTAGCTTTAAATGGTGGTGGAATAACCATAAATAGACTAGTTAATTCGGGAATTTCTTCGGCTGATTTCCAATGTTCCATACCATCAAACCAAACGGGAGTTGTTTTGTTTATTTTTTTTGTTTTAAGTTCCTCAATAGCAAATGGACCGGTACTTTCAGAGCCGTTATGTAGGAAATATTTTTTCATAATGATAATAAAAGAAATTATTAATTTTAAAAAACCTCATCGATTTTATGAGTCATTTCAAAAACAATGTAAATATAGTAACAACTTATTTATAAAAAAAAACACGACTATAAAAGCCGTGTTAATTCTTATTCTAAAAATAATTATGATTTTCTATTTCCATCTCTTGATGAAGAATTCCTTGATTCATTTGAATTTGCCCTACTACTTGATTCATTTCTGTTTTGTGAATATCCTCTCGATGCTTCCTCTGTTTTTGGAATTGCAACTCTAGGAGAATCATTTCTGTTTTGAGAGTATTCTTTTGTTGGTTCTATTCTTTGCGTACTTGCAACTCTAGGAGAATCATTTCTGTTTTGAGAATATTCTCTTGTAGGTTCTATTCTTTGCGTAGTTGCAACTCTACGAGAATCATTTCTTGAAGTGTTGGTCAAATTATTTCTTTTTTGATCTAATTCAAAACGATTGTTAACATCGCTATTTCTTCTTTCAAAAGAGTTGTTAGGGTGTTGTCTTTCATAAGCATTACAACGTCTTGAATTATAAATATTTATAGCTAAATTACTTCTTCTATAACTTACATATTTGTAGTCATTATAGGTATTCAAACAATTATTAATGTTATTTCTATATCTAAATACTGGAAATGGATTCCATGAATAATAGTATGAGGGGTAATAATTCCAAGACCAACTAGAAAAATAAGGACGATAATTTGATAACCAAAACGACGCATAAATTCGTGGTGTATTATAATATACTGGTTCGAAAATATAGTTGTTTCCATACATATAGTTGTTTCCTACTACTTGAATATTCACATTATTATATCGATCTTTCTCTACTTCAATAGTTGCAATATCTTGATATAAATCTCGATCGATTACAGATTGAATAATAACAACATGCGTTCTTTTTTGAACTGATTCAATAACTCGTAGATAGTCAACCTCATTATCATAGTTTAAATCTAAATTTGATATTTGAAGTCTCGGATCGTTTAAACGTCTTTCAAAATCTTGTAGATTTCTAGAATCTCCAAAAGTTGAAGCTACCGCTCTAAGATCTAAATTATCACTAATTTCAGAATTCATTGTATTAATTATTGTTCTGTTTTGAGCTAGTATTGAAAAACAAAAAAAAGAAGACAAAAGGACAAGTAAAAGAGATTGTATTTTCATAATAATTTTATTTTTAATTATTTGAATTAGATTTTATCAATTACTGTGCCAAAATAAAATATTTTATTATAAAATATTGATAATGAATATTTTAAAAATTAATTATTAATGAATTTTAAAGTTTTAAATATGTATTTAAATTGTATAAAAATTTAAAGCCAACTAATGAAATACATTAGTTGGCTTTAATTGAATAAAATAATTACCAATTTACTTCATGTTTTTTTCACGATATTGCTGTAATAACTTTTTATTGAAATTATCTTCAGATTTTTTGTATTTAAGGATCTTTTTAGAAGGAAGAACTCCTTTAAGTCTATTTATAAATTTTTTACGATTTTGATAAATTTCTTCTTCAATAAGTTCGGATTTTGCTAATAGCGAACTAGCTTCTTTTTCAGTAATATTTTCAAAGGCTTCATAATCCTTTTTATCAATAAAAGATTTATTTTTTTTTCGTCTTATTTCGTTTTGTTTGTCATCATATGCATTGTATAAAGGCCAAAAAACCGCAGCTTCTTCTGGACTTAATGATAATTCATTTGTAATAAAAGCTACTTTCAAAGCCTTAATTTGTTCTCTTTTTTCATTAAATTGATGTTGTGCATTTAAATAAAATGTAAAAAAGAAAACTAATAATATGTATAATTTTTTATTTTTCATAAGATTTTAATTTATTAAATATTGTTCTAAATCGCTGTTTTTAGAAAGTTCATTTTCAATTGTTTTATCATCAATATTGAGGGAGGTGTTCAATTTTTCAAAATCATTTTTATCTAGTAGATAAGCTAAATCGGAATCTGTAATCGTCGAATTATAAACAATATAATCTTCAACATTGGTATGATTTAAATCAGAATAAGAATTTTTCAAATAGGTGTACATTGGTAATAACATTCCTAGAATAAAAATGGCAGCTACGGCATAAATCCATTTTTTTCTTTTGGTGTATAGTAAAATTACTTTTGGTTCTTTTTCAATGAGTTTAGGTAATACTCTTGATGAAAAATCTTCAAAATAATTTTCAGGAACCTTAAATCCACTATCTATTCTGGGTTTATTTTTTAAATGGAATGTTTTCATAATAATCTTTAGACTTAATTATATAGCTAGGGTTTAATCTTTGACAACAAAGGCTTGTATTTTTTTTACCGCATGAAAATAGGAGGCTTTCAAGCCTCCAACAGTTGTTCCTAAAATTTCTGATATTTCTTCATATTTTAATTCTTGAAAATATTTCATCCTAAAAATTAATTGTTGTTTTTCGGGTAAGGATAAAACTGCCTTTTGTAATTTAATTTGTATTTCATCTCCATCATAATAAATATCTGATTTTAAATTATCAATGGTTTTATATTGAATTGCTTCCGACGAAATACCACTTTTTTTTGCTTTTTGTTTTAAAAAAGTTAGCGCCTCATTAGTTGCAATACTATACATCCATGAGAAAAGCTTGCTTTCTCCCTTAAATTTATTTAAATACTGAAATACTTTAATAAATGTGTTTTGTAAAACATCATCAGCATCATCATGATTCAAAACAATATTTCTAATGTGATTATATAGTGGTTTTTGATACTGTTGCAAGAGTTTTTGAAACGCAAAGTTTTGCGTTTTAGGATTTAATAATTCTAAAATAAAATCTTTTTCTTCTTGCAAAATACGATACTTATCAATTTAGAATTAAATAAATAAAAAAAGTTTAATTGAATTGTTTAATTTTAGTTGGTTGGTATTTCTTCTACGTTATTTGAATTTTATTGAACACTATCTTGAACAGTTTCTGTTACGGTTGTCAATGATTTTGAAATCCCTTTTGGATGTATGGGTATGTAAATTTCGGTAATCCATTTTGATGGACTATTCGTTTTTGATTTATCTATGACAAATACTTCAAAATGAGAATATAGGGTGTTTTTGATATATCGTTTTTCTTTGATAAAATTATTTGCTTTTTCTAAGGCCTTTTCGGTGTGAGTATAATCGCCTGTAAGTGTTGTTTTAACTACAGGATATGAAATTATTTTTCTTGACATAATTTCACTACCCTCTGTAATGAAAATCTCTTGTTTTATAGGTATGCAAATTGAAATTTTAGTATAAGGACTTTCTGTATCATAATTATGATAAATAATGAAAGGTTTTCCTGAAATAATAATTTTATTTTGTTTACAGAATTTAGTGATTTTATTAAATACAATCTCTGCATTTTTTCGAACCTTTGTGAATTCGCTTGTAAAAGTTTGTTCTAAATAAAAACAGGCTGGCTTAATAGTTACTCCATCTAACTTTACACTATAATGGTTTACTTCAAAGTCTAATTTCCGGTCTAAATTTGCTAAGCTTTTTTCAAACATTGAAGTGATTTCGTTCTCAAAAGCACCATTAAATGTAGTTATAATTTTGTTTACAAACCCTAATTTTACCGTTGCTTTCCAGGTTATTTTAGTGCCTTTTAGGGTGTCTTTAAAGTGCATAGTTGCCTCTGATGAATTTCCGTTAAAATTTATTTTTTGAGTTATACTTTCGTTTAACTTATTAATTATGTTTTCTAAATCACCATTGCCTTTATTTCCATCCCATGATAATTGAAATCCCTTTTCGGTTGGCGCGTTTTTATATTGTGTTATAGAGATTAGAGAATCGTCGACTGCCCATGAATTCCATGATTTCCAGTTTTTTGAATCACTAACATAACTAAAAACAGTTGCTCTGGGAGAATTTATTATGCAACTTCTTTCTATAGTAAACTCCCCTTTTTGAGTAGCTGCAAAAATTGTTAAGGCAACTAGACTTAATAATAGCAAAAGAAATAAATACTTTATAATTCTCATTATGTTATTTGTTTTTTTGTAAAGTTAAATATTTTATTTATTCTGTGAACTTAACAATTAAAATTCTATTAGAATGTTTCTTTTTTGCACTTTTTTTGAAATATAACTAACTGAAAATTTGTTATAAATATTTTAAATAAATGTATATTTGTTTAATAAATATTTCGAAAATCTTAAATACACACTTTAATGAAATTACTAAAAATAGCAGGTTTATTTATAGTCATTGGTTTATCTATAAGCACTAATGCACAAAATTCAAAGAATGGGGATGAAAACGTTAAAGAAAAACCTTTTGAATATGTTGTAGAACAATTTGCAGATATAAAAGTCTTACGATATAAAATGCCAGGCTGGGAAAATTTATCATTAAAAGAGCAAAAATTAGTTTATTATTTAACTCAAGCTGGAAGTTCTGGACGTGATATTATTTGGGACCAACATTATAAATATAATCTAAGAATTAGAAAAGCTTTAGAGAATATATATCAAAATTACAAAGGAAATAAAACAACCGATGATTGGAAAAATTTTGAAATATATCTGAAAAGAGTTTGGTTTTCGAATGGTATTCACCATCATTATTCTAACGATAAAATCAAGCCTAGTTTTTCTAGAGCGTATTTTAATCAATTACTTAAAGAAACAAAAACTAATTTGTCAACCGATATTGCAGATGTTCTTTTTAATGATGCCGATGCCAAAAAAGTAAATCTAGATGAATCAAAAGGATTGTTAGAAGGTTCAGCTATTAATTTTTACGATAAAGGAATTTCGGCTAAAGAAGTTGAAGAATTTTATGCTAAAAAATCAAGTCCAGATTCAAATAAGCCATATTCTTTTGGATTAAATTCTAAAATTGTTCGAAATAGTAAAGGTCAATTAGAAGAAAAAGTATGGAAAAGTGGCGGAATGTATGGTGCAGCCATTGATAAAATTATTTATTGGTTGGAAAAAGCAAAAACTGTTGCCGAAAATAAAAGCCAAGCTGATGCATTAGGATTATTGATTAGTTATTATAAAACAGGAAGTCTAAAAACTTGGGACGATTACAATATAGCTTGGTTAAATGCTACAGAGGGGAATATAGATTACATTAATAGTTTTATCGAAGTATATAATGATCCATTAGGAACTAAAGGAGCTTATGAAAGTATTGTACAAATCAAAGATTTTGAGATGTCAGCAAAAATGGAGATAGTGTCTAAAAATGCACAATGGTTTGAAGATAATTCTCCCTTGATACCAGAGCATAAAAAGAAAAATGTGGTTGGTGTATCTTATAAAACTGTCGTTGTAGCAGGTGAATCAGGAGACTCGTCACCTTCAACTCCAGTAGGAGTTAATCTACCCAATGCCGATTGGATTCGTGCTACTCATGGTTCAAAATCTGTTTCATTAGGAAATATAAATGACTCATATATTCATTCTGGCGCAAAAGGAAGATTACAAGAATTTGCTAACGATGAAGAGGAAATAGCTTTAGCCAAAAAATATAGTGATATTGGTGATAAATTGCACACTGCTTTACATGAGGTAATTGGTCATGCATCGGGTCAAATTAAGCCCGGTATAGGTACGCCTAAAGAAACTTTAAAAAACTATGCTTCTACATTAGAAGAAGGTAGAGCCGACTTAGTAGCACTTTATTATTTATACAATCCAAAATTACAAGAATTTGGATTAATTGATGATTGGAAAAAAATGGGTATAGAATCCTATGATAGTTATATTCGAAATGGATTAGTAATGCAGTTAATTCGTTTAGAGTTAGGCTCTGATGTAGAAGAATCACACATGAGAAATCGCCAGTGGATTAGCGCTTGGGTTTTCGAAAAAGGGAAAGCTGAGAATGTAATTGAGAAAATTACTCGTGACGGAAAAACCTATTATAATATTACTGATTATGATAAACTGCATATCTATTTTGGTGAGCTTTTAAGAGAAGTACAACGTATTAAATCTGAAGGAGATTTTAATGCTGGTAAGGCTTTAGTTGAAAATTATGGTGTAAAAGTTGATCGAAAATTACATGCTGAAATATTAGAAAGAAACAAACAATTTGTATCTGCTCCTTATAGTGGTTTTGTTAATCCAGAATTGATACCAAAAGTGAATGAAAAAGGAGATATTGTTTCTTTTAAAATAAAACAACCTAAAACATTTGCTGAACAAATGTTCGATTATTCTAAAAAATTCAGTTTTTTACCATTGGTAAATTAAATATTAATAATTTTTTATTGAAAAGGATGTCTTGATGACATCCTTTTTTGTGATTATGATTTTATCTTTTAAAGAATATCTTAATCATAAAAAGTAGTCCAATAAAGATTATAAAAGCAATTAATATTTTGTAATTTCCTTTGTAAAATAGAGTATGCAATTTTGCGTCTTTTCTATAGGCATAAATCATAGCAATGACAAAAGAAATAAAAAACGCACCTGCAAAAAGTAATTGTCCTTGGCTAAACATAGTTATATTTTTTTTTGCAAATTTATGTATAAGTTTAAGAAAAGTTACTAATTTGCCTATTCATTTAATTAAATAAAATTATGCAAAAACAAATCAACGCAGTGAAGGAATTTCATACTGCTTTTGCTATTGGACATAGTGAATCACCATTAGCAAATTTAGGCGATAACAAGAATATGCTTCGTTATAATTTGATGAAAGAAGAGAATGAAGAATATCTTGAAGCGGTCCAGAATAATGATTTAGTGGAAATAGCTGATGCACTTGGAGATATGATGTATATTCTTTGCGGTACTATTATAGAACATGGATTACAACACCAAATTGAAGAAGTTTTTGATGAAATTCAGCGTTCAAATATGAGTAAATTAGGCGAAGACGGTAATCCAATTTATCGTGAAGATGGTAAGGTAATGAAAGGACCTAATTATTTCAAACCAGATTTCACTAAAATACTTGGTAGAAGATAGTAGGTTTCAGGTAGCAGATAAAAAAGACAGCAAATTGAGATTTCAGGAAAAAAGACGTTTAAAAATGAAATTAATCATTTTTAAACGTCTTTTTTATTATAATTTTTATTTAACTCTGAAATCTGCTCCCGAAAGCTTTCGGGACTGAAATTCTGAAATCTATAACTTAACCGTCCATCCAAAAGTATCATAGGCCAGTTTATGTTGTATTTTAGTTAAGTTTTCTTTAAGTTGGTTTGCAAATGAATTTTTTAATTTTGGTAATTCATAATATATATTTTGATATGAAAATCCTACAATTGGATTCACTACGGCAGCTGTTCCTGCACCAAATATTTCTTTTAAACTTCCATTATTTGCTGCTGCTACAATTTCAGAAACTAAAACGGGACGAACCTCAACGTCGATTCCATCACGTTTAGCCATTTCAATTAAACTTTTTCTAGTAACTCCATCCAAAATTCTTTCACTTGTTGGAGCAGTATATAGTGTATCATTTATTCTAAAAAATACATTCATCGTTCCAGCTTCTTCTAGCATGGTATGCGTAGCATCATCGGTCCAAATTACCTGTTGAAACCCAGCTTTGTTTGCCAAATTGGTTGGGTAAAATTGTCCAGCATAATTTCCGCCTGCTTTTGCGGCACCGATACCGCCATTTGCGGCTCTACTAAAATGTTCTGCTATAAGCACTTTCACTTCTCCTGAATAGTATGACTTTGCAGGAGAAAGAATAATCATAAATTTATAATCATCAGATGGATTTGCAATAACTCCAAAACCAGTAGCAATTAGAAATGGTCTAATGTACATAGTATTTCCTATGCCTTTTTTAATCCAAGCTTCGTCTAATTTAAGCAACTGTTTTAAACCTTCCATGAAAATTTCTTCAGGAACTTCAGGCATTGCCATTCTTACTGCAGAATGGTTAAATCTTTTGTAATTTTCGTCGGGTCTAAATAGCCAAATAGCATCTTGCTCATCTTTATAAGCCTTCATTCCTTCAAAAATAGCTTGTCCATAATGAAAAACTTTCGCTGAAGGATCTAACAAAAATGGAGCGTAAGGTTTTATGACAGGTTTTTGCCATTCTCCATTTATGTAATCACATTCAAATAAATGATCAGTAAAAACAGATCCAAAACTTAAATTATCAAAATCTACTTCATTTATTTTTGAAGTAGTTGCCTTAATTATCTCAATTTTGTTGGTTTGTGTTGCATTCATAATTTTGATTGACTATTTTTAAAATCAGTTTTATTGTATTTTAGTCTTGCAAAATTAAACAAAAAACATAGAAATACTTGCTAAAAAAGCATTAATTACTGCTTTTTACTGCGTTTTGTCTATTCAAAAAAAAAAACTTAAAAAGGAGTAATATTTTTATTGATTATTTAAAAAATACCGTTTTTTGATAGGTAAATGTTTTAGTTTTTAATTAGATTTGAATAATTCTATTAACATTGATTAACAAAAACCACCAATTAATTTTGAAAAGAGAAATTTTAAACACCCACGATGGCTCCACAACCATCCATTTAAAGGAATGGGACGAATGCTATCATTCTAAATTTGGAGCAATTCAAGAAGCAAATCATGTTTTTATAAAAAACGGACTTAATTTATTTCAAAACAAAAAAATTTCAATTTTAGAAATTGGTTTTGGAACAGGATTGAATACTTTTATAACTTTCTTAGAATCATCAAGACATCAATTGTCTATTGATTATGTTGGAGTAGAGGCTTATCCCATTTCGATTGAAGAAGTTCAACTGATGAATTATGTAGAGGAGTTAAAAGCTGAAAATGAAAGATCAGTTTTTGATATGATGCACTCTTGTAAATGGGAAGAAAAACTCAGTTTAAGCCCTAATTTTTTATTTACCAAAAGAAAACAATTATTCGAGGAAATTAAAGATTTTGAAAAGTTTGATTTGATTTATTTTGATGCTTTTGGTTATAGAGTACAACCAGAATTATGGAGTGCAGTTCTATTTAAAATCATGTATAATGCACTTAAATTCAATGGGATTTTAGTTACTTATGCTGCCAGAAGTGTCATAAAAAAGAACATGATGGAAGTTGGTTTTACAGTCGAAAAATTACAAGGTCCTCCTGGAAAACGTGAAATGTTTCGGGCAAGAAAATTATAGATTTTTATTTGGTTAATAAATATGTTAAAACATTATTAAAAATCTAATATTTATTACTAATAAATTATTTATTTTTAAATTATAGTATTATATTTTAATTCAAATTTTATTTATTATGTCAAAAATAATGTATGAATACACTAAATCTATACTTGAAAGAGTTAGTTTTGATATAATACTTTTTCGGAAAGAATTAAATAAAGCCATTAGAACTTTATTACCCTATGAATTAGATTTGTTGAGGGAATGGTTATTAAGTTTTATTAGTGATAAGCCAGAATTAAAAGAATGTCTGTTGATTGTTTGACAAGAAAAGAACCTAAATCAGGTTCTTTTTTATTTTTTCTGTATTGGACTAATAATCTGAATATTATAAAAAGCTATTGCACCTTTTACAACTCCACTAATGGTATTTTTTAAGGCATCAATAATGTGAATTTTTAATTCGCTTTTTGGATAAATCAGACTAACTTCTCTGGCTGGTTTAGGCTCTTTAAATTCTTTTAGTTTTAATTTATCTTTGTCTTTCAAATCTAAAGTGTGTAAATAGGGTAAAAGAGTAATTCCCAAGCCCTCATCGGCTAATTTAATTAAAGTTTCAAAGCTGCCACTTTCAATTTGAAATGAGTTTTTAGAACTTATTTGTTGGTTTTTGCATAAATTTAAAATTCCATCTCGAAAACAATGTCCATCTTGTAATAATAAAATTTCATCTAAATTTAAGTCTGAAACTTCAATTTCATGCTTTTGAGAAATAGAATTACTTGATGGTATATATGCTACAAAAGGCTCATAATAAAGTACAATTTCTTTTATTTTTTCATCTTCAAGAGGTGTTGCAGCTATTGCTGCATCCAAATGACCATTTTTTAAACGAGCAATTATTTCATCGGTATTTAATTCTTCGATTATAAGTTCAACTTTTGGGTATTTTTTTATAAAATTATTTAAAAACATTGGTAAAAGAGTTGGCATAATAGTAGGAATTATTCCTAATCTAAATTCACCTCCTATAAATCCTTTTTGAAACTCTACAATGTCTTTTATTTTGCCAGCTTCACTAACAATATTCTTAGCCTGATTTACAATTTTTTGACCAATTTCAGTCAATTGAATTGGTTTTTTAGTTCTGTCAAATATTAAAATATTGAGCTCTTCTTCAATTTTTTGAATTTGCATACTTAATGTAGGCTGTGTTACAAAACATTTTTCAGCTGCAAGAGTGAAATTTTTATATTCGGCAACTGCCAAAACATATTGTAGTTGAGTAATTGTCATTTGTATAGTAATTTATTATGCAAATATAAAAACAAATCAATTTAATTTATTGTATAAATATTAGTTTTTTGCGATTTAACTTAATCTAGTTAGTTGAAAATTCAAATTTGAAAGTGTAAATTTATTTATTGAATTTGATTTAAAATGATTTTATAACTGTATTTTTATCGCAATAATTAAAAAGGCTATTATTAATTGTTTTCAATTTATAATACTAATAGAATAGACTTAAATGAGTGATTTTTACAAAAAGATTTTAGAAAATAATAAAAAGTGGGTAGAGTCATCGTTAGCCCTAGATCCTAATTATTTTGAAGATTTAGCAATCAAACAAACACCCCCTTTATTATGGATAGGTTGCTCTGATAGTAGAGTGCCAGCAAATGAGATTGTTGGTGCTAAGCCAGGAGAGGTTTTTGTACATAGAAATATTGCAAACATGGTAGTGCATAGTGATATGAATATGCTTAGTGTACTAGATTATGCTGTCAATGTATTGAAAGTAAAACATGTAATAGTATGCGGACATTATGGTTGTGGTGGTGTTCAAGCCGCAATGAATAACCAGTCGATAGGAATTATTGACAACTGGATTCGTCATATAAAAGATGTATATCGTTTGCATCAAAAATATTTAGATGCGATAGAAAATGAAACCGAAAGATTTAATGCTTTTGTAGAAGTAAACGTAAAAGAGCAGGTTTTTGACTTGGCTAAAACTTCAATAGTGCAGTCCGCATGGAAAAACGGACAAGATTTAACACTTCACGGATGGGCTTATGGACTGAATTCTGGTTTTGTAACTGATTTGGGTGTTAATATAAGTTCAGACTATGACTTAGATACGGTATATCAATTAAAATTTTAAATAACATTAATTATTCGTCTAGTTCAAGATTTTCATTAAATGTTGATGGCAACAAAGTAGGAATGAATTTCACCAAAATCGGCAATAATAAACTACCTCCTGGGAGTAAAAAAATGGTTAGTGAAGGTACAGATTTACAGATATCTAATAATTGTTTTTTAACTTTTTTCTTTTCTTTTTCATTCAAATCTCTTCTGGTCGAGTGGGCTAACAATTGCATCAATTCTTTACTTTGAATTATTTCTTTTACTAAACGTTTTTTGTTTCTTGAAATTAATTTTGTTACCGTTTGAGTAGTATGATCATAAAAATGTTTGACGGGATTTGAGTAATTAAAATAAGATATTTTATTTTTATATTTAGAAATAAATTCATCGGTTTTAATAATGCTTTTGCTAACAAAATCATCTGAAACATCAATAAAATTTCCTAATTTATAAAGAAAGTAAGCTTCATTTTTTTCTATAACACCATCACTCCAAAGCGATAATCCTGCCATGTCAATAAAGTAATATTTTTCTAATTCATTATTAAAAAAATCCAATCCTAGTTGTTCAATTCCAAGATTACCTTTATTGAAATTTACTTTTGAAAATTTACTATATCGAACAGAAGTTTCAAAAAGTTTAATCAATAAATCATCATAATTGGTTTTGTTGGACTTAGTATTTAATGCTAAGGAAACGATGTTGATAATTACTTCTTCAATTTTAAGTAAATATTTTCCTGGAATTTCGCCGTTAATTAAATATTGTCGAAAAGCTAAAACATCTATAAAAAGAAGTGCATTGGTTGATATATGTGAAAAACTCTTATTAATGACATCGATATTAGTTTGAACCCGATTATCTATTATTTTTTCTAAACCAATTGATGAATTAGAATTTGGCAAAACTTTTTCAAAAAAAATAAATTTTTGAGGATTCATTTTATTATAAAAATCAATAGTCTTTTTTACAAATGCTATTTGATTATTATCTTTTAAGGTTTTTGAATAAATACTAAATAAATTATTTAATAATGCGACTTTAGATATTTCATTTTCGAGCCAACCATCAATTTGAATAGTAGAATTAGAACTAATTGAAACGATATGACCATATATAAAACCTGTTTCTCTAATATTTTCATAAAAGTCGATAAAATTATCTTCAACAGGAAAAAGCAAAGGTTTTTCAGTTAAAAAAAACTTGTCTATCCATCCGTTAGCTGAAGGGTTTATCATTTACTATTTTAATATTATTATTATTATTTAATAATTGCAGTACAAGCTACTCTTGCGCCAGAATTTCCAGTAGGTTGAGTTACGAAATCATCTGCTCCGGCATGAACAATTAACCCTTTACCAAGTATGTTTTTTGTGTCATCGCCACAACCTATACACCATTCTGTTGTTGTCAATGTTATTGTTCCATTTCCATTTTCATCGGCAGTAAAATTGCCAATATCACCTTTGTGATACTCGTTATCACCCCATTTTCCATGTTTTTTGAAAGTGGGATTCCAGTGTCCTCCTGCCGAGCTTCCATCTGCAGCCGAGCAATCTGATTTTTCATGAATGTGTATCGCATGAATTCCAGGTTTTAAACCTGTAATTTTTGCAACAAATGTAACTACTCCTTTATTTTCTATAAAAGTTGCTTTACCACTTGTGGATGTGTTACTTTTTGATTCAAAAGCAAGGGTAAGCTTTTTAGAATCGTTTGTATTGTTATTGGTTTTGCAACTAATAACAATCGCAACAAATAATACAATTGTAAAAACTATTTTTTTCATGTTCTAAATTTTAATTTATAAAGTTAACTAAAAAATAAGGACTTGGATTAAATTTACTATAAAACTATTTGGTTTTTTCTCCTACAAAATACTGATTTTGAGATTTAAACAAAACGTTAAAAGTGGTTAGACTTCCATAAATTCTTGTGATATATTGTTGTAATTCAATCTTTTCGATTTCCTCTATTTTACTTGAATTTATTTTTTGCTCCATTACACGAACACGGTCACGAACCATAACTATTTTATGAAAAAATGAATCAATAGGGATTTCCTTATTAGCAACTCCAGCTTGACCTGGTTCTAAAATTATTTTCCCCCCTTTCCATTTATCGGCGATTGGAACAATTTCTGAAATGTCGGACCATTTTTTTAAAATCGAAAGTAAACTTTGTTCTACATCATAAAAACTAACAGTATCAACTTCGTTTTCTGCTGCTTCAATCACCTCAAATTCACTGTCTAAATCAATAGTTTCTAATCCATTTTCGATAAAAGTAACCCAATATTCTTTTTGAGAAACATTAGTAATGACACCTTTACCATAATCTGGGTGATTAATTCTTGAACCTATACCTAGTATTTTCATGTTTTATATTTTTTTTACGAAAATAGAAAATTATATGAAATTAAAAAACCGCAACTGATTATGAATTCAGTTGCGGTTTAAAAAAAAATAAAAAACTAAATTTTAAAAACAAAATTCGTTTTCGGCGACTAATTTACTGGTAATTATTTCTCGCAAACCTACTACATTTGGCATGTTAGTGTATTTTGTAAAGCGTCTTAATCCCATTAACATCATGCGTTGTTCATCGCCTACGGCAAACGAAATGATACTTTCTTTTCCTTTTTGAGCAACAATATCTACTGCGTGGTACAAGTACAATTGCGCCATGGCAATTTGTTCTTTTATAGTGTCTTGACCTTTAGATTTGGCTAGTTTTTCGGTACGCAGAATAGCACTTTCTGCCATATATATTTCAATCAAAATATCCGCAGCAGGCATTAATAATTGTTGGTGTGCGTCTAAATCCATTCCGTATTTTTGAACGGCACCACCAGCAACCATAAGGAATGCTTTCTTCAATTTGCCTAAAATTTCTTTTTCTTCGGCAAATAATTCTGAATAATCAGGTGTTTCAAAGGATGGAATTCCCATTAATTCTTCTTGAACTTTAGAAGCTGGACCAAGTAAATCAACATGACCTTTCATGGCTTTTTTAATCAACATTCCCACTGAAAGCATACGATTAATTTCGTTTGTACCTTCAT
>NZ_JBJXDQ010000132.1:0-5364 GCF_046155325.1 Flavobacterium sp.
GAAGGGTTTGATGAAAAATGGACTATAACATCAGCCAATATTTATCTTGCAGAATATAAAAATTTACCAGCTGGAGATTATATATTTAAAATAAAAACATCCAATGAAGATGGAACTTGGAATTCAGACGATACCTCATTAAATATTGAAATCCAACCTTCATTTTGGATTACATTTCCAGCCTTCATTTTATATATAATTATACTTTTTTTTATAATACTTATTGTTTCAACTATTACTAAAAAGCGTATTGATAAAAAAAATAAGGTGCAATTAGAAAAAAAATATCATGAACAAATAGAGAAAATCAATGAATCCAAATTGGAATTCTTTATAAACATTTCACATGAAATTCGCACTCCACTAACCCTTATTTTGTGTTCTATCGAAAAACTAATCTCTGATTTTATACTGAACCCTAAACAACAAAAAGAAGCATTAACTATTGATAAAAATGTAAATACTCTTTTGGAATTGACAAACGAATTATTAGCTATTCATAAAATGGAATCTGGTAATTACCAATTAAAAGTTCAGAAAAGTGACATGATTTCGTTTTTAAAAAATATTAGAATTGCTTTTAATGGATTAGCAAAATCGAAAAAAATTAAAATTTCAATAGACGCCTATCAGCCTGAAGTGTTGATTTGGTTCGATAAAAATGCCCTTGGGAAAATTATTTATAATTTAGTTTCCAACGCAATTAAACACACCAATATAGGCGGTAAAATTGTAATTAAAATTAGTCCTTCTACAAACAAACAATTTTTAGTAGTAGATGTTATTGATAACGGCGCAGGAATAGATGCCAATTTTTTGTCTAAAATTTTTAATAGATTTTACCATCATGGGGGCAATATGGACCGCTATGTAAGTGGATTTGGAATAGGATTGTCACTGACTAAATCTTTGATTGAATTGCATAAAGGAAGTATTTCGGTAAGTAGTGAATTACATAAAGGCTCTATTTTTACTTTGAATTTACCATTGGATGAAAACGCTTATTCTGAAGAAGAAAAAGCAGATAAAATCCTATTGGAAAGAACTTTACCTCGAGCTCTTAGCGCTGCTAATATTGAGGAAAGTAATGTAGAGGTTGGTACTAATAAAACAGTTGATGGAAATGTTGAATTTGATGGTAATAAGTCAACTATTTTGTATGTTGATGATAATACAGAATTAAGGGAAAACATAGCGGATTATTTTTCAGGCTCTTATAATATATATACAGCAGAAAACGGTAAAATTGGAGTCGAAATGGCACATAAATTACAACCCGATGTAATTATCAGTGACGTAGTAATGCCCGTAATGAATGGTCTTGATTTATGTATTACGCTTAAAAATGACATAAATACTTCCCATATTCCTATAATTTTATTAACAGCTCAAGGCGATATGGATAGCCAATTTCAAGGAGTGCAATCTGGTGCAGATTACTATGTTTCTAAACCTTTTAATATTAAACTTTTAAATTTAACTATTAAAAATCTAATAGAGTCCAGAAACAAATTTAAAAATCTATTTCTAACTAATAAATATGAGGATGCTGCGGACATTACCACAAATAATAAAGACAAAGAATTTATTGATAAACTACTAAAATATGTTAACGATCATATAGAAGAAGACAATTTGAATATTATAAATATCGCAGATGAATTTGCTATGAGTCGTTCTACCTTTTTTAGAAAAGTTAAGGTAATAACTGGGACAACAGGAAAAGAGTTTATAGATTCAGTGCGTTTGAAAAAAGCAAAAGCCCTATTAACAGAATCGGATCTAAATATTTCCGAGATTGCCTATGCCGTAGGTCATTCTAATCCACAGTATTTTTCAAAGTGGTTCAAATCCCATTGCAAAATATCGCCTTCAGAATATATTTTAAAATACAAAGTATAATACTAAAGTCATTTCAATTAAATTATATTTCTCGAAATACAGCATTACGGATTTAATATTTTGCTTGACAAAAATATTTTTTAAATCAAGTGTTAGTAAAAAAATAATTCCTTTTACAAACCTTTTTAATTGCACAATAATGGCATAAATTATACAATGAGTCTAATAGTATTTGAAATGTAAGATACAACGGCTAATCACGATTTAAAACACAAACAGAACTAGGGTTTTTAAAATTTCTGAATCAAAAGAATCTGGCATAAGGCCATCAATCGTTCTCTTACGCCCAGTTCCCTTGTTCGGTTCAGCTATTCCAGTCGTCATAGGTAGAAAATTCTGTAGCCTATATCTTCTTCTCTGCTAAATAAATTTTCATAAACTAATTAAAGGCAGTCTTTCGGTTGCTTTTTTTGTAATTTTACCACACAAAAATTTAATATGAGTTTATTTCTTAAAATAGTTCTTTTGTTAGCTGTGGGGTCGGTTTTTTCGCAAAACACAAATTTGGATCCTCTGCCTTCTGAAAAAATTGATTCTTTGTATAGAGAAGATCAGTTTTATTTTGGATTTACCTACAATACTTTACAGAAAAAACCAGACGGACTTACTCAAAGTAAGTTTTCAAAGGGTTTTTCCGTAGGTTTTCTCAGAGACATGCCAGTAAACAAGATGAGAACTATCGCAATAGCAACAGGAATTGGAATTTCTTTTAACAACTTGAATCAAAACATTTTGATTTCTAAAACAAATCAAACACCTACCTATGCTCTTATTAACTCGGATATTTCATATCAAAAGAATAGAATTTCACAGCTATTAATCGATGTACCTATCGAATTTAGATGGAGGAGTTCTACTTTTGAAAGTCACAAATTTTGGAGAATTTATGGAGGTGCTAAGTTCAGCTATTTAGTAAATGATCGATCTATTTATAATAATTATCAAGATAAAATTATTGTGAATAATAATCCTGATTTTAACAAATTAAATTACGGAGTTTATTTAGCTGCAGGATACAACACCATCAATCTCTATGGGTATTATGGTTTGAATCCGATTTTTCAATCGGCTAAAATTGGTACAGAATCTATAGACATGAATTCGTTGAATGTTGGGATAATCTTTTATATTTTGTAGTTAAATCTATAACCCTATATTTTCTTCCGCATCCTCGCCACAGGAATATCCAATTGTTCTCGGTATTTTGCAATGGTTCTACGAGCAATGGGGTAGCCTTTTTCTTTTAGAATTTCGGCTAGTTGATCGTCGGGTAGCGGTTTGTGTTTGTCTTCTTCTTCAATCACGTTTTGTAGAATTTTTTTGATTTCAAGAGTCGAAACGTCTTCGCCTTGATCGTTTTTCATCGCTTCGGAGAAGAATTCTTTGATTAATTTTGTGCCATAAGGCGTTTCTAAATATTTGCTATTTGCCACACGGGAAATTGTAGAAATATCAAGTCCAACCAAGTCAGCAATGTCTTTTAGAATCATCGGTCTTAATTTGGTTTCATCCCCTTCCAAAAAATACTCTTGTTGGTAGTGCATGATAGCATTCATGGTCACAAAAAGTGTTTCTTGACGTTGTTTAATAGCTTCAATAAACCATTTAGCCGAATCTAATTTTTGTTTAATAAACTGAACGGCATCTTTTTGTGCATTCGATTTGTCGCGAGAACTTTTATAGGTTTGCATCATTTCCTGATAATCTTTAGAAACGTGAAGCGAAGGGGCATTTCTTCCGTTTAATGTCAAAACCAATTCGTCATCAACGATGCGTATTGCAAAATCAGGGACAACATGTTCTGTAATTTTGTTGCTTCCTGTAAAAGAACCGCCTGGTTTTGGATTTAGTTTTTCTATTTCGTGAATAGTAGTTTTGAGTTGCTCATTCGAAACCGCATATTTTTGAAGGAGCTTATCGTAATGTTTTTTGGTAAAGGCATCAAATTGGTTTTCGATAATATCAATTGCCAAAGCCACATATTCCGTCGGCGTTTTATGCTTTAATTGCAATAATAAACATTCCTGCAAATCGCGTGCGCCAACACCCGAGGGTTCTAGTTCGTGAATTATGTGCAACATTCTATCGACTGTTTTTTCATCGGTATAAATACCTTGGGTAAACGCCATATCATCTACCATATCAGGAATACTTCGTCGGATATAGCCCATATCGTCGATGCTGCCCACGAGAAATTCTGCAATTTCACGCTCATCGTCATTCAATATAAAAGTATTTAATTGATTGATTAAATCTTGGTGAAAACTAATTGGTGCCACCAGTGGCGATTCCCGTTCCTCATCGTCATCACTGTAATTATTAGCCTGGGTTTTATAATCGGGCGTTTCATCGCTGCTTAAATATTCGTCAATGTTAACATCGCTCGTATCTTCACTATCATTGTCGTCATAATCGTCGAATTCGTCATTGGCATCATCATTATCGAATTCGTCTTTCTCGTAGTTTTCCTCTTCTTCCAAACCTGTTTCCAAAGCAGGATTTTCATTCATTTCTTCCAATAAACGTTGCTCGAATGCTTGCGTAGGCAATTGAATTAGCTTCATCAACTGGATTTGTTGTGGAGATAATTTCTGGGACAGTTTAAGATTTAGAAATTGCTTAAGCATATACGATACTAATTTATTTTTGCCACGAAGGCGCAAAGACACAAAGTTTTCATTTTATTAAAAAGAAAAAGAAACTAAGTTTATTGATACTAATTTGACGTTGTATTTATGAATCTTTTAATCCCACTTTTAATTAACGGAACATTAAAATTAATTAAAAAGCCTAAACTATTATTAGTTAATTTTAAATGACTTATTATTTGAGCTTGCCAAACAGGATTAACTATTTCTACTGCTTTTACTTCTATAATCACGGAATTTTCAACTATTAAATCAAGTCTTAATTTCTCTTTAAGAATTACTCCGTCATAAACAATTGGCACATCAATTTGACTTTGAACCATTAATCCTGCCTTGTTTATTTCGTATGCTAAACAAACTTCATAAACCCGCTCCAACAAACCAGGACCAAGTTCCTTATGAACTTTAAAAGCAGAATTCACAATTATCTTGGCAATTTCTTCGGTTCTGTCGTCAATCATTTTAATATGCCGCTAAGACGCAAAGGCGCCAAGTTATTTATTATTTTATCTAATCTAATATATTGACTTTAATCATTCCTTAAAATCTTAGTTTTTCCTGTAAATCATACTTCACACTTTAAAAACTTTGCGACTTTGCGCCTTCGTGGCAAAATCTCTGTTTTTTAAAACTCGGCATTCATCGGTGTTCTAGGAAAAGGAATTACGTCACGAATATTAGTCATTCCAGTTACAAAAAGAACTAATCTTTCAAAACCAAGTCCAAAACCAGAGTGAACCGCGCTTCCAAATCTTCGGGTGTCTAAATACCACCACAATTCTTCTTCGTCAATTCCTAAGGCTTTCATTTTTTC
>NZ_JBJXDQ010000133.1:0-26867 GCF_046155325.1 Flavobacterium sp.
CCTTCCGCAAAAACATCATTTTTACACATATAACATTTTTTCTCGGTGTATTCTTTGATTAATTCGTTGAGAAAATTTTCATGCCAGTGATTTTCAATATCTAGTTCCGGGTATTTATTTTTAGCCCGGCCATAATAAAATATGGGAACTGTATTTAATTGATATTTTTCACAATACCTTTGAATTTGTGGCGTAGTTAATTCAATTACATGATTTAATGAATCGGTGAACGTGATTCGATACACGAAAAACTCACATGTATTTTCCCTACATCCATAGTCATATAAATTTTGGATATATTTTCCCGACGGGAGTTGCCCGCAAATTTCCCCATAAATCGAGTAGCCGGGGCGAATTTTATCTTTTATTCTTTCATTAATTGTCTCCCAAACATCGTGATCATAATATGAATCATGTTTTTTATCAGTAAAATCATTTTTTATTACTTTTCTTGAACTGTAAACATAATCATGTTTTGTATCAATGATTTCCAAACCTAATTTTTTAAGAATCCGCGCGGCTAAACTTAATTTTTTCTTAACTAAAATATTAGAAAACACGGCAGAAGTTCCATGTAATTTGTATCCAATTGTAATTAAATCATCGGGTTTTAAAACATTTAATTCTTTTTTTAGATGTTTTGTATCAACGTGAAAATGAAATTGGCCCTCAACAATTCGACTTTCGCGGGCGACTTTTTGTTTGGCTAGATTGTGGCCGGAATTTTTTACAGGAACAATGTATTTTTGACAAATTAAAATGTCGTTAAAGGTATCAAAATCAACATCTATTGTATAAAAAACGTCGTCAGCGTCTATTTTAATCTTTTTAGACTCAAGCCACTTAATTAAAATCTCCAATTTAATTATAAATCCCGCCGATGGCTCGCCACGGAGTTTTACTGCGCGGACGCGAGAATTATTGTCAAAGAATCCGCGCACTTCTTTATCTTTATTTAATTCTTTTTTCTGAAACCCATTAATATAAGAAATAAAATCTTTGTTAATTTGACATTCTAACGGAAAATAAACTACTAAATCGTTTTCCTTATATGAAAGATCAGTGATTATATTATTGAACAATACGGTATGAACTAATAATTTGTCTGCATTAGAATGTTTTCTTGGCGGACCAAGTTTAATTATTCTAGCCAAGTAATTTGAACCTGTATTTTTAACAGTAAACATATTTTTTTATTTAATTAAGCGTGAATCAAACATTTACAATCCCAATTTACTATATGGCAACTTTGATTCTCCCAATCTAATTGCAACTTTAATAAAATCAAAATCTTTTTGTTCCAAAAATATCATTTGAGTAATTCCTTCGTCAACCGAATACATTGTTTGTTTATTGTCAAATAATTTCCACCATCTATTTTTATGTCTAAAAGAATCGTTTGTATTAATATATCTTAACGATAAAAAAGACCAATTTGGATAAAGTTTTGAATCTTTCAATTTTTTATAGTCACGCAGACTCTTTAGAGTATTTGATTTCAAATGTTTTTTTACCGCAATCATTTCTATTAGAACAAACAAAATGAATCCCGGCTATATAATGAAATTTAAGCCAAATGGTTTCCCCTGAAACTAATTCAGTGGGCAGAAAAGCAAATTTCCAAAAGCCATGAATTTTTCTAAATTGATTTTTTTGTCCTAAAATTTTCATATTAATTTGTTTAAATTTTAATGTCTTTATTGACTAATAAATTTCTTTTCCATAAATCGTTTACGGAACCAAAACTAATATCCATACTGATACTATTTTTTAGTCTTTGGTTGTATGTTTTAAGAGAAATTGCCTGATCTTTAACTCCATTATTAGAATAAGTAATAGTATGATTAAAGTTATAATAACCAGTAGTATCTTTTGTATAAGTCAGAAGATTATGAGAATGTTGTAGCAATAAAAATCTATCGTTTAAATCCGAATTTTTGAATTTATTCGATAATTGAAAATAAATATCCGGGACGTGATTAATTCCTGACTCCCACAATGCTCTAATTAATTGCAAGGTT
Organism: Flavobacterium sp.; assembly: GCF_046155325.1. Classification (GTDB taxonomy): domain Bacteria; phylum Bacteroidota; class Bacteroidia; order Flavobacteriales; family Flavobacteriaceae; genus Flavobacterium. The sequence continues at coordinate 2,022 of NZ_JBJXDQ010000133.1, forward strand.
GAATTTAAATGTAATTTTCTTGTAAAATCTGAAAATTTGACAGTAAAATTAGCAGTGCCGGGGCTATTTTTATTATCGAAATCTAAATAACATGGGAACCCTAGTTCGTTTAATTCTTTAATCCATTTAATTATCTTGGTTTTAGAATATGGTAATTTACTTAAATTAAACCAAGTTTCTAATTTTTCCCAAGTATTAGGTATTTTTGAATAAGTAACAGCACTGTAACAGGCTTTACCGATACCAAGACCATGATCAATAGCAATATCATTGTTTTTACTTATAACTTTATATTTAACAAAAGTAGTTGTATTTTTACCATTATGGAATTTAGATTTATAGTTTTGACAAAAATCTGTGTAGTTCAAATCAAACATTTTATTTTAAATATTAAAGGTTAGTTTTAATTTTACCGTCTTCGGTTTGTTGTAAATCTAATAATTCTTTTGGCATAATATTTTTCTTAATATTTTACGTTTTGTGGGTTGGTGTATTTTACTATACCACTTTTTTCTACACTGTCAAGTTTTTACTCCCAAAATTTATCTAAAATATCTATATTTTTATGATATATTTTATTAGCTAAATCATATTGTTTTTTCAATCTCAAAATTATTATTAAAATGATTAAAATGAATTAAAATATCAGTCAACAAATTCATTTCTTCCACGTTTGAAACGGTGCAAAAATTTTCATGCCCGCAGCCAGTTACCCCAATATTGAATTTACTTAAAATATTCCAAATTAGCGGGCGGGATTTATCCATTTTATCAAAAATTTCTAAAACAGAAGAATCAATATTGGGAGAAATTCTAATTGTTTGTTTGTGGAGCGGCGGCTCATTCAACATTAAATCATATTGTCTTAAATCCCAATAAGTATGTTCTATTTTTTTAACTCCGGCCAAAAATAATACTCGCGCGATTTTATAACCTAAATTTCTTTTCCATTCGGGGTGCCATTTAGGATTATTTAAATTGAGAGCGGTAAGGGCGGACTTTAAATATGTTTTATGATTAATATAAGCGGATTTACTTATTTTGTGTTTATAGGATTTTTCCATAGATTTTTCGTTTCTATATTATACCACAAGATTTTTCACTGTCAAGCCGTTTCCGAAACTTTTTTCTGTGATTTTTCCCATTTTTTCTCTAATTCTTGATTATATATTTCCATGATATATTTTAATTATTTAAATGCACACAAGTCCGCGCGGACATAATTAAATATTTTTATCACCCTAATGATGATCACCTTTAAATATTTGTTTTTTATTAGAACACTGTATTATTTCTCTAAAGGAAATCGGTTTCTTCCAAACTTCCCATCCGGTATCAATTTGTTTCATTGTTTTATCTTCCGGGCGACTTAATTTGCAGCTTCCGTGGCTATGGGAAACTAAACTAATAAAACCATGTTTAATATCGTTCCAAATATAATAAGGATAATGGTTGCAAACAAACATTGTTTTATTCCAGTTAATTTCAGCATAATCCCCCAAATAAGTTATTTTGTCTAGCCATTCATAACCTATAACTTCATAGCCAAATTTTTCTATACAGTGTTGTAAATATAATTTTTCCCAAGGGTTGTTATGATTCCCCCGGATAAACCATAGTTTAGGATGAATTCTATGAATTAAAGAATAAAACTGCTCAGGAGTAGTATTCAAACAAAAATCTCCTAATACTAATAAAGTATCGGTGGCTAAACAAGTATCATTAATTTGTCTAATAATCCCGGTGGTCATTTCCTCGGCGGAACTATATCCACGAGTTTCCCAAATTTTATTTTCTTTCCATTGGGGATTATGATTTAGATGCGGGCATCCAGTAACAAATAGTTTACTGTTATCTTGATCTGTGAATTTGAGTCTAGTTATCATTTTTCTACTATACCACTTCTTTTTGAACTATTAAGTTTTTTAATTCAAAATTTTACTTATATAAACTTTTTATTCCTAAATCAGTTTCCTTATCCCCTTCCGGCAAAACCTCTCCTTTCATAAAAGCCGGGAATAATTTTTTGCCTTCCAATAATTCTATTTCCTTTAATAATTCCGGGCGGGCGAAATATTTATGTAAAATATAGCTATTATATATGTAGCTATCACAAGAACGAAAAATATAGTGATATAGTCCAGAAATTCCGCTGCTGTGACTTGAACTGCCATGTTCAGATTTTTTCCAGTTTAAGTTAAATCCTTCTATATCTCCGTTCCCGTAGAAAAATTTTGTATATCCATATTTGATAAATAATTGTAGAAAAAAAACTCCTTGAGATAAATATCCTTTGTCTGAACTAAAATCGGTAAAGATTTCATTATTTGTTATAATATTTTTAAAACTATCACGATAGTCATCACCTTTTTTATGTAAACCGTGAATACTTCTGATTATCGTTTGGAATAAAGAAAATAAAGGCAGGCTATATAACCATTCACTTGCCCCGATTACACAAAATATATCTTCAGGGATTGTTTTGTCTTGCTTCCATTTTACTTTATAAAAAACAGTTTTAGTTTTGAATTTTAAATCTTTTTCAACTTGATGGAGACAGTCTAAAATATTCTCGGCGGATTCTTGATAATTTAAATTTTTCTTAGGTAATTTAATTAAAAATCTTGGTTTGTCTTTAGTTACTTTGGTTAAGGCTATATTTTTTACATTTAAAGCAAAAACATCATACAACAAATCACTGCAATAATCCTTGCAGGTCTGAAAAATTTGTAAAACTTTCTTGTTGGAATCTATTAAGGAAAAGTAAATTTTATGAATTTCTTTTATTCCGTAAATGTCAGTAAGTAATTCTTTATTTTGACAAATAGTTGTTTTCATTTTGTTTTAATTTTAAAATTCTTAATTTACCTTAATACTATTTTTCTTAAATTTTGGAATATCTAAAAGAAACATTTTAGTAAAAAAATGATTGGATTGTGTTTTTTTTGTTCTGGAGAGAGTCTCACACATTTTAATTGAGAAAAAAGCATAATAACCTTCATGAAGGAAATATATTCTATTTTCTTTAATTCCATAACTGTGGACAATGAAGGGTCTATTTTCTTTTCTTTGTTTGAGAAATTTTACTGCTTGTCCGGGAGAAAAAGCTATATCTATTAAATCTTGAAGAGTAACATTTTTTTTAAGATAAAATTTATCATTTTCTTTTAAATTTAGAATTGACATATTTTTATTTTATAATTGTTTTATCGACAAAAAATTAACTACACCAGTCCCCGGATTTAATCTCACTGTCTTGACATTGCAATTTATTAATCAATTCTTTTGGATAGAAATAAATTATAGCCTTTTCTTCGCCAATTTCAATATTTTTGGACAAATATCCCGCGCCCTTTTCCATAAAAGAAATTTTTTGAGCAGTCTCCTCATTTACTTCATGCAACTCTACTGTAATTTCTTTGTTATTATTATCCGATTCTACAATACATGGATAATGTCCCAAATCATACATTTTATATCCGGGGATTCTTAATGTTTTAATATATTTTTGAGTCCCCGACCCAAATCTTTCGTAATTATAAGTTTTATCTCTCGATACGTTTTCGTGACCCTTTCTCAAAGTTCCGTAAAACAAATGTTTCTTTGTAGTCATAATTTAATTTTGATTTGTATTGAATTCTGGCTTCGTGGCCTTCATCATTATTGTATCTGAAAATTTCAGACTGTCAAGTCTTTTCTTGACTTAAAACACTCTTGAACTCCAGTAATTTTAAATTTAAATTTAAGACTAAAGTCTTCCAAAGAAATTGAGTCAGGCAGATTGCATCCATATTGAGATATTATAGAATGTCCATAACGATTGTCGTAATATTTTTTATCTTTTAAGGTGTTATTGTGGGATACTTGAAATTGAATAAAATTATCGCTTAAATTATTTTTTTTATTCTTGTAAAAATCCATTAAAATCTCTGGAAATTCTTGGATGTAACGAAAAAGAGTTAGAATTAACAAAATTTTGGCCGGATTGTTTATCAATTTTTGATTTAAGGTTAATCTAAAAAGAATTTTTTTATCTTTCAGAAATCTATATTGCAAATTGTATTTAAATTTTGCAAATAATTTTGTTACAAACTCAATGTAAAAATCTTGTATTTGTTTATCCAAATAAAAACCACTTTCTTTAGCTGGCGGGACACATTTATAAACTATTGATTTCGTTTCTTTAATATCAAATTCAGAGTATGGGGAATGTGGTCTAACAACAGCAGAAAAACAATTAGTATTTAATTCTTTTTTAAGCAAATCTTTTGATCTTACCCAGTATTTTACGTTGGCAGTATACATTTTATGTTATAAAACAAAATTAATTATTTTTAGCTTTAATAGCTACAAGCATTAAATATGATTTCGGGTCTATTTCCAGAAAATTTGTTCTTTTTGTATTTTTATCTAAAACGTATGCTAGGTGATCGGAGTATTTGTGATAGAACTTTTTATTAAGTCTAAAAATAGTGTTTGTCGGTAATCTACCTAAAGCAATACTTTTTATTGTTCCGTTATTAAACACGTTTGGTCTTCCAAATTCCATTGTTTTATATTGTATTTATAATATATTTAATTAATCAGTAAAAAGAGTGTTAATTATTAAATTTTGCATATATTTTACAGTCGGATGATCTAGATCGAAAAATTCTACATGCATCTGAATTGCAAGAGATTTTGAATTATTTTCATCATCATTATAAAACAATACAATTTCAGGCTCTTTATAATCTATATCAAAGTAATAATCTTTATTTTTACCGTTAAGATGGATACCGGATAAATTTTCCGCCCAACCAATTAAATCAAATTCTCTGGCACGATAATTTCTATTAGGGTTTAATAAGAATTGTTGGTGATGCGTGGAGGACGCAAGTAGGGTTTGACCGTCGTAGGTTGAAATATTATGCCAAGATGGATGCGATGAATGTTGAACTAATTTGTATCCATTTGCTACGGTAAGAAATTGTCCGCCGCGACAAACTCCAAGTTTATTTTTATTTGGATGATCTTCAAAAATTTGTAATTCTTTATCATCTCTCCTTTCATTAAAATGAGTATATTGTCCATTTTGTTCTCCGTAAATCTGCGGACTAACATCTTCCCCACCAGTAAAGAAAATTAAATCACATTCATTTATATTTTTTGTTATGGAAAACCCAATAGGAATTAACCAGTTGGCATAATCATTATTGCCACCGACAATAAAAACTTTTCGTTCTTTGTGTTTTTTAACTTCTAAATTTTCTAGAGAATTATTTTCTTTTGTATTATCCATATTTTTTAGCGTTTTATTTAATTGTATTGGTTTTGTAGTTAGGTGATTGGTCTAAAAAGAAAGTATGATAAATTTTTAGAAATTAAGCAACTTCTAAATCCAAATTCTTTACTTTAATTCCCCATCCAGATAAAACATCGGAATCATAAGTAATATCTTTATGCATTTCAACTTGCTCTATAATATGTTTAGGCATATCTAGTCCATCGAAAATCGCTTTAGAAATTTCTTTATTGTTTGTATTGATAGCTAAAGCTAAAGTTTCCATATTAAACCTATTGAGTAATACTTGTTCTTGTCCGGCTCTAATATATTTAAACATTTCCACGGAAAGATCATATAGAAATTCAATCATAGATGGATGTCTAAGGAAATATGAGTGTAATACCCGATACTCTACTCCAAAAGGCGGAGTCCGAAGCTCCCCGCTTTTACCATAATATTTTCTACGCAAAATACTATTTTCTACGTCATTGTCAATTAAATTCATCGTGTTACCAATAAACAAATCCGACAATAGAACAATATCATTACGGGAATTATGGTCAAGTAAAATTTGCCCTTTTCTATTTTTAATTTTGTTAAAATCAGTGCGTCCAAAATGCGCGTGCAAAGCACTTGTTCTAGTATTTACTTTTTCAAAAGGCGCAGTCTCACTAATTCCTTTTGTGTGGGCATTATAAGAAACAGAACATCCTGCTTCTCTAGCTTTGGGATTATTTAATGATTCATCATCGAATTCATGCGCGGCATCCGCGATAAAAGAATATCTATCTCCATATTTTTCAGAAAGACATTCCGCCATTTTAGTTAAAGTAAATCTAAAATTTTCAACTAAATCTTTTTTGGTCGTGGCGTATTTTACATTCCCTTCAAATAAGACATTATCACAGAAAAATTTAGTATGATCGTCTATGACAAATGGATCATATTTATCTTTATTGTCAAATAGATCAAGACTCGAAACAAATTTTTGAGTTTCATTATCTTTTATGAATAGTTCAAAATCAGAACCAATGGTTAATTCCCAATTTTTGCTATCTTTTTTACCATTTTTTTGCTTTGTGTTCATATTATTTTTATTTTTTTACTGACTATTATTATTTGCTGTTCTACTAGATTATTTCAGTGTTGGTGTTGAAGTTGCGTTATCTTACAGTTTTGAGTCTAACTCAAAATTCTAAACTGTCAAATGCTTTTTCAAAAAAAATAAAGAGGTTAAATTTGGTGCAAATTTTCATATTTAAAATATAAAACAAATTTATCTAACCCTATACTAGAATAAGTTATACCAAATGCCTTATCCCTTGACATTGAAAATATATTGCCAACTTTAATTCTCCATTCGCCAAGGTATCTAAATCTTTGCCCCTTTTGAATTTCATTATATTTACAAACACTATATGCGGGATTTAATACGTTAAAAAATTGATAATCTGCCACGGCAATTACTTTGTTTTCATCAACCATATTTAAATTTTTCTAGTTGAATTTATAACCAACTGATTATTGTTATTAACAAATGATAAATATTCAGATAAATATTTAACTCTGATTTTTTCCTCTTTCTTAAAGAGGAGTTTTTTTAATTTTGCAATAAAAGAAAATTTCATATTGTGTTATAAATTAATAATAATTTCTATCGTCGGAGGGCCAAATATCTTCCCTTGCTAACTCTTGAAAACTTCTAATTCTTCTTTCTTCATATCTTTCTGATTCCAGCAATCCCAAAAGTTTTAATTCTTCCTGTTCCTCCATTTTTTCTATTTTTGTTAAATCTTCTATTTCTAGATCAATGGAATTATCTTGTTCTAAACTATATTGTTCTTCATTCGAGTCACTTTTAATTTGACTTTTCGGAGTGAAAAAATAAGTTTGTTTAACACCGGCGCATTTATAATTTGAATTAGAATACCAATTATGCCCATCGTCCTCAAGATTTCCCAAATACATATTATAAATGAATGTAGGTTTTTGTTTTTGGTAAAAAAATACCAATTTACCACTTTTACCAATAAATTTTGACAGTAAAGTTGAAACGGACGGCTTTATAAATAAATTTTCATCAATTCGGGCTATCGGCCTCAATACTTGTTCTACAAATAATTGTATTTCTGATTTTGTTTTATGGTTAGTAAATTTTTCAATATTAGGAATAAGTCCCTCAATAAACACATATAAATTAGGACTTAAAATAAAAGGTTTTACCTTGTCCTTACCAAAAGTCTCTTTATCATTAAAAAAGATAATACTTGGAGTTTTGACATTCTCAGAATAAAATTTATAAAAATTATCAAAATTTGTTCCGGGTTTTCTTGTTTGAAACTTATAGTTTTCATCTAAGAATAAGATTCCAACATTTTCATTTCTGTTAAAGCAATTGATTAGATTTCTTTTTGAAACTTGTTTACCAGAGGAAGATATTAAACAGGACATAGTTTTATTTCAAAATGATTTTAATCTTCCCAAAAGTGACTAATTTCTGGATTGTTAATTTCTAAGATTTTAATTAGATTGTTTCGTCCAGCAACTTTACCATAAACCTTTAACGTATTATCAACTGATCTAAACTCTATCTCTGTAATTCCGTTTAACTTATATATTTCATCTTTTAGTTTATTTTTGCATAATTGATTGGAGGGAGCAATAATGGGCGTGACTTCTATTTTTGGAGAAGCGGTAATTGCTGCCGGAATAGGATTTTCATTTATCTCCAAAAATTTATTAATAATCTTTTTGACTGATTCAAAAGTGGTTGTTCCAGCATCAAAAGCAAATGAACAATTTGCCTCGAATACTACGGCGAGATTTTGGGACTCATTATATCCAATATCAATAGCAGTAATTTGTAAATTTAAGGCGGCGGCAGCAGCAATTGATTGTTGTTTTACAATTTCTGGTAATACCACGTTTTGACGTGCAAAAATATACCCTCCTGCGAAATTTCTAACAAATGTATTATGTTCGCCATCGAAATCTTCTTTTTTCTTTTTCTCAGAAAAATCAAAAATCTCTCCATTCGCAACAAATACACGAAATTCTTTTTTACGTTTAAAATATCTGACAAACATTTTTGTATCAGGCGCAGCTACATTTAGTTCTTCTAAATTTTTACAGATAACAATTCCATCACCCTGCGATCCACATAGAATCTTTCTACAAACGATTACATCGCCATTTTGAATCCATTGGCGGGCATCATCAATTTTAGTCGAAAATAAAGGAATATTCACCCCGGCAGCTTTTAGCTTTTCAAATGTTTTTAACTTATTTACAGAAACTTTAATTGCGTCCCAATGATTAATTACTTTAATGTTTCCGACCATTCCCTCCCAATTTGGAGTCTCACTCATTCCCCAATTTAAAATTATTTCATCATTTTGTGGGCGATAATTTCCATCCGGGCGAACTTTTTTCGCATTAAAAGTCTCCGCAAGAAGTTTGCCTGATTCTGATACTAATTCGTATGGATATATTACTAATTTTTTCATATTTTATATATTTAATTACTTTATTTTTATTTAATTATTTTTTTTGTTGTAACAATATTATTTAGATAAATTTCATTTAAGTCGCAAACCCGGTTTGTAAAATTTCTTTACCTTTCCAAAATTGTTCATATCTTTGATCGTCTGTCTTGTCTATCAATTCTTGTGGTATGCAATTTAATTTCCCAATAATACCTTTTTTAAGTAATTTTCTAACGCCCTTGTGATGTAGTTTTTGCAAGCAATGAATTTCGTCCAAAGATAATTCTTGAAATAATTTGTCCGAGCGAAGATAGTATTTTTTTTTTAGATTAAATGGAGTTCCTGACTTGGGAGGTAAACAGTAATTATTATTACTATATTTAGTAATAACAACAGGATTTTTCTGTTTCTTTATTCTTTCTATTTCAGCTTTGAATTGAGTATTACTAAACCAAGTTGTTTTATCATTAACCCATTCACCTAAAATTTCATTCAAAATAGTAAACTCCCCGGAATTATTAAAAAATACCATTTTAGCGGCTTTTATATGAGATTTTAATAAAGCCTTAAAGTAGTCTTTTTCATAGAAAAAGTTGTCTAATGCATAAATGGGAGAAATAATAATCTCATTCATCAAATAACAATCTGATTTGTCAGAGTCTTTAACTACATGATCGGAAACCGTGCCATTTAAACACCATACTGTTTTATTATTGTTTTCATTATTTTCCAATAAAAATGGATGGATATTGTCCGGTATTTTTCCTCCAGCACTACTCTTTCTAAAATGAACAAGAATAGATGATTCATTAGGTATACTTAGATAATATTCATAAAAATCAACAAAACCTATAAAATCTTTTTTTGTAAAAAGTTCATGATTTAACGAATAACTAATCCCTATCCCGTCTTGATTTAAATCAAAAGACGTTTTTAATATTTCTTCGGAAACTTTGGGACTATTTGGTTTAGAAACAATAATTAGACACATAAATTTTATTCTATTTTAGAGAGTTAAGATACTATACCAGAAATCTACGAATTGTCAAGTTCTTTTTTTACTCGGTGGTTTAATCGGTGGAGCAGATAATATATTTTTGAAATGATAAAACTTTTTTATCTTTTTCATCACACCATACTAAATAATTTCCATAGACTCCCGGAGAAAAAATTCTACGATAACACCCGGAAGGACCCTTCTCAAAAAAAAGATTACTATACCTAAAAACTCCAAGAGTAATTATATTGCCGTAATTTGTTACAATCCACAGATTAAAAATTTTCTTAATATCAATTTTTATATTGAAAATAAGCCGATCAACTAAACTAGTTAAATGAACATTTTTGCTTTTTCTTGCATCTAAGAAATGGTCTTCTTTTTCGGAGATAAAATCTTTTATTTGTAAACTCATATTTTATATGATTATAAAAATAATGAAAATTAAAACAAGTCTAAAATATTTACCAAAGTAATATTTACTATACTTTCCAAGTTAGTTAAATGATCTTTGTAGGGGTTTGACATTTCCCTTTGTCTTTTTTCTGTTAAAAGAGAATTTTTTCTAACTAATATTTTATTGGTACAATCTCTGCAATAAGATTTAGGATCGCTTGCGCCGCCCCATATTAAACTATTTAAGTTATACCAAGCCGCGCAGTCCCCGCACTGTTTAATATTTCCAGTAACACTTACGGTATTAGTGTTGGAGGTATTTATAGTAGTTATATTACAATACGGATTACTTGAAAACCAACATTTTAATAATTCTGTTCCGTGGGCTTTATTAAAAACAAAAACTTCTCCAAGATTATTTATTACAGCCGCGCACCCGGAATTACTTTTTGACAAAGCCGCGCTTAAAAGTTTTATAAAATAGTCTTTTTTAAATAAATCTGTATCAAACGATTTAAGTAAATTTGTAAAATTATACCCCTGTGAACATAAAGGATTATTTAAATCCTTTCTGGATAAAAAAGCACCATCGTATCCAACAAAATGATTTTTATCTAGTTTAAATGGTTGTAGGAATTTATTTTCGTTTGGTATTTGCTTGTTTGAAAAAGTAATTAAACAAGAGAATTTTTCTACCTCCAATAAAGAAGCAAACAAATTCTCAAAAGATTTAAATCCTCTTTTTACATAAATTACGCCGCCCATCGCATAACTATATCCAGCCGCGTCTGGATTATTGCTATTAAAACATTTCTCCAATGCGTTTTTAGGAAAGTCCACACCTTCCGGTTTGTGACAAATAATACTCATTTATTTAAAATAATTTAAATACAAATTACTGTTGATAATTAATAATCATAACCTTCACTGAAATAAGAGTAAGTTGTATTTTCTAGGTCTGAAGTTATTTCAATAGGTCGGCTAGGTTTGCAATAAGTTTTAGGAATAAAATAATTATTTTTTTTATGTATAAATCCCATATTTGCTTTGACTATTTTGAATTGTCCGTCAATATTCATATAAATCAATAAGTCTTCGTAGTTGAGAGTAGTCACAAGTAGCTTGAAAAGATTATCACAGTTTTCGATATTGTCAAGCGGCTTTTCATGCAATCTTAAAAGAATTTCCTGTAAATTACTTTTACTATCTTTTTTATTTACATTCTTAAATAATCCTTCATAAACACAACATAACTGATTTGTTATATGAAGAGGTAAAGATACGTCCCTGTCTCCTAGAAAGATTAACGCCGCTGCATTGTTTTCATTTACATAATCTAAAAATTCTTTTAGATATTCCATATCTGTTATTTCAACAAAGCCTATACTATCATATTCAGCAGAATTGAAGTTATTTTCAGGAATAGTATATGAAATATTTACTTTATGTAGAGTAAAATTTATAATTACTATTTCCAATAAATCTTCCAAAAGTAATCGGAAATTAGTTGGTTTTATTATGGTCATTTAATATTTTAAATATTTTATATATAAAAAATTATGACTTAGAAATTAAGTTCTTCTTCTTCTGAAAGGTCTTCATCTTCATTTTCATTTTCAGCCTCGAAAACTTTTGTTAAATCTCTATTTAGAGATAATCTTCTTAAATTTAAATGACCGGCGACTGCCAAGGGTGGCTCCGGCGGAATAACATTACTAATAATAGGCTGCTCAGAAATTTCCGATTTTCCTTCAATTCCATTTTCTTTATTTGATAAAAGAAGTAGAAAATCTTTATCGGTTTCAAAGAATTTAAATAAGAATGGATAATCCTGACGATTTTTAGAAACGAATTCATAGAAATAAATCCAATCTTTCATTTCTTGTAATGAAGCATTTCCTGTGCGGCAAAAACAACAAATTGCATCCACAAAGTCAATATTTTTTAGTAATTCTAATTTATTTTTTGTAGAACGGAAAATTCTAAATTCAATGGTTTTACCATTTGAAGTATTAAAATTGACAGCGGTTCTGTGATCGAATCCTCCATTTTCTAAATTTATAACCGATCTGGCCCCAGCCGTAATTTTTCCATTAACATCAAACATAATCCCCTTTTCTGCCGTAAAATCATTATACATATTAGATTTTCGCCCAGCCATTAATTCAACAAACTTTCTGTTGTATTTTGAATAAATAAATGTTTGTAATTTTGCAATAGGCAATCCAGTAACTATTCTTAAATCTTTTTCTGCCCCGTTTTTATCTGCGACAGAATAAGCATTATGATGAATCATTGAATCTTTTGAAATATGAATATGTAAACCACATCCAACACCCTTACCTTTAGCTTCATCATAGGAATATGGAGTACATTCAATATTATTATCTTTTTCTATTTCAGTGAATAAAGAATCCCATATTTTATAATGGGCAAGTTTATCAGCCGGGGCGCTAACTATTTCAAATCCCTCTACCAAAGTAGAATCTCTTTTTAAGACAGCAAATTCTTTAATAAGAGGATGTACTTTTAAAACAGCGAGTCCGCGCGATTTTTTACATTCATATTCCAATTCGATTCCAAATAAATTAGGTTGAGGTTCTGAATTACCGCAACTATAAATAAAAGACGACGGATTTTTACCGGCGTAAAAAGTAGAAATATTTTTGTCGCAAAATTTTACCTTAGTAGGGTCGGTTGGAGAAAAAATAAATGATAACTTACTTTCCGCTTTTGTATGGTAAGGTAATATATGCCTTTCTACGGCTCTATTTATACAATAATAGCAATGATTTTCTTCCAGTTTTTCTACAAAAAGTTTTTTACAGGAGGAGCAAGTATTCAATTTATCTAAATGATTTTCGTGGACATACTCACTGGTTCCGTTTCTTTGATTAGAAACATAGGTATATCTTGGCTTTTCCAGAACTTCGCCGGAGACACCGCATTTAATACTATATTTTTGCTCTTCTTTTGTTTTTTCGTTTACTTTTAGGATTTTTTTATTAGAAGCGGCGGCGGTTTTTACCCCCTCCCCAATTTCCTGTGAAGGAATATTAAAATCATCCCCCATCTGTTTCAAAGGAACAGACAAATAATTTGCAGATAAATAAGTTTTAGGCATATCAGTTTTTCTCTTTTTTGTGACTTTTGTAACAGTATATTCTTTAGTTTTCAAGGGTTTTTTTAACGTAATTTTTACTTCTGTTTGGTTTTCTGTTTCTTTCATAAGGTTTTAATTTAAGAGTTAGTTTTTTATTTTTAATTAACTGATGTCAGTAGCATTTAATGTCTGCAAATAATCATCTACTTCGCGTAATTCTTCGTCTGAAATATCAAACAAGTTTGTGTCATTTTTATTTTTCTCAGGAATTATTGTTTCTTTTAGAAGAGATTTTTTAGTTTTATCTTCTAAAAATAAAGTAGAATTATGGGGTTGTTGCGTTGGCCTGCCATAATAACCAAAATCAGATTCATATCTAAGAAAATGGTTCCCGGCTGCTCTAGGGTCATTTCGAGCTTTTAATACTTTATACGAATTATTCGAGGCCCAAATTGTTTCTTCTTCATCGGCCCATTCCCCTAAACCTTGATTAAAAATAGTTATTTCCCCGTCGGAATCCAGTAGGGCAAATTTATTCCCGTTACCTATAACAGATTCAATTAACCATTTAAATCCGGTGTTTTTCCACCATTTTACCCCGTTTGTATCTATAGTTAGAGGTTTTAATCTATCTTCACAAAAATTAAAAGTGTCGGACATTTTTGGATTGGTGTTGTATCCGTGAAGCACCCCGTTGTGAAAAAGTACCAACGCAGGAAACGAATTATTTTTTTCGTCTGTTTTTTCAGATAAAATAAAAGGATGGCAATTATCTTTATCTGTTTCCCCGTGTGTTTTCCATCGGTGATGGATAATATGAGGCATTCCAATATATTTTTTATAAACTTCATAGAATTCTTCAAATTTGAAAAATCCTTTTTCTGTTAAAATTTTTCCATCTTTAGCTCCGGCAATACCAGAACCATGAGGATTTCCTCGAAAAGAAGTTTCTAAATGATCTTTAGATATTTCTTTTCCTGCGAACGAACACATAATTAAACACATACACTATTTTCTTTCTATTTTTGGGTTTGATGTTTTATACTATTACAGTATAAGGCAAGTTTTGGACTTGTCAAGTTTTTTTTTGAGAGATTTTCATTTTTGTGAAAATTTTTTGTTCATTTAGCTTTATCTTTGTTTTCCTCTTTTTTTTCTTTCAGTAAAAACATACTAGTAAAAAAATGATTTGATTTTTTAATTTCTAAAATTGAGTCAGAAGAATTTATTTTCAAACACAATCTTTTTTCGTAAATATCAAAATTTAGTGAACCGACAGGAAAATTAAATTTTACTGTATATAAATTATACTCGTGCTGTTCTTCTACTATTTTCCCACCCGTAACAAGAAAAATATTGTATGCTTTTTTATTTGGGGAAAAACCCAATGCAAAATATAAAGATTTTTCATCTAAAATTACAACATTATCATTTAATTTAAATTTCCCCATATTTTTTTTCTTGGCTTTTTATTCTCAATGTTAAATAAAGAGTATATAGTTTCGTAACAGTAAAATTTAATACTTCTCAATAAGTCGAATTTGAGCGTGTAGCCGCGCGGAATCGAAATAATGTCGGACGCGAAGGTGAAGGGATGGGGTCAAAGCGATAATAAAATAACCTTTTGACTTAATACGATCTATAGAAATATAGGCTTTCCGCGTAATCCACGAAAGAAGATTAGAGTAGGTCAAAGACGACCATCGCTCGTGGCGCGGCAAAAATGCGACAATTGGCTCCGTGATTGATATAATTATCATGTTTAATTGTTTTTGAGCATTAAAAGTTCTACTAAAAATAGGCTTTTTCTGCTCAAATTTCACCATGCTTGATAATTTATTCATTATAAGTTGTATTAGTTTACTAAAAATAAAGATTAACTCTCTGCTAAAACTTTATATGTTCCCGGATTTGATAACTTTTCAATTCTCTCATCAATAATCACCAAATAATCTTCAATATTTCTCTTAGCATTTTTTTCGTATTTTTCTATATAAAAACAACTTTTATATAATTTATAATTCACGCTAATTAACAATTTTAAAATTTCTTTTTGACATTGAAAGAATTCAAGTCTGGTTAATATTCCTCTTTCTTTATAGACTTTTTCTTGAAAACTTATAAATTCAAACCAAGTTCCGCCCAAATGATGAAAATAAACGTCTTTTAAAAGACTTAATTTGTAATGATTCGGCGGACTGTTTTCAGTAACAATATCTGAACATGAAGAAATAAAGAATTTTATAATTTCGGCTTCGTTGGATAAGACTCCAAATTTTTCTGTTAAAATTTTATAAACCATATCCGCGCTTTCATTAAAATTCTTCATTTTACCGCCAAATCTCTGTAGAATAATTGACGAAGCTAAATTATTATCAAACGGTAAATGTATTCTTTCACAATGTTCGGATAAATTATTTACGCATTTGTAAATATAGTTTATATTAAAAGCCTCCCGTTTCTCGTGAAAAAATATAAATGATTTCCAAAAATCATCGAATTTTTGTTGAAAGGATTCTGAGGACTCAGCCGGAATAACTCTTTTGGTTAAATTTCTAATTGTAGTTTTAAGAATATCTTTCAAGAAAACTTCTTCTTTAATTTTATCTTCCTGTTGTTCTTTTTCTAGTAAAGTTTGCATATTTTGATTTTTACTTTTTTTAAAACTGTTTTCTCTTTGTTGTTTTTTTTGATTGTAATATTGTTGAATCGTCATAATTTTTCGATTTCCAATAAATCTACCACGCAAAATCTTTTTGTCAATTCTTTTTTCGGAAATTTTTTTTGAAAAGAGTATATAGAATAGTGTAAATAGGTTCGTGCATGGTTCACATGGTTCAGATTGAACTAATAAAAATTGCCCGGAAACCTAGAAATAGTATAAAACAGTGGCAAAAAGCGGATTCAAGATAGGAAAATCTGAATCTTAAATAAAAAACCCTAAGTATCCGCTTTATCTATACTCTATTAAAAACTAATAAGATCATTAAAGTTTTTTCAGGATTCTCACGAATTAGAAATTTTTTACTCTGGTTTTCTCAAAAATGAGAAGATAATTTTTGACAATGAGAAAGTTTGTGTTATGATTGGAATTGTAATAGTCAATTCTCATTAACAAAAATAGTAAAACAAAAATAAAATTAGAAAAAATAATAATAAAAAAAAATGAAAAGTAATTTGTTAACAAACAGCAAACAAAGGACAGCAAAAAAATATAATTATAATGCTCAAGATAATTCTCCAATAATTAAATTTTACCAAAAAATAGCATATTCAACGCCAGTTTTACCTAACGATAAAGAAATAGAGTTATTAAAAAAGGCTAAAAATAAAGATTGCTCGGCGAGTCGGGAGGCGTTAATTAACGCATATTTAAGAACTGTAATTCTTTTGGCTAGAAAGTATTGTTTTGGCAACAATTTATCCCTTGAAGACGGAATTCATTCTGGCATTACAGGGGTAATAAACTCTATTGAATCATTTGATTTGAAAAAATATGAAACGCCGGGCAAAATGTTTAGTTATTATTGTTACCGGGGTATTTTGATGGAGTTGACTAAATTTTACAGAGAAAATATAAGACAATTTTCTATCACCGATGCTATGAATACTCAAATGCAAAAAATAAATAACTTATACAAAAATGGAGAATTTAATGGAATTGATAAAAATGAAAACGATCAATTGGTCGAATTTATTAGTCAAAAACTTGCTATTAAATCTAGCAAGATAAAAGAATTATTAAGTTTATTTTCTTCTCCAATAGAATTAGATTCTAGCCAACCGAATGATGAAACCGACGAAATATCTTCCTATAAGGACTTTTTTGTTAAAACGAATAAGGAAGACGAACCGGATAAAATAATTGATAGAGAAAATAAATATTCCTTTTTATTAAGTTCCGTTCAAAACCTTCCCGACGATGAAAAATCTATAATTAATTCGAGATATGGAATAGATTGCGAGAAGCAAAATATTTCTGAATTATCCAAAAAATATAAAATTAGCGCACTGCTTATGTCTAGAACGATATCTTCGATAGAGAAAAAACTACATAGTTTGATGATTTCAGAAGATTATGGTATATAAGTTTATATAGAAAATAAAAATTTATAAATATGAACGATAATACCAACGCTGCCGACGACATTTTAACACAGGAAAATCAGAAAAAAATAAGGGGTGAACATTATATTTCTTGCATAGATAATGATGCAAGAATAGATTGTATAATTAGATTGTTAAGTGGAATAAAATTTGATGCAATTGAGTCCCTACTCAATGAGTATCCAGAGAATTTGAGAAATACTGTAAATTACTCTATTATGTCTGAGTTTCTAGCATTCCAGAAAAAATTAAACTCCATCTTTACTATCGAAGATATTAAAGTTAAAGAATAAACCTTTATTTATTAAAAATGACCCTACTCGAAATTAAAAATCTTATATTTAAATTTTATACAGAAAATGATACGTTAGTCCTTCCAGAAGGTTTTAACAAGGTTATTTTGATTTCTGAATTCCCAGAAATGGAATTAGCCATTATGAAAGAATGTTTAAAATCTTTTTCTGAACTTGGTTTAGTAAAAATCGTAGATTTTGAAGATGATAAAAAGAAAAAAACTGCGTATGTTTTAGAAAAGCCTCTTCAGAATTATGAACAATCAATTACTATCTCCGGCGAGATAGCCTCATATATATCGCAAATTCTTAATGATATGAAGGACAACGATGACCAGAACGTAGTCAATCCTTTATGTATTACTCAAGAAAATATAGAATCCATGATTATTCTTATTACTCAACTATTAAAAGAATATAAGAAAAATCAAGAAAAGTCCGGCGCAGAATTAGAAGAAGATTAATAGTTTTTTAAATAAAAAGTAAAGGAAAAGTATGGAAAATTTTGCATTAAATTTGGGAATAAACAGAACGTCGCTCGGACAAATTTCTATTTGTTTATTAAAAGAAATATACAAAAGAGAATTGTCTCCTTGTATATTTCCTATTGGGCCAATAGATTTAACTACTCATAAAAAAGATGAGGATTTCAATAACTGGCTAACTAATTGTATTCAAAAATCTTATTCTAACCACAATAGAAATAATATTATTTTCAAAAATTGGCATTTGTCCGGCGGAATAGAAAGTTTTTCCAAAGACCAATGTTTATTTTCTTATTTAGAAACCGACAGAGCAACAGAAACGGAAATCAATGTGATTAAAAATCAAAAAGTTGTATTTGTTTGTAATGAATATTTAAAAAATTTATTAAACGCTCAAGGCGCGGACAATGTAGTTTATTGTCCTCTTGGGTTTGATAGTGAAAGTTTTTATAATATTAAAAAGAAATGTTATAATGATAATAGGATTACCTTTTTAATCGCCGGGAAATACGAGCAACGTAAAGGTCATTCCCGCGTAATTAAAGCATGGTTAAAAAAATATGGTAACAACAGAAACTATATGTTACATCTTTCTATTAACAATGGATTTTTAAGTCCTGAACAAAATAATCAAATTTTAGGTCAAATTTTTGAAGGAAAACAATATTCTAATGTAAATATTTTGCCATTAACTAATACAAATTTGGAATACAACAAAGTATTAAATTCTTGTGATATTGTTATTGATATGAGTCATAATGAAAATTGGAGTTTACCTTCTTTTCAGTGTGTGGGAATAGGAAAATATGCGGTTGTGCATAATGTTTGTGGAATTAAACAATGGGCGACTCCAGAAAATTCTATTTTAGTCGAAACTAACGGGGAAATGATTGATGCCGCCGACGGAATGTTCTTTAATAAAGGCGGGCCGTTTTCACAGGGCCAATATTTTAATTGGAATGAAGATGATTTTATAAATGGCTGTGATAAAGCCGTGGAAAGATTTATTACGAATCCTTTTAACGAAGCAGGAACAGAATTATCAAGAAAATTTACTTATTCAAAATCTTTGGATATTATTTTGGAAAATTTAAAATAATTATTATAATGCCACAATACGAATTTAAAGACTCTAAAAACAAAATAAAAGAATTCTATTTTTCAAGTGAATCCGCGCCGTCAATTGGTTCGGAAGTTGAAATAGAAGGAATTAAATACGTTAGATTACCATCGTTTTTAAATGCCCAAGTTGATTCTATAAAAAATATTGATATTACGTCCGCCAAACAATTTTCTGAAATAACTGGGAAAAAATCCGGGACTTATGGAGATTTATTGGATTTAAGTTCTGAACTTTCTCAGGCCCGCGAGGAAAAATATGGGCGTGATAAAATTGGAGAAAAATTTGACAAAGATAGAAAAGAAAAAATGGACGCTAGAAAAGCAAGAAACCGGGTGAGAAAATTAAAAGAAGCTTCTAAAGTTAGAAAACATGAATAATCGTCTTTCGTGGGAATGTTATGCTCTAGAATTAGCAGAAGTCGCTTCTAAACGCTCAGAAGACCCCTTTTTGCGCGTTGGGGCGGTGGCATTACGTGAAGACAACAGTGTTATTTCTTTAGGTTTTAACGGCGCACCGCCCGGCAAAACAATTGATTGGTCTAATCGTGATGAAAGACGAAAAAGGGTTTGTCACGCAGAATTAGCTTGTTTAAGATATTGTATCCCCGGCGAAGTTAAATTATTGGCAGTAACTTTATGTCCGTGTAGTGAATGTATTAAGCAAATTGCTATGTATAAAATTTCTAAAGTAGTTTTTAGAGATTATTACGACAAAGACGATTTTGCTCCCAAACTAGCCAAGGAATTTGGAATAGATTTGATTCAAATCAATAATTTGACTTCATCGCCTCAAAAAGAAACCTTTGATTCTGCACCTTATTATGAATTTGAAATTATTGATTAATTTATGAAAAAATTTGATAATTTAACCCAAACCCAATTTGATCTTGAATTATTACGTCTAAATCAATTTATTTTTAGAAAAAAAGAAGAAATCAAGATTTTATCCACTGAGAGAATAAAATTATTTAAAGCTGCGCGGAGTCAAAATATTGATTTTAAAGATAAAAACTATGAATTTATTTATTAATTTTATTCAGAATTACATAGAATTAATAAATTTTATTTTGTATATAATCTTTATAGCATTAACTTATAAATTTTTGAATATAAATTCTACAAAATTTTAAAGTTTAATGAAAAAGGACAAAAAGATTAAAAATGAAAATACAATTTAAGAAACTTAATGAAAATGCCATAACTCCGACTAGAGATTATGGTAATGCCGGATATGATTTATACGCCTTAGAAGATGTTATTATTCATCCGGGTGAAAGACATTTAATTAAAACCGGAATAGCTATATCTATACCTATTACTTGGTATGGTCATATTTCTGATAGAAGTGGAATGGCGTATAAAAAGGGCGCGCATTGTTTAGGTAAAATTATTGATCCTGCTTATCGCAAAGAAATAGGAATTGTATTATTAAATACAGATAAAAAAGAAACATTGACTATATGCAAAGGAGATCGTCCGGCTCAAATTTTATTTAAACAGTATGGAGATTTTGACTTTGAAGAAGTGGAAGAATTAGATAATACTGATCGCGGAATTGGGTGGGGTAGTTCAGGCAGCTAAACCTACACTTTTTATAACAAAAAAAATTCTTTTTTTCTTATTGAAAAACTTTATTTTCAAACTTGATTCTTGTCGTGTAAATTCATAACCAGATTGAAAGAAAAAGGTATATAAGAAAATAAGATGAAATTATTTGACGAACAAATCTCCAGAAAACCTGATCTTTATCCTTGGACTCAGCATTTTATAGAAGCAATTCAAAATTCTTTTTGGACGGTAAGAGAATTTAATTTTCAAAGTGACATTCAAGATTTCAAAGTCAAATTAAACAAACAGGAACAAGATATAATTGTCCGCGCGCTTTCTACTATTGGACAACTAGAGATTAGTGTTAAGAAATTTTGGGTTAAGTTGGGAGAAAATCTTCCCCATTCCTCTATTAATGATATGGGATATGTTTTTGGGGCGAATGAAGTAGTCCACGGGGATGCCTATGAAAGATTACTGGAAGTTTTAGGTATAGAAAAAGCTTTTGACGAAATTCTAGAATTAGATATTATTAAAGGACGAGTTAATTACTTACGAAAACATCTTCATAAATTTCATGCGGATAATCGTAAACAATTTATTTATTCAATAATTTTATTTTCTTTGTTTGTTGAAAATATAGCTTTATTTTCTCAATTTTATACAATAAGCTGGTTTGGAAGGTATAAAAATGCCTTAAAAGACACAAATAAACAGGTAGAATATACAAGTAAGGAAGAAAATCTTCATTTCATGGCCGGGGCTAAAATAATAAATGTCTTAAGAAAA
The DNA here is from genome assembly GCF_046155325.1 of Flavobacterium sp. GTDB lineage: Bacteria > Bacteroidota > Bacteroidia > Flavobacteriales > Flavobacteriaceae > Flavobacterium. Next base: position 23,613 of record NZ_JBJXDQ010000133.1, read on the forward strand.
GAATATCCAGAACTTTTTGACGAAGAATTAAAAGAAAAAATTCTTTACGAAGCTGAACAAGCTGTTAAATATGAGTGTGAAATTATAGAATGGATAGTCAATGGATATAATCACGAAAAACTAAATACTCCATTATTAATTAATTTTATTAAAGATAGATTAAACACCTCTTTAAAAGAAATAAAATATCCAAAAATTTTTGAAGTTGATAAGGAAATGTTAAAAAATACCGTATGGTTTGATGAAACCATTTTGGGCAATAATCATACTGATTTTTTTCATTCCCGTCCTGTAGAATATTCTAAAAAATCACAAAGTTTTTCGGAAGCAGATTTATTTTAATGATCGCTCTTCCAAGCTATAGTGATCCCAATCTCGACAGATACTAAAAAATTATGCAAAAATATCAATGGTTAAATAAATACTCTCGTATTTTTTTGGAGAGAGATGGCGGGTATTTAGAAGAAGGCGTTTCACCGGAACAGAGAATAAGACAGATTAGTGACACGGCTGAAAAAATCTTAAAAATTAAAGGTTTTGCGGACAAATTTGAAGATTATATGTCTCGTGGTTTTTATTCTTTAGCTACTCCTGTTTGGGTTAATTTTGGGAATGATAGGGGTTTACCAATTTCTTGCAATGGCTCCTTTATAGAAGATCGAATGGATTCTATTTTAGAAAAAGTAGCAGAAGTTGGTATAATGTGTAAATACGGGGCCGGGACTTCTGGTTATTTAGGCAAATTAAGACCGCGTGGTTCAAAAATAAGTAAGGGCGGGGAATCTAGCGGGCCAGTTCATTTTGCTTCTTTATTTGATAATGTTTCCAATGTTGTTTCTCAAGGTTCTGCCCGTCGCGGGCATTTTGCCGGATACTTAGACGTAGATCATCCAGATATTTTAGAGTTCTTACAAATTAAAGACGAAGGGCATCAAATCCAAAATATTAGTATTGGTGTCTGTATAGGTGACGAATGGATGAATTCCATGATTGATGGAGATAAAGACAAAAGAAAAATATGGGGAAAAATCATTCAAAAAAGATTTGAAAGCGGTTATCCTTATTTGTTTTTTAAGGATACCGTGAACAATAACGCCCCGCAGGTTTATATAGACAAAGGTTTAAAAATTTGGGCGAGTCAAATGTGTTCTGAAATTTGTTTACATAGCTCTGAATTAGAATCATTCGTTTGCGATTTATCTTCATATAATTTATTAAAATGGGATGAAATTATAGAGACAGATGCAATAGAAACTTTAATTTATTTTCTTGACGCTGTAATGTCTGAGTATGTTACTAAAACTGAAAATATTAAATTTATGGAAGCCGCCAATAGATTTGCTAAAAATCAAAGAGCATTAGGGGCCGGAGTCTTAGGTTGGCACTCATTATTACAATCTAAAATGATTGCCTTTGAATCTATGGAAGCTAAATATCTAAATTCTTCTATTTGGAAAACTATAAAAGAAAGATCAGACAAGGCTAACCAAGAATTAGCTAAATTATTTGGAGAGCCAGAACTATTAAAGGGGTATGGGCTTCGTAATGTTACAACCCTAGCAGTTGCTCCGACGACTTCATCTAGTTTTATATTAGGCCAAGTGTCTCCGAGCATTGAACCTGAAAATGGTAATTATTATGTAAAAAAATTAGCTAAAGGTAATTTTACATATAAAAATCCATATTTAAAGGAATTATTAAAAGAAAAAGATAAAAACGATGACGAAACGTGGAAATCAATTTTGGTTCACGGCGGATCAGTTCAACATTTAGAATTTTTATCACAAGAAGAAAAAGACGTTTTTAAGACGTTTGGGGAGATTAGTCAAAAAGAAATAGTAATTCAGGCCGCGCAAAGACAAAAATATATTGATCAGTCTCAAAGTCTTAATCTAATGATTCCACCAAACACTAAACCTAAAGAGGTTAGCGATTTATTGATTTTCGGATGGCAACAAGGTATAAAAACTTTTTATTACCAAAGATCAGCAAACCCAGCTCAAGAACTGGCAAGATCAATCTTAAACTGCAAAAGCTGTGAGTCGTAATGTTGACTTTTACGAAAATTTAATAGGTCAAAAATGATTAAAATAGTGTAAATTATAGACAATCTTCTTAAAAATCTATTAAAATCTCTATTTATCAATGGAAAAGCAATACAATTCCCACTATAAAAAACTTGAAATACCAACATTTATTTCTTCTGTTCCTGATTATATGATTAGTAAACTTACAGAAAGCGAGGCTTTTATGGTAAAAAGTATTTCTATGATTGAACAACAGTCAAAGTGGTTAATTGAAAATATTTTAGAACAAAATAGGATTGCGATAGAAATTGATGAAAGAATTTCCAAAATAGAAGAATTTAAGAACAATCTTTTGTCAAAATGGTCGGTTTTTGCCGGAATAGCAATTTTAATTGTCCCCGCAATTTTTAGTGAAACTGTTAAAAGCATAATTTCACATATTTGGAAATAATCAAATAACACACAAAAAATGAGTATAGAAACGCCAATCGCAGAAATGCTCGCCGAGAGGTTTTTAGAAGAGCGAGAAATAATGAAGTTTAAGAAATTGGTGGACGCTTCTTTTTTTGAAATGTGTATTTCTAATAGGATTGGAGAATTAATTTATGGAAATAAAAAATATTTAGATTTTATAGGCGTGGACTCGTTAGAAGAAGTAATTGGAAACAAGTGGGTTAAAATTATTTCAGATAACGATAGAAACAGGGTCGTGAGCGGATTTTCCAAATATATTCAAGAAAGAGAGCCTAATTTTTATGAATTAGTAGAATATGAAAATTTAAAAACTAAAAAAATAACTGTTAAAAAAGTTGTTTGCTCCCTTATTGATAACAATGGTTACGGAATTACGTTAGTAGATCAAGATTATATTTTGCCACCCGAATTCATTCAGGCAAAATATCCATAATTTTCTCTAAAAAAGTATATAAAATTGAATGGAATATTTTTTCATTCTTTTTTCAATACTTTTAATAAGCATTATAGTTTCTTTGTATAGAAAATTATTACGGATTAAACAATCTTATGATATTATTCGTGGGGAAATAGCAAATAAAATTTCGGAATTTTCAATTTTAGCCGAAAAATGTAAACAAGAGTCCCAAAAATTCCAAGAAGTGTCCGCCCGGAATATTAATTTAACCGGACAATATCAAGAATTATTAAGAGTTTCACGAAACCAAAATTCTAGTATTGATGGTTTAAATTTGAAAATAAATGATTTGCTGGC
>NZ_JBJXDQ010000134.1:0-11084 GCF_046155325.1 Flavobacterium sp.
AAAACGAATAGAATCTGATTTTAAGTATTCGAATATTGAAACTATTTACAATCCTATTGATATAGGATACATTCAAAATCAGTCTAAGGAAAATTTAGATTATAAATATATTCTTGCCGTTGGAAGAATGCAAGATGATATTAAACAATTTGACAAATTGATTGAATCTTATTCAAAATCAGATTTACCTAAGAAAAATATTCGATTGGTGATTTTAGGCGATGGGATTTTAAAAAATCAGCTAGTTAGTTTGGTAAAAAGTCTTAAATTAGAAAATAAGATTTATTTTGAAGGCAAAGTTAAAAATCCATTTAAGTATTATACAAATTCACTTTACACTGTTCTTTCAAGTAAGCACGAAGGTTTTCCAATGGTGTTAATCGAATCCTTGGCTTGTGGAACACCAGTTATCTCTTTCGATTGTCCCTCTGGTCCAAGTGAAATTATTACAAACCATCATAACGGAATTTTAGTCGAAAATCAAAATTTTGATGAGTTAACACTAGCAATGAATGTGATGATTGATAATAAAGAATTATACTTACATTGCAAGCAGAACGCAAAGTCAAGCGTAGAAAAGTTTTCTATCGAAAAAATTGGTGTTCAATGGTTAGAATTAATGAAAATTAAATAAAATGAACATAAAAATTATAGATATACCTAAAATCGAAAACCCTGAAGGGAATATTGCCGTTATAGAAAAGGATACTATCCCTTTTGATATAAAGCGAGTATATTATTTATTTGATGTTCCTAGCTCGGCTCAAAGAGGTGGTCACGCGCATAAAAAATTGAATCAAATTCTAATTGCACTTTCGGGAAGTTTTGATGTTGTGCTAAAAGACGGAAAAACATCTAAAAAAATATCATTAAATAAACCAGATAAAGGACTTATAATCACCAATAATATATGGCGTGAATTAGAAAATTTTTCTTCAGGAGCCGTTTGTTTGGTTTTAGCTTCTGAAGTTTTTAAAGAAGAAGATTATATTAGAGAATACGAATATTTTCTGAGCTATTTAAAATAATATGAAATCAATAACTAGTGAATTTCAATCCGTTTCGAACTAAAAATAGTTTTGTTTTATAGATGATTTGCAATAGACTAATAGGTAATTTTAAAAGTATTTTTTGCTTCCAATTCAAGTTTTTAAAATCAATTGAACTGCTTATTTTTTTTGATAAATTAATATCCCCATCGATTTTTGTGTGTTTTGATAAGACATAGCGTTCAAAATCCAAATATTTTTTAATTGAAAAATTGTCTATAGTTAATTCTTCATATTTATCAAAATTTGGGAGCCGTTTATTAAGTATTGAACTTGTGGTCAATTGATTTTCGGTTTGCATCAAATAACTCATTTGTATTGAATTTGAATATGCTAATTTAAAATGATAATTAGCTCGAATATTAAAATCAATATCTTCAGCAAAATCAATATTTTCATCATAGAGACCAGCTTTTTGAAAAACATTTTTATGAAAACAAACGCTTCCATGGTTATAAATTCCTTGTTTTAAATTGGTTTTAAAAAAATTAATGTAAACCGAAAAATTTTCAGTAAAATTTTCAGAACCATTTAGAGGTTTTAAAGTTTTGTCGAAATAAAGTTCTTGATAGTTTGTAGCGTAAATACGAGCGTCTTCAAAATTAGCAATCAATGATTTTATAGTTTCTAAAAAAGTGGGTTTCCACAAATCGTCCGCATCCAAAAAAGCGACATATTCAGACTTTGCATTTTTTATGCCTGTATTTCTAGTAGCTGATAAGCCTTTGTTATTGTCGTGGTGAATTAATCTGATTTTTTCTGAAACGAAAGGAGTAACTTTTGCTACACTTGCGTCAGTAGAACAATCGTTAATAATAAGTACTTCATAATCCGTAAAAGTTTGACTGACAATACTTTTAATGGTATTTTCAACATAGTTTTCCTTATTGTAAAGTGGGATAATGACTGAGAAAAATGGCATTAGCTAGTTTTTTAACATAAAATCAAAAATCGAGTTCCAATCTTTCAATTGGTCACTTTCATCAAATGTAAATTTATTTTCTTGATATTGAATCGTTTTATTTACAAAATCGGTCATCAACTGCGCTAATTCTTTTGGATTTTCAATGTCAAAAAAAGAGACTTTATCATAATTTCCAATAGTTTCTTTTGCATAAGGAAGATTAGCTAATAGAACAGGTTTAACGAAACCTTTGGCTTCTGTAATTGGCAATCCCCAGGTTTCTAATTTAGAAGGAAATAACAAACAATCCATCTTTTTATAGTAGCCAAATACTTCGGCACGACTAATTTTACCAATGAAATTTAAAGGCTTAAAATTATATTTTTTTATGATGTATTTTGAATAATTATTATCGTTTTTTGAAATAGTAAGGTGTACTTCGATTTTGTTTTTTATCGAATTAGGTAATAGTTTTGCGGCTTTTCCAATCAATTCGAAATTTTTAAAACTTCTAGGAAAACTGGGATAAAAAAAGTGAATTTTGGCAGTGTCTAAGTTTATTTCTTCACTATCTTTTTCTTGAATGTTTTCAGGCTTTGTGACCAAAACATTTTTCAAATGATATAGATTTTCAAATTCTTTTTTTATCCAATTTTGTTGTACAAAAACGGCTTTGTTTTTAGATAAATTAATTTGAAATAAATAGTTGTAAAAAATGGAAAAAACACCAATTTTATAATCAAATATCCAGTCTTTAAGTGTTGATTTATAAAAAATTGTTGGGTGGTGGAAATATAAAAAGCGTTTTTTAGCTACTACATTCGGACTAACATCATGCAGAGAAAGCCAAATATCAGGCTTTATTTTTTTTGAAAGTTTCTTGAAATAAAAGTATTCATAGTATAATCTATTAATCCAATATTTTTTTGATTTTGAAAAATCGATATATTCAATGTTTGGATAATTAAATTTTGATTTATCGTTAACTAAAGCAATGACTTTTATCTCTTTGTTTTTTGAATAATCGGATATTTTTTGCAAACAATTATCCAATATGGTGAAAATACCTCCTTCTACCATATTGATTCCTGAAATTACTATAATATCCTTTTTCAATAAAAGTTAATTTGATTATGAATGTAGATATAGTTCTTAATTATGCCGTCTTCTGAACCACTTCAAAAAGTTTTGCATCTTCGCATTTTAATGTTTTTGATGGAAATTTCATTAACAAAGCATAATCGTGAGTAGCCATAATGACTGTTTTTCCAGTCAAATTGATTTTTCTCAAAACATCAAGAACTTCAATACTGGTTTGAGGGTCAAGATTGCCTGTAGGTTCATCGGCAAGAATAAATTCGGGGTCGTTGAGTAAGGCTCTTGCAATCGCAACTCGTTGTTGCTCACCACCAGAGAGCTGATGTGGCATTTTGTTGACAAAATCTTTCATGCTTACTTTATCCAGTACTTCGTCAATTTTATTTTGAATATCGATTTTGTCAGTCCATCCTGTTGCTTTCAACACAAAAAGCAAATTGTCTTGAACAGTTCGGTCTGGCAATAATTTGAAATCCTGAAATACAAAACCTATTTTTCGTCTCAAAAACGGAATATCATCTTCTTTTAAAGTGGCTAAATCAAAATTTACAATGGTGCCTTCTCCTTCTGTCAATGGCAAATCGGCATAAAGAGCCTTCATAAAACTACTTTTTCCAGAACCTGTTTTCCCGATGATGTAAATAAATTCACCATGTTTTACTTCAAGATTTATATCAGATAAAATAATTTTTTCTTCTTGAGTTATAGTTACGTTTTTTAGAGACAATACCGGTAATGACATAGCAAATTTGTTTATGGTGTAAAAGTAGCAAGATAACGCTTGTATTCAAAATAAATTTTATTTTATCCTCATGTATTTATCAATCGATAACAATTTTATACAATTCATTACATAGAAAATATAGTTTCAATTGCTAATTGTTCAAAAAGATGTTCATAATAAAAGCAAGAAGTAGTCCGTTATAGCCTTGATTATACGATACATTTGAATTATTAAATAAAAATCACAATGCACAAACTTTCTAAGCTTTTGTTACTATTTATATTTTTAAAAATATCTTCTGTTCAGGCACAAAAATCAGGTATTTACACAAATGAATCAAAAGAATTTGACAAGGCACTTTCATTATATAAAGACGGTCAATTTGCTTCATCTCAAATAATTTTCGAAAAAGTTAAGTTGGTAACAACTCGAGAAGATCTAAAATCAGATTGCGCATTTTATAGTGCCCATTGTGCAATTCTAACGAATCAGTCCAATGCTGGAGTTATGATGGAGCGTTTTGTAGATAATTACCCTACCAATATCAAACAAAACCAGGCTTTTTTGCAATTAGCACAGTATCATTTTGCACAAGAAGAATATCATAAGGCTTTGAATTGGTTTGATAAAGTAGAAGAAGATTTACTTAAAACTAATGACGTAGAAAAATTTAATTTTCAAAAGGGGTATTGTTTTTTTACAGAGAAAAATAAAAAAGAAGCTAAAAACTATTTGAATAAGGTGGTTACTTCAACAAAATATAGTTCTCAAGCAAAATATTATTTAGGATTTATTGCTTATGAAGGGAATGATTATAATCAAGCCAACAAATATTTTGATCAGGTTTCAGGCGAAAACAAATACAAAGAAAAGTTGTCATACTACCAAGCCGATATGAATTTCAAGCAAGGAAATTTTGAAAAGGCGATTGATTTAGGGATTATAGCCATGACAAAATCCAGTCCTTTAGAAAAGTCAGAATTGAATAAAATCATCGGCGAAAGCTATTTTAATTTAAGTCAATACGACAAATCCATTCCTTATTTTTCAGAATATAAAGGAAAACGAGGAAAGTGGAGTAATACTGATTTTTACCAATTAGGATACTCATATTATATGCAAAAAGATTATGAGAAAGCTATTGCTCAATATAATAAAATTATAGGTGGTAAAGACGCTATTGCTCAAAATGCCTACTATCAGCTGGGAGAAAGTTATCTTAAACTAGATAAAAAACAACAAGCATTAAACGCTTTCAAAAACGCATCTGAAATGGAGTATAATGTGGCTATTCAGGAAGATGCGTATTATAATTATGCAAAATTGAGTTATGAAATTGGAAATTCTTACCAAAGTACTCCTGGAGTTTTAATTGGGTTTTTAAAGAAATATCCAAGCAATGCAAATAAGTCAGCAATTGAGAGGCTACTGATAGATTCTTATATTTCTTCAAAGAACTTTAAGGAAGCTTTGACTTTCTTAGAAAAAAACAAATCGGTTGAAAACAAATCGGCCTATCAAAAAGTCACTTTTTATAGAGGTTTAGAATTGTATAATGAAGGAAAATATAAAGAGGCAGCTGATTTGTTTGAAAAATCTATAGCGTTACAAAAAGATGCAGTTTTTATTGCTCGTGCTACTTTCTGGAAAGGGGAATCTGAATATAATCAAGAATATTTTAAAAATGCAGTGTTAAGTTACAAGCAATTTTTAGATTTGACTCAAGCTAGAGATACTCCCGAATATAAAAATGTAAATTACAATCTGGCGTATGCCTATTTTAAAATAAAAGAATATGAACAAGCAAGCACTTTTTTTGAAAATCAAATAAGTAAAGGCAAAGCAGATAAAGTGCATTTATATGATTCTTACTTGCGTTTGGGAGATTGTCGATTCGTTACTTCAAAATACACTTCTGCAACAGAAGCCTATAATAAAGTTATAGAACTAAAAGGTATCGATGCGGATTATGCTTATTTTCAAAAAGCAATTTGCTATGGATTTGTTTCAAAAAACGACAAAAAAATAGAGGAGCTAAATTCGTTTTTGCAATTGTATCCCAAATCGGAATACCGCGACAACGCTTTGTTTGAACTAGGAAATACTTATGTTGCTGAAAAACAACAAGAACAAGCGATTAAAACTTATGATCAATTAAATGCTGAATTTAAAAAAGGATCTTTTACTTCGAAAGCAATTTTGCGTCAGGGTTTGATTTATTATAATTCAGACAAAGATGACTTAGCTATAGCCAAATTTAAGAAAGTAGCGGCCGATTTTCCCAAAACACCCGAGGCACTCGAGGCAGTTGCTACGGCAAGATTAATATATGTTGATAATGGCAAAGTAGATGAATATGCATCTTGGGTTCGTACTTTAGATTTTGTATCCGTAACCGATGCAGAATTAGACAATGACAGCTTTGATGCAGCCGAAAAGCAATATATGCAAAACAATTCTAAACAAGCTATGACAGGATTTGGGACTTACGTTGCTAAATTTCCAAACGGAATTCATGCTGTAAAAGCCAACTATTATCTCGCTCAGTTGTACTACTCTGATGGAGAAGAAAACAAATCAATTCCTAATTATGAATTTGTAATCGCACAATCTAGAAATGAATTTTCTGAGCCATCGTTGATGAAATTGGCTCAAATTTTCTTAAAAAACAACAATTATGAAAAAGCAATACTGGTATTATCTCGCATAGAAAACGAAGCCGATTTACCGCAAAACAAAACTTTTGCTCAATCTAATTTGATGAAGTGCTATTATGATGCTAAAGATTATGAAAATTCGGTTGTCTATGCAGAGAAAGTTTTAGATAATCCAAAATCAGACATTAGTGTAAAAAGTGATGCGCAAATCATCATAGCCCGTTCTGCATTTAAATCGGGTGATGAAAGCAAAGCCCGTCTAGGGTATGCTAAACTTCAAACTATCGCTAAAGGAGAATTAGCTGCCGAAGCTTTGTATTATGACGCTTATTTTAAAAATCAAGACTCAAAATTTGAAGATTCGAATACTGCAGTTCAAAAATTAGCAAAGAATTACTCTAGTTATAAATATTTTGGAGCCAAAGGATTGGTTCTAATGGCAAAGAATTTTTATGGGCTCAAAGACAGTTTTCAAGCCACTTATATTTTAGAGAATGTAATTGAAAATTTCCCTGATTTTCCAGATGTAGTTTCAGAAGCCAAAACAGAATTGGATGCGATAAAAAGCATAGAGTCTAAAACGAATTCATCCATTCAAAATTAGACTTATAGATAATAGACGGATAGATAATAGAAAAGTAATTATGAGTGAATTTAAAAGACACAATTTTAAAAAACTAAAAATATGGCAAATGGCGATGGAATTGGCAAAAGAAATTTTTAAATTATCTTCAAGTTTCCCAAGCTCAGAAAAGTTTGGGCTGACTAGTCAAATGAATAGATGTTCTGTTTCTATGCCTTCTAACATCGCTGAGGGTTCAAGTCGAACTAATAAATCCTTTAGTCATTTTTTAGATATTTCTTTAGGTTCGTTATTCGAACTTCAAACTCAATTGTTGTTAGCTAATAGTCAAAATTATATTGCCGATGAATTATCACAGTATATTGAAAATAAAATAGAAGAATTTCAAAAAGCAACAATGTCTTTTCAAAACACATTAAATCAATAATTTATGTTAAATAGTCTATCGTCTTTTTGTCTATTATCTATCGGTCTATTACAAATCCAGTTTTCATTCGCTCAAAAAAAGGAAGAAAACATAGGGACAGAAGTCGTAAATGTTGTAAAACAATATACACCAACGATCTCGGATGTATCCAAAATAAAAGAATTACCTACAATCGATGAGGAAGAAAATGCTAAAAAAGAAGCCGTAAAATATGCTATTTTTTCTTTTCCAGTTGCCTCTACTTTTACTCCGTACAAAGGGATTGCCGAGAGTGTAGATAAAGTAGAAAAAACCAAGTATCTTAAAAATTATTTGACTTTTGGAGGAGGAAACTACGGGGTGCTAAATGCCGAATTGTTTCTAAATCAGGACCTCAATACTACCGATTATATAGGCGGAATGTTTCGCCATTTTTCCTCCCAAGGTGGAATTAAGGGTGTTGAACTATCGGATAATTATAATGAAACTAATATCGATTTGACTTTTGGAACAAACCGAAAAAATTTGTCTTGGAATTTAGATGTAGGCTACCAAAACCAGATTTACAATTGGTATGGATTGCCTATAGATTTTGGTAGTTTTTTGACTCCGATACAAAGGGCTACTTTGATAAATGAAACTAATGTACAGCAAAGTTATAATACGCTATACGTTGGGAATAGAATAAACATTAAAAATGGTGTTTTAAATGATGTGAGCCTGAAATTCAATCATTTTTCGGATGCATTTGGATCTGCTGAGAACCGATTTTATGTAAAGCCTTCCTTTGAATTCAATATAAATGATAGGCTATTAAATACAAATGTAATTGTAGATTATTTGAAAGGGAGTTTCGAAAAAAACTATTGGAATACTAGTACTATACAATATGGTTATACAAATATAGGGATTGCTCCTAGTTTTGAATTCAATGAACAGGGATGGAAAGTTACCATTGGGGCTGGTTTGTTTTATAGCTTAGATGCAGAAACAAGCAATAATCAATTTTTAATTTATCCAAAAATAAACGCGTCGTTTGATATCGTTGATAATTTAATGGTTTTTTACACAGGTGTCGACGGTAATTTAGAACAAAATACCTTTGCGGATTTTGTAAATGAAAATCCATTCGTTTCTCTTAGATTGACCATTGCTCCAACAGATAAGCAATATGATCTTTTCGCCGGATTGAAAGGGAAATTGACCAACGATATTAGCTACAATATTCGGGGTTCTTATATAAATGAAAGAAACAAAGCCTTGTTTAAAAGTAACGAATATTATGACTCCATGTATGAAGATATTATGAAAGTAGAGGGTTATCAATTAGGAAATTCCTTTGAAGTAGTCTATGATGATATGAAAACACTGAGTTTTTACGGAGAATTAAAAGCCGATTTATCAGAAAAAGTATCTTTTGGAATAAATGGCACTTTTAACAGTTTTACTACTAACTCTGAAAAAGAAGCCTGGAATTTACCAACCATAAAATTAGACTCAAAAATAGATTTCGAAATTACCGAAAAGTGGTATGCTGGGATGAATGTGTTTTATGTAGGAGAAAGAAAAGATGAACAGCACTATGATACCTATCTAAATGGTAATGAACCGAAACTTATAAAAAGTCTGGATGGTTATTTTGATGTCAATGCCCATGTAGGATTCAAATATAGTGATAGATTAACTGCTTTTTTGAGAGCCAATAATATCACCAATAACAGCTATCAAAAATGGCTGAATTATTCAGTTCAGGGACTTCAGGTAGTTTTGGGAGTGAATTATAAATTTGATTTTTAGATTTATTGCCACTAGGGCATAAGTTTTTTGCCACAAAGGCACAAGGACACAATTTTTTTTTGCAATAAAGACGCAAAGAAGCAAAAAATTTATGCAGGCTTAAACAACATAATAACATTTTTTATCTTCGTGGATTAGTGCCTTTGTGGCAAAAATGACTTAGCGCCTTTGTGGCAAAATCCTATGACTTTCAAACAAAAAATCCACCAACATTATCAGCAATTAGTTCAAGACAGAGAAGATGCTTTTCGGGATATGATTGTGGCTTTGACCGAAGATTCTAAGAACGATGCCAAAGGTTCAGCAGGCGACAAGCACGAAACCGCTTTGTCGATGATGCACATCGAGCAAGAAAAACTCAATCACAAATTGCGGGAAGTATTGGCCCAAAAAGCTATTTTGGATAAAATTGATTCTACTACAATTGCCAAAACTATCATTGTAGGCAGTTTAGTCAAAGCCAATGGAATTTACTTGTATTTAAGTGCAGCACTTCCAAAAATTGCTGTGGAAGGAATCAATGTAATTGCTCTTTCTCCACAATCTCCTTTGGGGAATAAATTGATGGGAATGCAGGTGCATCATGCTTTTGAAATAAATACTACCAATTACATTATTCAAGAAATTTTGTAAAAATTCATTTAAAAATAGAAAACTATTTTCTGTTTAAACTATTCTAGTTAAGATAATTGAGTTTAAAAATATAGTTTTACCATATGACACTGGTTTTATTATCTAGTCTATTTTTTTGAATATATAGATATATACCTACATAGCAATATTTTTAAAGAAATTAATTAGATTTGCAATAATTATTAAACAGTAATTAAATTAAAATCTTCTTACAAATGAAAAAAATATCAATTTTATTAATGTTTTTTACTATTATAAGTTGTTCAAATTCAAATCAGACTTCTTTGGAATCTTTAAATGCACAAAGAATAACTGCTTTCAGTAATCTTGAAGGAACTTGGATTTTAAAAAATGTGCTAATGGGAGATGCCTTGGATACCCCTTGTGGTTTTATGAACGAAGGTAAAGTGAAAGAAATGAATGTAACTTTTACTTCTGAAAAATTGACAGAAACCGAGTGTATGAAACTGTATGGTCAATCCTCAGTCAATGAATTTATGGGTGGTTACACTATCTTGTCTTATGATGCCGAAACAAAGACGGGTAAAATAAAGTTCGAGTCATTGGTTTCAACCAAAATGGCATCGGTTGATCCTACTTTTATGGATTGTGAAAACCGTTATTTTTCTTATTTAGAAAAAGCAGAAGATTTTAAAATCGAAAATGGAAAATTACAATTGAGCAAAACCTATCCTCTTGCAAAAGGAGATACTGGAAATTCCCCTTTTGGCGAAAGCTATAAAAACATTCTTTATTTTGATAAAAAGTAACCTCTAAAGATAGAATTATTTTTGAAAACTTAATAGTAGTTTCATTGCGAAATTACCTTTAGGTTTTTTATTATTGTCCTTTTTATGTAAAAAATGATCCAATTTGAAAGTTTCAAATGTGTTCTTTCTGATAAATTTTTTATAATTGGTAATACATTAATCTTGTGAGCATTACCTATTTTTAACTATTTATAATATTGATTTTTTAATTTCCCAACTTCTCATTTCCCACAGTTGAAACTGTGAACTATTGTTTTGTTTAGTTTTTGCTTGTATTGCCCACGGTTTCAAACGTTGGATTTTATTAGTTTTCACACAAAAAACCTATGGAACCTTATTGTTTGATTTAGTATTTTGTTTTTTAACTATCTATTTCACAACAGTGTTATATATTACAACTAAATATAACATAATGTTAAATCAACTTCATTTTTTGTAGAAAACCATCTAAATCATTAAAAAA
>NZ_JBJXDQ010000135.1:0-4375 GCF_046155325.1 Flavobacterium sp.
TCGATAACATCTTCATTTTTAGATTCTATAACTTTTTTGCAAATTGCTGTTGGTAACTTTTCTCTATCCACTTTCCAATCACCTTGAGGTCCAAATATGTTATGAAGTCTTGCAATTCTAACATTTAACCCATAATTTTTATGGTATGATAAAAACATTTTTTCAGAGAATAATTTTTCCCATCCGTATTCGGAATTTTCCTCACAATATGAAGAAGAGTAGAGTACCTTTTTAACTTTTTTCTTAACACATTCTTTAAATACGTTTAGATTAATTGTCACTGAGTTATGAATTAAATTTGAGTCGTTTTTACTGATGCTGGCAGCCAATTGATATACTTCATCAACTCCTTCTTCAATGACCAAATCTACGACCTTAGGGTCTGTTAAATCCCCTAATATAAATTCATCACATATTTCATCTTGATAGAAGTATTGGTGTTTTTTAATGTCGCAAATTCTAACATGATTACCTTCTTCTTTTAGTCTTTTAGATAAATGTCCTCCTATGAATCCCCCACCACCTAACACTACTATTTTCTTCATTGTATTTCATTTAATTTAATTTTTCACAAATAAAAGTTAATCTGTAGTCTTTTTCATTTGCTAAAAGAGAATCATCAAAATATGGTATTATTTTAACAACTGAAAGTCCGCACATTTCGCAGATATCTTTTAATACATCAGGAGTCCATAATTTTTGTAGGAGACTAAATGAAAAATTGTCAACCAATTCACTTTCAAAATATAGGTTAACATCGGTATTCATTAGTGACCAAGATTCAAAAAGATTAGTTTCGGTTTTTGTTTTAGTTAAAATTGTATGGAAATCGTGAGAAATACTTTTTTCCATAATTTCTTTTGGAGGGTCGATTCTACATGCTGTTCCGTTCCAACAATCAAATATAAAAACCCCATCTTTTGATAAAAGATTTGACACGGTTTTAAAATATGATATAAGGTTATTTACAGTATTGATATGGTTGACCACATTAAACATAGAAATAATTGTATTAAACGGTGTGTTTAATTTAATATCAGAAATTGGTCCGTTAAATGTTGTTACATTATTAATTCCTTTTTCAGTTATTTTTTTAATACCAACATTAATCATTGGTGCTGATAAGTCCGTTGATAAAACATCTTTAAAAAAATCTGATAAAATAATACTATGGGTCATAGTACCACATCCAATATCTAAAAGAGAATCTTTTGTTTTTGAATATTTTATAATTAAATCACATTCTGATTTATAATCTTTTTGGGAATATAAATTATCATAATAGGTTGAAAGTTTTTCTGAATACATAATATTATACGTTAGAATATGGGTCGTTTGATTTTATACATTTGATACCTTTCACTAATTCATCAATTCCTTTTTCTATACTTATAGTTGTTTCAAATCCTAATTTCTTAATCTTGTCATAGGAAACAACATAATCTCTTTTATCGGCATCTTCACTTATATCTGCAAGATGTAAGTAATAATTGTTTTTTTTCTGTATTAAATCACAAATATCTCTTTTACTATAGTTCATATTGTTTCCACCAACATTATAAACCTGACCTTTCATTTTTTCTTCGTTTTCAATTGCAAAAATAAAAGAACGAGCAATGTCATTTACGTGAATAAAAGTTCTCATAAAATGAGACTCATAAACAACAATATACTTTTGATTGACTGCCTTATTAACAAAATCATTAACTAATAAATCTAATCTAAGTCTTGGGGATAAACCAAAGGCGGTTGCAAATCTGTATGCCGTTGAATTACAATTTTGTATTAGGTATTTTTCGGCTTCTGTTTTTGTTTCACCGTATAAACTCAACGGATTTAACGGAGTCTCTTCAGTACAAAAACCATCCTTAACGGCTCCATAGTTACTTCCTGTTGAACCAAATAAAACGTATTGATTTGGTTTCACAGAATCAACAAGTCTTTTTGTTGCTTCTAAATTAATTTCTTTTGTTAGTTCTGGATTTTTTTGACAAGCAGGATATCCTACAATAGCCGCAAGATGTATAATAACATCTACACCATCCATAGATTTTTTTAATTTTTCTGTGTCTCTAATATCACCTTCAACAAAACTAAAATTCGGATTAATAAAACATCCGAATAAACTATTTCCACCAAACAATAGACTATCATAGACACATACTTGATATCCTTTTTCTAATAATTTAGGTACTAAAACGCTACCGATATATCCGGCTCCACCCGTTACTAATATTTTTTTCATAGGTATTTTACATTTATATCACGTTCAGATAATATTGGATTTGTTATTGGCCAAAACGCTCCAATCTTTGGGTCATCCCATTTAACCGTAAATTGTTTTCCTTGTCCCTCATATAATGTTGATTGTTTATAATGGAATGTTGCGGTATCACTCATTACTAAATGAGCGTTTCCAAACATAGGTGGAATTAAAATTTGTAATCTATTTTTATCATTTAAAGTAAATGACTCCCATTTTAAATATGTTGGACTATCTGGTCTCATGTCCACAATGACTTGGTATAAATGACCTTGTAAACAGGATATAAGTTTCCATGTTCTTTCGTCACCATGGAACCCTCTTAAAGTGTTTCTCCATGAAACACTAATATCATCTTGTTTCCATTCAACACCATTTCCATCAGGACCTAATACTTTATAATTTTCTATGTTCCATGTTTCAGTATACTCCCCTCTAAAATCTCTATGAATCGGAGGTTCAATTATTGCAACATCTTTACCAAAAACTTTACTAAATTCTAATTTCATAATTTAAATTCATTAATTTTATCACAAATATATTTTATGTCTTCTTCACTAATTCCAACCCAAGATGGAAGACAAACACCCTCATTATACATTTTTTCAGATACATCAAAATTTGTTTTTTTCTTGAATATTTTCCAAAATGATTTTTCTTCATAACAAGGTTGTTTATGTAAAGGATAAAAGAAAGTCCTAGTTTCAATTTCATTTTCACTCATATATTCCATAAGCTTTTGACTTCCTCCAGGAATTAAAATACAAACTCTGAATGGGATGTGAGATGAATTTGGGTTAGGTTCAATAATCCTTAAGTTGGGGTTTAAATATTTTTTATATCTAGCTAAAATTTCAGCCTTTTTTTCAACAATGTTAGGGAATTTTTCAAGTTGGACTAATCCTATTGAAGTTTGTAAATCGGTCATTCTAAAGTTGTATCCAATTTCTGGATGTATAAAACTTCCTCGATTAAGTCTTCCTTGATTTCTGATGTACAAAAGTTTATTGTATAATTCTTCATTATCAGTCACTACTAAACCTCCCTCGCCAGTTGTCAAAGTTTTATCTGCAAAAAATGAAAAACTTCCAATATCACCAAAGGTACCTGCTTGTTTTCCATTCCAATTTACGCCAACAGCTTGAGCGGCGTCTTCTACAACTTTTAATTTGTGTTTTTTGGCAAATTCAATAACTTCATCCATGTTACAGGCCATTCCATAAATGTGAACAGGCATAATCGCCTTTGTTCTACATGTTATTAATTTTTCCGCTTTTTTAATGTCGATATGTAAATCTGATTCTTGAATGTCACAAAATACAGGTTTTGCTCCCACCATATCAATAGCATTCGCTGATGCGATAAATGTAAAATTTGGAACAATTACTTCGTCTCCTTTTCCAATACCTAAAACTTTTAAAGCCATATAGAGAGATAACGTACCATTAGGTGCCAATACACCATATTTTACATTCATCATTTTACATAGTTTATCAACAAATTCTTTTGATTTAGGTCCCTCGGTTACCCAGTTTAAATCAAAACAAGATTTGATTGCCTCGTATTCTCTATTATCCAAAAAAGGTTGGAATTGTGGTATTTTATATTTCATATTAAAAAATTAACGTATTATAGTTTTAAGTAAATCATTTCAGATTAAATCAACTCTTTGATTTCATCTATGGTAAATTCCTCGACCTCAGATGAAAATGGACCATCTTCTAAAATTTTTTCATGAAAATTTTCACCTGGTTGAAGACCAATAACTTTTATTTTTTGTTCCGCATTTTTTTGACCGTACTTTTGATACATCGCCTCAAGTAAATTTTCAATACTCATTGATTTCATATCGGGAACATATGGCTTTGTTGAGTCACAATTCTCCAAACAATTAAAAATCAAATCAATCGCTTGGTCAACTGTCCAAAAAAATCTTGTAGCTTTAGGTTCAGTTACTATTACAGGTTTATCATTTTGTATTAGTTCTTTCCATTTACATAATACAGAACCTGTAGAATAAAGAACATTACCATATCTTACTATTCTGTAGTCACACTTAGAATTTAATTCTTGATACTGTAAACAAAGTCTTTCCATTAATAATTTACTGGC
>NZ_JBJXDQ010000136.1:0-3302 GCF_046155325.1 Flavobacterium sp.
TAACAGGGGTTTTGCAAAAAAGCGGGTTCAGTACTAAATTTGAACATTCGGAATTCTAATAGACATTTGTGCTAAACCGAACATTTGTGCTTCTAAATCCGCTTCTTCGCAAAGCCCCAAAACGTTAGTGGCAAGGCTAGGAGACACCCAACTCATCGACAAGACTACTTGTAATTTGAGAAATCATACCGACCTTATCTCGTTTGACACTTTTGACAAACTTCATATCGACAGCCGAATCTTTATCATATTTGGCAGACCACATAATGACTTCGACTAATAAAGGAACTAAATCAATTCCTTTTCGAGTAAGACGATATATTATCTTTTGCTTATGACTTGGGTCGCTTGACTTGCTAATTATTCCGTTACTTTCAAGTAAAGACAATCTATCAGAAAGAATATTTGTTGCAATGCCTTCTTCCGACAACAGGAATTCACCATAAAAGTGCTTGCCTTTAAACATTAAATCTCTAACAATTAAGAAAGTCCATTTATCTCCAAATATTTCTAATGCAAAATTTATCGGACAATCCGACTTTCTTTTAATCGCTTTCATAACGCAAAAATACAAAAAAACAAAACCACTTGCAAATTTAAAGTAGTTTTGTATATTTGCAGTTCACAATTTAAAAAAAATTAAAAATGACAAATTCAATTAATTGGTTCGAAATCCCAGTATCAGATTTCGCAAGAGCAAAAAAATTTTACGAGACAATTATGGATGCTGAAATGCAGCCAATGGAAATGGGAGGAATGAAATCAGCTTTCTTTCCTTTTGATATGCAAGGTGGCGGTATAGGCGGTTGCATCACAAAAGCCGAAGGATATGAACCTACTTCAAAAGGTGCATTAATTTATCTTAATGGTGGAGATGATTTAGCCACACCTCTTTCTAAAATAGAAAAAGCAGGTGGAAAAATTGTAATGCCAAAAACGGCTATTGGTGCAAATGGTTTTATGGCTCATTTTACCGACACCGAAGGCAATAAGGTTGCGTTACACTCAAGAAAATAAACAATGGGTAAATTAGTAAATGATATAACCATAAACGCTTCCATCGACAAAATTTGGAGCATACTCACAGATTTGGAACTTTTGGACAAAACCGACCCAACCGTTAAAAAAGCAACGTTAATTTCTGAAAACAAAACAGGGCTTGAAGCAAAAAGAAAAGTGCTTATGCAAGACGGCAAAAATTGGTTTGACGAAAAGATTATTGCTTTTATACCAAATGAAGAGTTAGTTTATCAACTTACTGACTGTTCATTTCCAATTAAAGGTTTGAAACATACTTATAGTTTTCAAAAAATTGGAGACCAAACCAAAGTACAACAAGTAATGGAATACACTGTAAAGTTTGGTATTCTTGGAGTGCTTATGGACAAAATGATGATCGGCAAACAGTTCAATTCAGGTATCAATAAATTTTTGACAGGACTAAAAACCTACGCAGAAAAATAAAATGGCATACGATGAACAATTAGCAAATCGAGTAAGAGAAAAATTTGTCGAGCTACCCAACGTTACTGAAAAAGAAATGATGGGTGGCTTGACATTTATGTACAATGATAAAATGTGCGTTGGCATAATTAAAGACGAATTAATGTGCCGAATTGACCCTGAATTGCACAACACAGTCATTGAAAAAAATGGTTGTAGAACAATGGACTTTACAAAACGTCCAATGAAAGGCTATATAATGATTGACGACAACGGTATGAAATCCAAAAAGGACTTTGACTATTGGATTAATCTTGCGTTAGACTTTAATAAAAAAGCAAAGTCTTCTAAACGACCAAAGAAAAAGCCCAGCCACTAACAGCAGTTTGCAGAAATGGCGGGTTTAGTGCTTTTTTAGAAAATTTCGTGCTTGTTGAAAGTTCAGGAATTTTTAGTAACTTTAGTGCTGGAAGTCCGCCACTTCTGCAAGCTGCAAAACGTTATAGGCAACCCTTAGCGACCGTGCAAACCCAAGCGGACTGACTTTATAAAATTTAACTTTAACAAATGGCAAACAATACATCACAACATATACTAAACACTTCTGCAAACCTTTTAGGATTTTGTCTTTTCGTAATTACTTCTTTGCACATTGCCAGCCAGACAGAAACACACATCATTGACGAGTTGACTTCCTGTATTTCGGTATTGCTGACTTTTTCGTGTATTTTTTCATTTGTTTCTATCAGAACATCAAACCAGAAAAAGGAAAAACGACTTGAAACAATTGCCGACTATTTGTTTGTTATTTCACTTGTTGGTATTCTAATCATCATTTTGCTCATCGCATTTAACTTTATTAAATAAACCAATTATGGACATAACAAATCTTCTTAAATCTGAAGACGAACAACTCTCCAAACTTCAACAAATAGTTCGACAAGCAATTGCCGAAGAAAAACTTATAGTTGAAAATCTATTGCATCAACCAAAAGAAGTCCTAACCAAAGGACAAAGTATTTCGGACAAGGTCGCCAGTTTTGGGGGCAGTTGGAAGTTTATCATTTCCTTTTCAATTATTCTTTCAGTTTGGATTTTGTTTAACACTCTTTCGCCCCGCAGAGACGAATTTGACCCCTATCCATTTATCCTAATGAATTTAGTGTTGTCAGCAATTGCTGCATTACAAGCTCCGATCATTATGATGAGCCAAAATCGGAAAGAAGAAAAAGACAGAAAGAGAAGTGAGAACGATTACCTGATAAATCTCAAAGCAGAATTAGAAGTAAGAAGTTTGCATCAGAAAGTTGACTTGCTTTTAGAAGAACAGATAAAAGTTTTGTTTGACAGTCAGGCAGCACAATTGGAAATACTAAAGAACATTGAGATAAAAATAAATGCAAGTAAATGACCTTCAAAATAAACACATTAGACCATCGTGACGAAAATAGGGCAGCCTATAACACGGGTTTGGCAAAAGTGGCGGTTCAGTGCTCCGCAGACACATTTGTGGTTAATCAAAGTTTGGTTCTTCGCATCAACATTTGTAGTGAAAATCGCCACCTTCGCCAAGCCCGAAACCGTTATGGGAAAGATTTGACGAGACGCCACTAAAGCAAAACTCGACACATGAGAAAAACAATCATCAAATTAATTTTAAACTTTACAAAAGTTAGCAAGAGCATTTAATAAATTGCCATTCTATCAATCTATGCTTCATCATTCGTTTCTGAATCTACTCCCGATGAGTTATCGCTATTAATTAATTCGAATGCTCGCTCAGCATCTAAAATATTTACCTGCAGCTTTATTCCACCAACGGTATTGGAAAAAAAAGGCATGATTGCAACTAAGTGATC
>NZ_JBJXDQ010000137.1:0-39112 GCF_046155325.1 Flavobacterium sp.
TATTATATCCCTTTTTATCGTTATATCAATTTTGACGCACTCATTGGTTTTCGGGAAATGTACAATACCCTAACAAGCAAACCAACTAATATTTTGGATCATTTTGGTTATCATCCGTTAATTAAAAAACCCGGAAATATGAAAAATGATTTAACCGCTTTGAAACCCATTCGCAACAAATACTACGAGGAAATCAAAAAAATTTGCAAACAGAACAATTACAATCTAATCTCTGTAATGACGCCAATGTGCACCAATGTAAAAGGACTGGATTATTTTGAAAAGGCAAACAAAATATATCACGAAATTCACAATCTCGAAAATGTTGTTGAAGGTGATCAGTATTTTTCTTCCTGCGGACATTTGAATGATGCGGGAGCGCGAATGTTTACAGAGGTTGTTATTGAGAGGTTTTTTGAAACAAAATAAAACAATAAATGGCAAACCATATTGAAAACACAAAAGTAATTCGTTGGGGAATCTTGGGTTGTGGTGATGTTACCGAACTAAAAAGCGGTCCCGCCTATCAAAAAACGAGATGTTTTAAAATCCGATGGCTCGGATTTAGATAAATTGTCTTGTGAACGCTAGCGCGGAATTTAATTCCGTGCCCACTGACACAAGCAAAAAACATAAATCATTAAGATTAATCGAATTCACATACAAAAAATTCGTTTTAATCAGCGAACTATCCATGCCATCTGTGTCCAAACTTTTAATCAAGAGGTTCCAAAATTACCTTTTAATCCACACCACAATTATCTGTTATTTCAGTATTTTTACAAAATGAATACTTTCGGAACTAGACTATTTACATCGATAATCATCAACTGATTTTTCGAGAACAAATAATATTCAGTTGTCGCAAATTTTGCGACAACCCAAAATAGAAGAATAAGATTTGAATCAAACTGTCGCAAAATTTACGACAGTTCAAATTGAGAGAGAATTAGATAAAAATCCAACTGCCAAACTTTTCTCGGTAGTTCAAATAGAAGGAAAGAGACTGGAATATAAATTACTAGCTTAATGGAACATCAAATCGAAATATACAAGTCTATCGACAATGCTATTGAACTTCAAGTGAGCCTTGATAATGATACTGTTTGGCTTACTCAAGAACAATTAGTGCTTTTGTTTCAAAGAGACCAGTCAGTTATTTCTAGACATATTAGAAATTTATTTAAAGAAGGAGAATTAGATGAAAAAAGCAATATGCAAAAAATGCATATTGCAAATTCAGATAAACCCGTAATTTTTTACAACCTGGATGTTATCATTTCCGTGGGTTATCGCGTGAAATCAAAACAAGGAACACAATTCCGTCAATGGGCAACGCAACGTTTAAAAGACTATTTGGTGCAAGGATATGCCATCAATGAAAAACGATTACAAGAAGCAACAGACAAATTTCAAGATTTAAAAAATGCCGTAAAGTTGGCTGCAAAAGCAGGAAATGCAGAAGCTTTAACTTCTGTAGAAGCCCAAGGAATTCTAGGAGTTATTGCGCAATATGCCTATGCTCTGGAAACTTTGGACAAATATGACCATCAAAAGTTGACCATTGAAACTGCTTTTGAAGAAACGGAAATCCAAAAACTAAGCTATGAAAACGCCATAGAGCAAATCAGAATTTGGAGAGATTTTCAAAAAGCTGGAAATCTATTTGGCAACGAAAAAGACCAATCGTTCAAAAGTTCTTTGGAAACGATTTACCAAACTTTTGATAAAACTGACTTATATCCAACTCTAGAAGAAAAAGCAGCCCATTTATTGTACTTTGTGGTGAAAAATCATTCCTTTTCGGATGGAAACAAACGCATTGCAGCAGGATTGTTTATTTATTTTTTAAGCCTGAACAACAAACTACTGAATGATTTCGGCGCTAAAAGAATTGGAGACAATGCTTTGGTTGCCATCACGATCATGATTGCCGAAAGTAAGTCGGAAGAAAAAGATATAATGGCAAAACTAGTAGTCAATTTAATTAATAATAACAATTAGATTTCACAGAAAACAAAATAAACAATGCAAACAAACAGCACAAAAGTAATCCGTTGGGGAATCTTGGGTTGTGGTGATGTTACCGAACTAAAAAGCGGTCCCGCCTATCAAAAAACGAGAGGTTTTAAAATCGAAGCCGTGATGCGAAGAGATGCAATCAAAGCTGCCGATTATGCCAAAAGGCACAACATTGATAAATTTTATTCGGATGCGGATGAGTTAATCAATGATTCAGAAATTGACGCTATTTATATTGCCACACCTCCAGATACACATCATTATTACGGTCTGAAAGTAGCTTTAGCTGGGAAAATTTGTTGCATCGAAAAACCATTAGCACCTAGTTACGCAGCCAGTCTCGAAATATACGAAACCTTTAAAGCAAAAAAAATTCCATTGTTCGTTGCATATTACCGACGTACACTACCTCGATTTGAACAAATAAAAACTTGGCTAAACGACAATAAAATTGGAATTGTGAGATCAATTCGATGGAATTTAACCAAGACTGCATCTCCCCAGGACTTATCAAAAGAATACAACTGGCGTACTGATGCAAATGTAGCTCCAGGAGGATATTTTGATGATTTGGCCAGTCATGGTTTGGATTTATTCACTTTCCTTTTGGGGGACATCAAGGACGTTTCGGGTTATAGTTTAAACCAACAAGGATTATATTCTGCCAAAGATGCAATTACTGCCTCATGGCTTCATGAATCTGGAATTACAGGAAATGGCAACTGGAATTTTGGAAGCAACAAACGAGAAGATAGTGTTGAAATTTCTGGTAGCAAAGGCAAAATAAATTTTTCCGTTTTCGAAAATGAGCCTATTAAGCTTATTAATGAAGAAGATGAAATCGAACTTTTTATAGAACATCCAGAAAACGTACAAATACATCATGTGGAAAGAATTCGAGAACATCTTTTGGGTAATCGTGAACATCCTTCAGCTGATTTTTCTTCCATACATACCAGCTGGGTGATGGATAAGATTTTGGGTGAATTTTGAAATATTTAAGTTAGCATTTCAAAAAAAAAAACTAGTTTTATACTAAGAAAAAAATCAAAATAACTTGAGCTTGTGAAAGCATGACTCCAAATTTAAATATAAGTAAAATGAATTACAACAGGTGTGGAAAAAGCGGGTTACTATTGCCGCAAATTTCCTTAGGATTATGGCATAACTTCGGTTCAGTAGATAATTTTGAAAATGCGGAAAAAATCGCCAGAGAAGCTTTTGATAAAGGCATTACTCATTTTGATTTGGCTAATAATTATGGCCCTATTCCAGGTTCGGCTGAAACCAATTTTGGTAAAATTTTAAAAAATAATTTTCATGGAAACCTTCGAGATGAAATTGTAATTTCGACCAAAGCGGGTTATGGTATGTGGCCTGGACCCTATGGTGATTGGGGTTCTAGAAAATATTTGTTGTCGAGTTTAGACCAAAGTTTAAAACGAATGAATATCGATTATGTTGATGTCTTTTATTCGCATCGATTCGATCCAGAAACACCTCTCGAAGAAACGATGGGGGCATTAGATTATGCTGTAAGAAGTGGTAAAGCTTTATACGCAGGAATATCCAATTATAATGCGGAACAAACTCAAGAGGCAACCACAATTTTGAAACAACTAGGAACTCCTTGCATAATTCATCAAGCGAGATATTCTATGTTTGATCGTTGGGTAGAGGCTGGATTACTAGATGTTCTCGAAGAAAAAGGAGTCGGTTTGATTGCTTTTTCACCCTTAGAACAAGGACTTTTAACCGATAAATACTTGAAAGGAATTCCTGAAAACTCTAGGGCTTCAAAACCCAATAGCTTTTTAAATCCAAAAAATATTACTCCAGAAAAAATTCAAAAAATAATACAATTAAATAGTATTGCAATTGAACGAAACCAGTCTTTAGCACAAATGGCCGTTGCTTGGTTGCTAAAAGACAAGCGAGTAACATCGGTGCTCATTGGTGCTAGCTCGGTTAATCAATTGCTCAATAATATTGACAGCTTGAATCATTTGAATTTCTCCCAAGAAGAATTATTAGCTATTGAAAACATTCTAAAGCATTAAGGCTTTTTTTCTAAAAAAAACTCTCTTTTTATTTATCAACAATTTATAAAATTAACTTTTTATCCCGATTACAATCATCGACTATTCTGTAATTTTACAAGATGTATGCTTTAGTCGATTGTAACAATTTTTATGCTTCTTGCGAACGTGTTTTTCAACCGAAACTCAACGGAAAACCTGTTGTAATTTTATCCAACAACGACGGCTGTGTAATTTCAAGAAGTAACGAAGCCAAAGCGCTTGGTGTTGCGATGGGTGTTCCGTTATTTCAAATAAAAGATTTAATTCGAGAAAAAGATGTACATGTTTTCTCTTCAAATTATGCACTTTATGGTGATTTAAGTAATCGAGTGATGAAAATTTTGGGTCAGTTTACCCCAAATTTAGAAATCTATAGCATCGATGAAGCATTCCTTAATTTTGACGGCATGCGTATTTTAGGCTATCACGATTATGGTCTTCAAATGAAAAGAAGAATTCAAAAATGGGTTGGGATTCCAGTTTGTGTTGGCTTTGCCGAAACCAAAACTTTAACAAAAGTAGCTAATAAAATTGCCAAGAAATTCCAAGACAGAACCCAAGGTGTTTATATAATAGACACCGAAGAAAAACGCATCAAAGCCCTAAAATGGACAAAAATAGAAGACGTTTGGGGCATTGGATACCGAACGACTAAAAAAGCAAAACTCCGAAAAATCAATACCGCTTTCGACTTTATTCAACCGCAACACGAAGCTTGGATTAAAAAAGAAATGGGCGTCATTGGGCTTCGATTGAAATATGAATTGGAAGGAAAGTCGGTTTTAGACTTGGAACCCATTCCAGACCAAAAGAAAAGCATTGCCACCACCAGAAGTTTTCCCAAACAAATTGCAGAATTTGATTTGTTGCGCGAACGTGTGGCGACATTTGCCTCGGTTTGTGCAGAGAAACTGCGAAAGCAACATTCGTGTTGTCATACTATTATTGTGATGTTGGTCATCGACAGGCATAGTGTGCAAACCTCAAAATATTATTTTAATATGGCGGTAACACTGCCTTTTGCTACAAATTCCACTTTAACCATTTCGAATACCGCTATTGCGATGCTCAAAAAATTGCATCAGGGAAATGAAGGCTTGAAATTCAAAAAAGCGGGTGTAATTGTCACCGAATTGATTGACGAAAACAGAAAACAATTGCAATTATTCGATGAAGAAAACCCAAAACATTTGGCATTGATGAAAGTCATGGATCATCTGAATAACAAAATTGGATACAAAAAAATAAAATTAGCCAGTCAGAATTTAGATTTGACTTGGAATATGAAACAGAATCATTTGTCGCCCAAATACACCACAAATTTTAACGATATTCTCGAAATACGATGCCAGTAAACAAAGCTCAAAAACTAACCTTCTTCCGTCCTGTTTTGGACAGTGAAATCAGAATTCCGATAATTCAGGAAGGCGTTTCGGCTGGATTTCCGTCGCCTGCCATTGATTTTATGGAAAACAGTATTGATTTGAATACCGCTTTGTGCAAAAATCCTTTGGCTACTTTTTACATAAAAGTCAAAGGAAATTCGATGATTGACGCCGGTATCAACGACAAAGATGTCCTTGTGGTGGATCGAAGCTTAGAACCACAAAACAACAAAATTGCCATTTGCTTCATCGATGGAGAATTCACCGTAAAACGCATTCAGGTCGAAAAAAAATGCTTGTATCTTATGCCTGAAAACCCCAATTACCAACCCATAAAAGTCACCGAGGAAAATGAACTCATCATTTGGGGAATCGTGACTTATGTGATAAAATCGTTGTAAACAAAGCTTTATTTTTTTGCTCTTATTATTTGATACAGTATCAAAAAAATACCATAAAACACAACTTTAATTATCAGCATTTTTGCGGTATTCTTTAGGAGTTGTTCCTGTAAGTTTTTTGAATAGCTGATTAAAATTAGAGGCAGTTTTATAACCGCATTCATATCCTATTTCAGAAATTCCCTTTTCTGTTTCAATAAGCAATTTACAGGCATTGGAAACCCGAATGGCATTCAAATACTCCACAAAACTTTTTTTTGTTTTTACTTTAAACATTCTGCAAAAAGAGGTTGGAGTTAGATGAGCAATTTCAGCAATTTCAATAAGTGAAATTTCTTCCTTATAATTTTCTTTTACATACTCGAAAACGTCCAAAAGGCGATCGTTTTTCACTTGGCTATTTACAGGAGAGTAGGCTTCGCTGTTAATAAAATTAATTTCATCACTTTCAGAAAGAATAGAGAGTATCTCAAAAAGACCTACAATAATTTCGAAATTTTGTTTGGTTGTAAGCTTCTCTAATTTTTTTGCAATTTTTTCATTTGTTTTTCCTGTAACAGACAATCCTTTTTCGGCTTGGCTAAACAAATTAATAATCTTTTGTGTTTCTTTTAATTCATAAAAGAGGGGCCCAAAGATTTCTTTGCTAAAATAAACTACGATTGCTTTGGCCTTTAAGGAGCTGATGCCTTGATAATAAATTTCATCATTTAGCCAAACATGCGGAATGTCAGAACCCAAGAATACCATGTCGCCAGGTACAAATTGTTCTACCGAATTGCCCACAATTCTTTTGCCGTAACTCTCTTTAATATAGACCAGTTCGAGTTCAGGATGTGAATGGAATGGAGCCTGAAAAAAAGAATCTTCACGAGAAATAACAGAAACAGAGCTGTTCTGATAGGAGGTTATTTTCGTTTTTTCGATTTTCATTTTTTTTGGCTAAGGTAATTAATAATTAAACAAAGATAATATTGAATTAATAACGATACTTTACTAATTATACCTTTCGAGTTCAAAAAATGTATTAATTTAATAAAAAAATTATGGCACTATCATCCCCGTCTAATGGTCAAAATCCAAACGTTTTCAACGAGAAAAAAAATTGGATGTTTCCATTTATATTAGTTACCAGTTTATTTTTTTTCTGGGGATTTGTCCACAATTTAGACCCTATTTTAATTCCTCATTTAAGAAAAGCTTTCAATCTTTCTGATTTGCAATCGTCCTTGATAGACTCTTCTGTTTTTATTGCCTATTTTGTTATGGCTTTGCCTGCGGGTTATATTATGCGTAAGTATGGCTATAAATCGGGAATTATGATTGGATTAATCCTGTTTGGCATCGGTTCCATATTATTTGTACCTGCGGCAAACTCTTTGCAATACATCTATTTTTTGGGTGCTTTATTCATTATCGCATGTGGATTGACTTTTCTGGAAACAGCTGCCAACCCTTATGTAACTATATTAGGTCCTGCTGAAACCGCAACAAAAAGATTGAATTTTTCGCAATCCTTTAACGGACTGGCTGCGTTTATAGCTCCAGCCTATATTGGTCCGATGATATTGTCCGGAAAAAACTTGACCAAGGCGGAGACTGACGCCATGTCGCCAACCGAATTGCATGCCTATCTTTTAAATGAAGCGGCGAGCGTTAAAATGCCCTACCTTATTTTGGGATTGATTATTTTGGCCGTGGCCGTGGTTTTTTACTTTACCAATATGCCGGATGTTAAAGATGAAGATGTTGAGGGAGCTGAGGGGGCAAGTTTTAAGGGAGCGTTAAACTCAATGCGATTAAGATGGGGAATTTTGGCTCAATTTTTTTATGTTGGTGCTCAGGTTTGCGTAGGAAGTTTTTTTATTAAAATGGCTACCACAACGGCTGGTTTGGAAGAAGGAACTGCAGCAAAATATTTAGGATTTTATGGATTGACATTTATGTTAGGTCGTTTCGCAGGTACCTTCCTTATGCAATATATTCAACCGAGAAAATTATTAATAGTGTATGCGACCATCAATATTCTTTTATCAATTATGGCAATAATGGGAACGGGAATGGTTGTAGTTTATACTTTAATTGCCATTGCATTTTTTATGAGTATTATGTTTCCAACTATTTTCTCCATGGGAATTGACGGGCTTGGGCATAATACTAAAATTGGATCTTCCTTGATTGTTATGTCTATCGTGGGTGGTGCACTTTTGCCTCCAGTAATGGGCATGATTTCGGATGCGACAGCTAATATTCAAAACGGATATATAGTACCCTTGAGCTGTTTTGCAGTAATACTTTTGTTTGCTTTTAATGGGCATAAAACAAATAAAGTATAATTTTATTTAAAATACAATGTTAGAAAACAAAGCAAAAAGAATAGTGGTTAAAATGAGCCCAGAGGATAATGCACTGGTGGCTTTAATCGATTTACCAAAAGGAGAAAAGGTAGTTTTTGGAGAACATACCTATATTCTTCAAGATGCCATTAAGGCAAAACATAAATTTTACACAACCGATTTAAGTGTCGGTGATGAAGTAATAATGTACGGTGTATTGGTTGGAAAAGTGCAGTGTGATGTTGCCAAAGGCAGTTTAATGACTACCGATAACCTGAAACATGCGGCAGAACCTTATGGCTATCGTCAGGTAGATTACTCCTGGAAGATTCCTGATGTATCTAAATATAAAAACAGTACTTTTAATGGATATAAAAGAAAGGACGGCCGGGTAGGAACTGCCAACTACTGGCTTTTTGTTCCCACGGTGTTTTGCGAGAACCGTAATCTTGATGTGATAAAGGAGGCTTTGCAAAATGAGTTGGGCTATTCGGTGAGTGACAAATACACGCAGTATACGCATCAATTATTACAAGCCTACAAAAACGGATTAGACTTAGAAAAGGTTAAAATTGATTTAATGCCAACGACCAAAGCCAATCGCATATTTAAAAACGTAGACGGCATAAAATTTCTAAATCATCAAGGTGGTTGTGGTGGCACACGTCAAGATTCGGAAACGCTTAGTTCTTTACTGGCTTCGTATGCAAACCATCCCAATGTAGCGGGAATTACCCTTTTGAGTTTGGGTTGCCAGCATTTGCAGGTGCAAAATTTTATAGA
This sequence comes from Flavobacterium sp., assembly GCF_046155325.1. GTDB lineage: Bacteria > Bacteroidota > Bacteroidia > Flavobacteriales > Flavobacteriaceae > Flavobacterium. Next base: position 9,009 of record NZ_JBJXDQ010000137.1, read on the forward strand.
TGATGTCAAAAAGCAAAATCCGTTTTTTGACAAGCCTTTATTCGTTTTTGAACAACAAAATGCCCAAAGTGAGGAACAATTAGTAACCGATGCCATCAAAAAAACATTCGAAGGATTAATTGAAATTAATAAAATAAAAAGAACACCAGCTCCATTAAGTGAATTATGTATCGGCGTAAAATGTGGAGGAAGTGATGGTTTTAGTGGTGTTTCTGCTAATCCTGCGGTAGGGTATACTGCCGATTTATTGGTTGCCTTGGGTGGAAAAGTATTACTTGCTGAATTCCCTGAATTGTGTGGCGTAGAACAAAACTTGATTGACCGTTGTGAAACAGAAGCATCTGCCAATAAATTTATCAATTTAATGCGCTCTTATGATGATTTGGCCCATCGAGTAGGTTCTGGTTTTCATATGAATCCATCGCCTGGGAATATCAAAGACGGCTTAATCACCGATGCTATAAAAAGTGCTGGTGCAGCCAAAAAAGGCGGAACTGCGCCTGTTGTAGATGTTTTGGATTATACCGAACCAGTCACAAAATCAGGATTAAGTTTGGTTTGCACTCCCGGAAATGATGTAGAAGCAACCACAGGAAAAGCGGCAGCAGGAGCTACTTTAATTTTATTTACAACAGGTTTGGGAACGCCAACAGGTAACCCAGTCTGTCCCGTAATTAAAGTAGCAACTAATTCTATTTTAGCCAAAAAAATGAAGGATATTATCGATATTGATTGTGGACCCGTAATTAGTGGTGAAAAAACAATTGAAGAAATGGGGGAAGCCATTCTAGACTATTGCATCAAAGCGGCAAGTGGCGAAATTATTCCAAAAGCAGTTCTATTAAATCAAGATGATTTTATTCCTTGGAAACGAGGAGTTTCGTTATAAAAAAGTTGATTGAAATTCACAAATTAAATAGATTCATAATTAGAAATACAATTTGCGAATTTACGGAAGATTATAAATGAAAATCTGTGTTAATCCGTGTAATCTGTGGCAAAAAAAACGAAGCGAAGCTTCAAATAAAAAAATCAAATTTAACATCGAAAATATGTTCTCATTACAAAACAAAAAAGCGGTAATTACAGGTGGTGGCAGCGGAATAGGAAAAGCTATTGCAGCCTTATTTGCCAAACAAGGAGCCGAAGTTCATATCATTGAACTGTCCGAAGAAAGTGCACAAGAAGCAGTTACTGAAATTAAAGCTGATGGAGGAAAAGTAGTATCACACGCTTGCAATGTCGCCAGTCACGAAGCTGTACTGGCCACTTTTGAAAAAATTGGAGCTTTCGATATTTTGGTAAACAACGCTGGAATTGCCCACGTTGGCAAAGTGGATACCACTCCCGAAACCGATTTTGACCGCATTATGAATGTAAACGTAAAAGGCGTTTACAACTGTTTGCATGCGGCCATTCCGCAATTCCGAAAATCAAAAGGCGGAGTAATTCTTAATATGGCATCCATTGCGGCTTGGGTGGGGATACCCGATCGATTTGCCTATTCTACTGCCAAAGGTGCTGTAATGGCAATGACTTTATCAGTAGCCAGAGATTATATGAGCGAAAATATTCGTTGCAATTCCATCTCTCCTGCGCGAGTGCATACGCCTTTTGTTGATGGTTTTATTGCCAAAAATTATCCCGGTCAGGAAACCGAAATGTTCGATAAATTATCCAAATCACAACCAATTGGTCGAATGGGAAAACCAGACGAAGTAGCTGCACTGGCTTTGTTTTTATGCAGCGATGAATCCGGATTTATAACCGGCTGCGATTATCCTATTGATGGCGGTTTTATTAAATTAAATAATTAGTAAAAAGAGCCTCATTAACTAACTGTTATATAATAGTATCCTTAGCGGTATTAAAGTCGAAAGTTGGGATTTCAATTATTGAATGGATATTGAAATAGAAAATATATTTTACTTCGAGTATTTAAACCTTAGGGCAAATTACAATTTAGGTACTGATAATAAAATTATTGAATTACATTTATAAAAAACTAGAAAAAATGAAATTAATACGTTTTGGAGCAGCTGGTCAAGAGAAACCAGGTATTTTAATTGGAGAAAAAAGATTTGATGTTTCTTCCATTGTTGCAGATTACAATGAAGCATTTTTTGAAGAAAATGGATTAGAAAAACTAAAAATAGCCTTAGAAAGCAATCCCGAGTTGCCGGAAGTGGAAGCTTCTGTTCGTTTGGGTTCGCCAGTGTCTCGGCCTTCTAAAATCATCTGCATTGGTCTGAATTATGTGGATCACTGTCGCGAAACCAACGCGCCGATTCCAGATGAACCTATAATTTTCTTTAAATCAACTACCGCTTTGTGTGGACCCAATGATGATTTAATCATTCCAAAAAACAGCGAAAAAACAGATTGGGAAATCGAATTGGCATTTGTCATGGGTAAAAAAGCCAGTTATGTGGAAGAAGCCGATGCGATGGATTATGTTGCAGGTTATTGTTTGCACAACGACTATAGCGAAAGAGCCTATCAATTAGAACGTGGCGGACAATGGGCAAAAGGGAAAGGTTGCGATACCTTCGCACCACTTGGACCCTTTATGGCTACTACGGATGAAATAGCAGATGTCGATAATTTGTCGATGTGGTTGACGGTTAACGGAAAAACATTTCAAAGTAGCAATACTTCCAATTTGATTTTCAAAATTCCGTTTTTGGTACATTATTTAAGTCAGTTTATGACTTTGCTTCCGGGCGATGTAATTAGTACAGGAACGCCTCCCGGAGTTGGTCTTGGGATTAAACCCAACCCAATTTATGTAAAAGCGGGTGATGTGATTGAATTAGGAATAGACGGATTGGGAAGTAGCAAACAACTAGCGGTAGCTTATAAATAATATGGCAACTCAAAAATTTTGCTTGGCTTTAGATCTCATGGACGATGCCCAATTGATGCAAAAATACAAAGCGCATCACCAAAAAGTATGGCCAGAAATTATCGAAAGTATAAAAGTATCAGGTATTGAAGTACTAGAAATTTACTGCGTAGGAAATCGAATGTTTATGATTGTCGAAGCTGATGAAGATTTTTCTTTCGAGAAAAAATCGGCAATGGATGCCAATAATCCCAAAGTTCAGGAATGGGAGGATCTGATGTGGAAATTTCAACAAGCATTGCCTTGGGCAAAACCAGGTGAGAAATGGATGTTGATGGAGAAAATATTTGAATTGTGATAATTGACGCTCCTTGACTTTTACTAATTAAATTAGCCACAGATTCACAGATTTTAAAAAATATTTTCTAATCTGTGAATCTGTGGCAAAAAAATAAAGCTTTGCGTTAAATGAAAAAAATAGACAGTCATCAACATTTTTGGAAATACCATCCCGTCAAAGACGCTTGGATTTCGGATGATATGAAAATCATTCAGCGTGATTTTCTGCCCGTTGATTTTCTGCCATTACTTCAAGAAAATGGTGTTGACGGTTGTATTGCGGTTCAAGCTGATCAAAGCGAAGAAGAAACCCATTTTTTATTAGAATTAGCAAAAGATAATGATTTCATCAAAGGCGTTGTGGGCTGGATTGATTTGCGTGGAGAAAATATAACATCGAGATTAAACTATTTTTCACAGTTTAAAAAACTAAAAGGTTTTAGGCATATTGTTCAAGGCGAATCGGATGAAAATTTCCTTTTACAAGAAGATTTTTCCAAAGGAATTGCGCAATTAGAACAGTATAATTTTACCTATGATATTTTAATTTTGCCTAAACATTTAGCTGTTGCCTTTGAGTTTGTGAAACGTTTTCCAAATCAAAAATTCGTAATCGACCATTTGGCAAAGCCTGATTTTAAGAATAAAGAATTTTTAGATTGGGAAAAAGGAATTCGAGAAATAGCAACTTGTCCCAATGTATATTGTAAAGTTTCGGGTTTAGTTACCGAAGCCGATTGGAATAATTGGACTGAAGCCGATTTTACCTATTGCTTAAATGTAGTGACTGAAGCTTTTGGAATCGATCGTTTGCTCTTTGGTAGCGATTGGCCAGTTTGTTTATTAGCAGCTAATTATGCCCAAACTTTGGAAATCGTAACTAATTATTTTTCTAAATTTCCAGAAAGCAATCAAGAACAATTTTGGAGCGGAAATGCCATAGAATTTTACAACATTTAAAAAATGAAGAAAACGGTTTTACTTATTTTACAACTGGTATTTCTAAATTCTGTTTTGGCACAGAAGAAAATTTTTGTGGCTACAAATGGGAACGATAAAAATGATGGAAGTATTGAAAAACCTCTACAAACGCTAGCAAAAGCCATACAAAATACCCAAAAATACGGCACTAAGAAAGTTGCTATCTTCTTGAGGAAAGGAATTTATTATCCGGAATCAACCCTAGTTTTAAATGCTAACGAAACTAAAAATAAAGCGATTCAAATTACGGCCTATGAAAATGAAGAAGTAAGCATTAGCGGCGCTAAAAAAGCAACATTGACTTGGTCGAAGTACGACTCCACCATTTTTTCGGCTAAAGTTATTTTAGATTTCGATCCTGACGCAATGTTCGTTAATGGAGGTACATCCATAATGGCGCGTTATCCTAACTATGACAGTAACGCACATTTTTTTAAAGGAACGGCGGAAGATGCAATTAGTCCAGAAAGAGTGAAACAATGGTCAAATCCCGCGGGAGGTTTTTTACACGCTTTACATTCAGGCGAATGGGGAAGTTTTCATTATCTAATAACCGGAAAAGATGATAAAGGCAATTTGAAAAAAGAAGGCGGCTGGCAAAATAATCGCCCATCGCCATTGCATCCGAAACATCGTTTTGTAGAAAATATTTTTGAAGAACTTGACGCTCCAGGAGAATGGTTTTACAATAAAGCAGAACAAACGGTGTATTATTATCCAATTGAAAATGAGAACCTAGAAAATACAGTAGTTGAATTTTCTAATCTAAAAAACATATTTTCCTTGAAGGGAAATGAAATAAATTCGATAAAAAACATTTCGATTAGCAAAATTAAGTTCGTGGGCACCAAGCGTGTTTTAATGGAAAAACACGAACCATTATTGCGAAGCGATTGGATGCTGCACAGGGCTGGGGCAATAACTTTAGAAGGCACAATAGATTGTAGCATTGCGAATTGCGAATTTTCTCAACTAGGCGGAACGGCGATTATGGTAACCGGTTTTAACAGAAATGCAACTATCGAACAAAATCATATTCAAGACATTGGCGGAAGCGGCATTTGTTTTGTAGGCGATATTTCAGCGGTTCGTTCACCTGCTTTTAAATATGAGCAATTTTTAGATTACCAAAAAATTGATAAAACACCAGGTCCAAAAAATAATTTATATCCCAAAAATTGTGTAGTCTATAACAATCTTATTCATACTATTGGTCAAATTGAAAAACAAGCAACAGGAGTTGAAATTTCAATGTCTGAAAGTATTATTGTAATAAACAATACCATATACAATACGCCTCGAGCAGGAATTAATATTGGGGACGGATGCTGGGGCGGTCACGAGATCGCTTTTAACGATGTTTTCAATACGGTTCAAGAAACGGGTGATCACGGCGCGTTTAATTCGTGGGGACGAGATCGATTTTGGAATGCCAAAAGGAAATATATGGATAGCATAACCGCTGTTCATCCTGAAATTATTTTACTCGATGCACAAAAAACAACTAGTATTCACAACAATAGATTTCGTTGCGATCACGGCTGGGATATCGACTTAGACGACGGTTCGTCCAATTATCATATCTACAACAATATTTGTTTGAATGGAGGAATCAAACTTCGTGAGGGATTTTTTAGAACAGTCGAAAACAATATAATGATTAACAATTCTTTTCATCCTCACGTTTGGTTTGCGGCGAGTGAAGATATTTTTAGGCGAAATATTGTTACCCGAAATTACTACCCTATTTTAATTTCGAAATGGGGAAAAGAAGTTGATTTTAATTTTTTTCCTGATTTAATTTCTTTAGAAAAATCACAAAAAAAGGGAACAGATACCAATAGTTCATCAGGAAATCCTATGTTTTTGAATGCAGCTACTGGAGATTATACTTTAAATGAAAAAAGTCCAGCCTTTGCTGTTGGTTTCAAAAATATCGATACTAAAAACATAGGCGTTTTAGACCCAAAATTAAAAGAAAAAGCATTAAAAGTTACGATTCCGAAACTACAACTTCCTTTAGATTCTAAGGATAATAAAGATAGGCAAACGGAATGGCTTGACGTTATGATTAGAAATGTCAGTGGTTTAGGCGATCGTTCCGCATTTGGCTTAGCATCAGAAAGCGGTGTGGTTGTGGTTTCTATCAATGAATCGACTCTGCTTAAATCAGGGTTATTGCCAAAAGATGTTATTATAGGTTCAGACGAAACAGCGATAAATGATATATTTGGGCTGATTAGTCTTTATCAAGGAAAAAGTTGGACCGGAAAAATGAGGTTGAATATTATGCGAGATCAACAACCAAAAAAAATAGTTATTCCATTAAAATAGAAAAGATGAATTTAAACTTAAAAGACAAAGTAATTGTTGTAACAGGTGGAGCAAAAGGCATTGGTTTGGGAATTTGCAAAGTGCTGGCTGCAGAAGGTGCAATTCCAGTAATTATTGGACGAAAAGAAGTCGATAATCTGAATGCTATCAAGGAAATAGAAGCTTTAGGGTACACCGCTTTTGGTGTTCAAGCGGAACTATCTGACCCAGATGATTGCAAAAAAGCGATTGAAAGTGTCATCGCACAATGCGGAAGAATTGATGGACTGGTAAATAATGCAGGAGCCAATGACGGAGTGGGTCTTGAATCAGGAAATTATACTGATTTTATGGCTTCGTTGCACAAAAACTTAGTGCATTATTATTTGATGGCGCACCACGCTTTGCCCGAATTGAAAAAGTCTAAAGGAAGCATAGTGAATATTGGTTCCAAAACAGCCGATACAGGACAAGGAAACACCTCAGCTTATGCCGCCTCTAACGGTGGTCGTAATGCGTTGACTCGCGAATGGGCAGTCGAATTATTGCCTTATGGAATTCGGGTAAATGCTGTAATTGTGGCAGAATGTTATACGCCATTGTATGAAAATTGGATACGGACTTTTGATGATCCAGAAGAAAAACTAAAAGAAATCACCGATAAAATACCTTTCGAAAAAAGAATGACCACCGCCGAAGAAATAGCCAATATGGTTGTTTTTCTGTTGTCAGAAAAGTCAAGTCATACCACTGGTCAATTAATTTATGTTGATGGTGGATACACGCATTTGGATAGGGCTTTGTAGAAAAAAATATTTATAATAGAGGATAACTTGTTTCAATCTGTTCGGCGGTATCCCAATTCGGCTCCACCACTAACAGGCAAGATGTGACCAGTAATAAATCGTGCTTTTTCAGAAACCATAAAGACACAAGCATCGGCAATGACATCACCTTCTGGGCAATGGCCTAAAATGTGAATATCGTCTAAATATTTTTCAATTTTTTCAGGATTTTCTTGTGCTTTGCCCCACTGTCTTAGCATTGGTGTCCAAACTCCAGCTGGCGAGATAGCGTTGACTCTAATTTTATATTTAGCATAATCTAAAGCCATTGATTTTGTTAGGGCATTGACTGCACCTTTTGTCGCAGCATAAACGGCGTGATTTTCTTGCCCTATTTCGCCCACTAAACTGCTTGTGTTTAATATACAGCCTTGTGTTTGCTTTAAAGATTCCAAGCCGAATCTGGTGGTGTATAAAATTCCTTTAAGATTTACATCAAATAGATTTTGCCACTCTGCATCATTAGTTTCGTGCAATGGTTTTGCAGGATTGGCAATGCCAGCGTTGTTGTGAATAACATCTATTTTCTGGTATTTGTTTAATGCCAACTCGATGCCGTTTTTAACATCCAATTCATTCGATATGTCTCCAAAAAATGCGCTGTGTTCTTTTCCTAAAATAGCAATTGCGGTTTCTAACGATGCTTTGTCGTTTGCCATAATGACCAATTTTGCTCCTGCTTCGGCATATTTTTTTGCGCATTCTAGACCAATACCCATTGAGCCTCCCGTTAGGAAAATAACTTTATTAGCTAGTTGTTGCATCATTAAATGGTATTATTAATTAGTGTGAAATACTTCTTCCATATTGGTCCAAGTTTGCTTTTTGATAGCCGCTTCCGGTAATGGAATTTGTGTAGGATCAGTCTCTTTCCACCAAAGTTGCGTTGTACTATCGGCAGCCATTTTTTTCATATCTTCATCAAAATTTGCACCTACATATTCAAAATATCTGAACAAAAAATACTTGCCTTCAATTTTTTGAATGTAGATTGAATAGTTTTGAATGTTACATTCTTTGATTTTCTTAAGAACCGCTGGCCAAGCATTAGCATGCAATTTTTTGTAATATTCAATTTTATCTGGCTTGATTCCCGTTACCATACCAAAGCGTTTTGGAGCAGTCGGCAATTCTTTATTTTCTGACTTAATCTCATCTTCGTTTGACTTTTTATCTTCTTTACAAGAGATCAAAGACAAGAATACTAAAACTGCTAAAACAAAATTTGCTCTCATATACTATATTTTTAATACGTTAATTTTTTATTTAATTATCTAAAGACCCAAAATAAAACTCCCATCAACAACAATAAAATCACAGATAGCGTTTTATAATTTCCTAAACCAGGCCAACCTTTACTTTCTAATGGTTCGCCTATTGATTTCCAATATAGTTTTTCACTTTCAGCCGTATGTCTAACGGGATATATATAAGAAAAACTAACTTGCATTACCAAACAAGCCACAAAAAGGTAAAAGGCCATCATCATAAAAGGAATGTGGGCTAAAGCGGTGTCGACAAATATTTTATTTGAAGCAAAAACAACCGCTCCAAGTGCCGACCCAATCCAAAGCGTGAGTTTTGAAGATTCAGCGGATGCTTTTTTCCAAAATACACCCAAGAGGAATACACAGGTAATTGGAGGCGCAATATGTGCAATAATATCATTCAATCCATTGAAGATACTTTCATACCGATTCAGCAAAGGCAATAAAGCGAGAGAAAATACCAAGGCAACTCCAGCTGAAATTTTGCCAACTTGAACCAATTTTTCATCATTAGTATCAGGACGGTACCGTTTGTAAATGTCATAGCCCACCATAGTTGAAATGGAATTTAAGGCTCCAGAAATTTGGCTCATTAAACCTGATAATAATGCAGCTACTAAAATTCCGACTAGTCCCGTAGGCAATAATTGAGTGATCATCAAGGTGTAAATTCCTTTACTGTTTACAACCACCTTTCCAGCCTCATCAACAGATTGTAATGCACTAATGTCTAACTTCCCTGATTGTGCCAATGTATAGGCAAACAAGCCTGGAAGAATAAAAATAAAAACAGGTAATATTTTGATAAACCCACAAAACAAAGGGCCTATTCTGGCGTGATTTTCATCCTTTGCTCCCAAAACCCGCTGAACAATCGTTTGGTCTGCACACCAATACCATATTCCAAGTACAGGATAACCCAAAAGAATTGCATACCAAGGCATCCCGCTAGCATCGCCGTGCGGACGAAGCATCGATAACTTGTCCATTTGATTAGTTGTTTGCAATACGTTAACCATTGGTTCCCATCCTCCCATTTTAAAATAAGCTGCAAAACTTATAATTGTAGCACCTAGAATTAACACTACTGTTTGAATAGACTCGGTTACTACCACCGCCTTTAGCCCTCCAACAATGGTGTAAATTGCTGTGATTACAGAAATAACGATTACGCTAGTGTACATATTTACCCCAAATAAGGTTTTTAGAACAATCCCTCCAGCTAGCATCGAAAACGCAATATGAATTATTATTGCGGATAATATAGAAACAAATACTAACCAGTCACGACTGGAACGATCATAGCGCTTTTCTAAGAAATCAGGTAAAGTAGCAACTCCTGATTTAATATAAAATGGAGAGAAAAACAACGCCAATAAAATCAAAGTGAAAGCAGCCATCCATTCGAAATTACCATTGAGCAGACCCGAATCAAAACCACTTTGAGCAAGACTTACCAGATGAACTGTTGAAATATTGGTAGCAAATAATGCCAAGCCAATCGCTGGCCATTTCAACGATTTACCAGCAAGAAAGTATTCTCCAGCGGCATTATCTTTACTTTTCTTTTTATGACGAATTCCGTACCATAACCCTACTGCCAAGATACCTAACACGTACAAAATACTAATAATAAGGTCTGTAGATTCTATCATTGCTGTTTAATTTATTTCTGTTACTACACTAATTTTTTTAAATCACAACTACTTCCGGGTTCCATTGGTGTTATATAAACCCCATTTTCAATTTTTACTGGATGGACAAAATGTTTTTGAAGATGCGGAATATGTTCCAAAAATAAAGCTTCGTGTCCCATAGAAATATGATTAAATAAAACCAAATGTTGATGCAACTGCCCCATATCGCCAACGTGAGGCACGACCGGAATTCCGTATTTTTTACACAATAAACTCACAGAAATAAACTCACTTACTCCGCCAACTCTTACAGCATCTACCTGCATAAATCCTGCACTTTTGGTTTGAAGGTAATTTTTAAAAATAATTCGGTTCGGAACGTGTTCTCCTAAGGCTAATTTGGTTGGTGCAATAGCTTCGGCCAAAACTTTGTGTGCCAAAATATCATCGGGATGCGTTGGCTCTTCAATCCAATACGGATTCATCGACAAAAATTGAGGGCAAATTTCCAATGCTTGCGGCAAAGTCCATTGCTGATTGGCATCTAACATAATTGTGACATTATCACCAGCAACTTCTCTAACCAAATGCGAACGACGAATGTCTCGGTCAAATTCTTTAGAGCCTACTTTCAATTTCATCGCTGTAAAACCTTCAGCGATTGCTTTATGAATATTTTCTTTTACTTTTTCGTCACTATAATTAAACCAACCAATGGATGTGTCGTAACCAGGATATCCTTTTTCAATGATTTTTGAACGTGCTTCTTTCCCGTTCACATTCGACTTTAATAAGTCGATAGCTTGTTCACGGGTCATTTCATCTTCTAGATAAGAAAGATCCAAAGTATTTACAATTTCCTCTGGTGTTAAATCGATTAATAATTTCCAGAGCGGAACCCCTCTTTTTTTTGCCCACAAATCAAAACAAGCATTTGTAACCGAAGCCAATCCCAAATGAGCCACTCCTTTATGCGGACCAAGCCAACGAAATTGTTGTTCATTAGACAATTCATTAAAAACCTGTCCGAAATTGGACATTAATTCTTCAATATCCCTTCCCTTTAATTGTTCGGCATAAAAATGAGCCGATTTGCAAACAAGATCATTTCCTTCGCCTAGAGTAAAAGCAAAACCGACACCTGTATGACCACTATCATCGTGCAATTGAGTTACTGCATAAGAATAAATAGGATTTCGATGTATTGCATCGCTTCCTACTCCGCTTCCTAAAGGATATCGAGCATCGGCAGTTGAAGTTTTAAAAATCATTAGAAATTGTATTAATGTTTATAATCTGTTATTTTTTTGGGCTAGTAGTAACGTTTAAAAAAATCAATTTTAGATAACCATTAAACAAATTTATTTATATTTTTTTACAAATAAATAGCGTATTTAACTATTATAATGAACTATATGATTATTTTAAAAATTAAATTAAAGCGGTAAGATCAGTATAGTTTTCAAATAATCCTGTTTTTTTATTTTATTAAACTTAGACATATTCAACTAAAAACTAATGAAATTACTTAAAAAATTAATTATAGAATTGTGTCTGTAATTATTTGAAAGCTGAAATTATATATAAACATATCAAGCTTTAGTACTAATTGCTTTTTTATCTAATTTAGAAATATACCTTTGGACTCTAAAACGATCAGATGAAAAAATTCAAGCAGCGTGATGGATTTCAAGGCGAAAAGCTAATCTCATTGCCTGAAACCGTTTGGAAAAAAGCAATCAAAGAAAATCCAATATTGGCTAATTTATACCTTACCCACATTGGTTATTTTCCAAAAGCTACCTATCATTTTAGGGAACGAAAAAACGGCTGTTCAGACAATATTTTTATTTATTGTTTGGATGGCAAAGGATGGTACAGTATCAATGAGAAACGTTTTGAAGTCGGAATCAATGATTATTTTATAATTCCAGCTACCAAAGAACACCTTAGATATGGAGCTGACGAACAAGATCCTTGGACAATATACTGGATTCATTTTAGTGGATTTGACATCAATACATTTAACCGCAGTTTTAAGATTGGCCTTCTTGACGGGCCGTCCCAAATTTCATTAAACGAAAAGGGGTTGGAACTATGGAATACAATGTACAAGAATTTAGAAATGGGATTTGGATTCGAAAATCTATGTAAGTCTAATCTTTGTTTGTATCATTTTATTTCCACTTTTTTATATCCAGATGCTACTGATAGTGAAAAAAAACAAGTCGAAAATGATTTAATTACCAGTTCCATTTTTTATATGCAGAGCAAATTAGCAGAAAAACTCACTTTAGAAGATTTAGCTTCAATGAATAAACTGTCGGCATCTCATTTTTCCTTGCTTTTTCGAAAAAGAACAGGGATGTCGCCATTAGATTATTTTATTCATTTAAAATTGCAACAGGCTTGTCTGTTACTGTTGACTACTCAAACGAAAATAAAACACATAGCGGCTGAATTAGGATATGATGATGCTTATTATTTTTCGAGGCTTTTCAAAAAATACATGAAAATGTCACCATTACAATATCGTTTTTCTCCACCATTTAAGACTTTATAGTTCTAACTAAACAGTACTCGAATCAATTTAATTATAACAAAATGAGGTTCTAGCCTAATTGAGTGTGTTTTGTATTCTTAAAAAAAGTTAGAAACAAATTACACGAATTTTTTAACTTAAAAATTACACGGATTCTTATTAATTCTTATTAATCCATTGGCAAAAAAATACCACATAGTTCAGGGTAGAACGATAATTAATTTATGTTGATGGTGGATACACGCATTTAGACAGATCTTTGTAATTGGGTAAAATCATAAAAATAAATAGGACTGATTTAGATAGAATCTAAAATGTTGTTTTACGGCATTTTTTTAGCTAAATCTATAAGATATTGAAATCTTTAATTCAGGAATAAATTTACAATTTTCATAGGATGTAATTTTAAACAGTTTTGTATTTTTTTCGCGGAAATGAATGAAGTAATCAACGTTTTGACTAGGATTAGCATGGGTTTAGAAGGAATAAAAAAAGGTGAAACTGTAAAAAAATACAGTTTGACCGTTAAAGTACCCGGAGCCGGATCAAATTAAAAAATTTGACCCAACTCCAGAAAAAACAAAAGCTCTTCTTTTCAGATGAGCTTTTTGTACCCGGAGCCGGATCAAAATAAAAAATTTGACCCGTCTCCTGTAAAAAACAAAAGCTCTTCTTTTCAGAAGAGCTTTTTGTACCCGGAGCCGGAGTCGAACCGGCACGGTTTCCCACAGGTGTTTGAGACCAGCGCGTCTACCAATTCCGCCATCCGGGCTTAGCAGACAAAAATAACGACCGTTATTTCAACGCAATAAAGAGATATTTAATAATAACTAAACGTCTATTCCTTTAACACGGTGCAAATGTAGAAAATAAAACAACAAATTCTAAAAAAATACCCTAAAAATTCCTTTCTACATTCGATTTTATTACTAAATTTGCACCTCGGTAAATCGAAAAACACTAACTAACTATACCCGAGGCGAATACTAACATCTTGCTTTAGATAAATGACAAAGTAAATTGTATTAGGCGTAGCGGATTAAAAACAATAAATTAAATGTCACACTTAGAGCCAGAAGCTAAAATTTTTGCGTGTTCACAAAGTGTTTATCTCGCAGAGAAAATAGCCAAGGAATATGGAATTCCTTTAGGCAAAATCACAATGTCGAAATATAGTGATGGTGAATTTCAACCTTCATACGAAGAGTCAATTAGAGGATTGAGGGTATTTATAGTTTGTTCTACTTTTCCAACAGCAGACAATTTGATGGAAATGTTACTGATGATTGATGCTGCAAAACGTGCTTCAGCAAGACATATAACTGCCGTAATACCTTATTTTGGATGGGCAAGACAAGATAGAAAAGACAAACCAAGGGTTCCAATTGGGGCCAAATTAGTAGCTAAACTATTAGAAACTGCAGGTGCGACTAGAATAATGACCATGGATTTGCATGCAGACCAGATTCAAGGATTTTTTGAAAAACCTGTAGACCACCTTTTTGCATCGACAATATTTTTACCATATGTTGAAAGTTTAAATTTAGCAAATTTAACAATTGCTTCTCCAGATATGGGAGGTTCAAAAAGAGCTTATGCGTATTCTAAATTCTTGGAGTCAGATGTGGTAATATGCTACAAACAACGAAAAGAAGCCAATGTTATCGACACTATGGAGTTGATTGGCGAAGTAAAAGGTCGAAATGTAGTTCTTGTAGATGACATGATTGATACCGGAGGCACATTGGCGAAAGCCGCAGATTTAATGATAGAAAAAGGAGCCTTGAGCGTAAGAGCGATTTGCACCCACGCTATTTTATCTGGAAGTGCTTACGAAAAAATAGAAAATTCGAAATTACTCGAATTAATTGTTACCGATTCTATTCCGTTAAAGAAGGAATCAAACAAAATTAGAGTTGTAAGTTGCGCACCGCTTTTTGCCGAAGTAATGCAAATGGTACAAAACAACAATTCAATCAGTGGGAAATTTTTGATGTAACTAAAAGCTTTAAGCCGTAAGCAAAAAGCAATATGCTTTTAGCCATAAGCATAAAACGGAACGGGATTACATTTCGCATAAAGCCTATAGCTTTTTGCATAAAGCAGTATTTTATTTATTAACTATATATATTTACAATGAAATCGATTACAATTAAAGGATCAGAAAGAGAAAGCGTGGGCAAAGTTGCGACTAAAGCCTTACGTAATGCTGGAGCGGTTCCTTGCGTGTTATACGGAGGAAATCAACCAGTGCATTTTTCAGCAGATGAAAGAGCATTCAAAAGCTTGGTTTACACTCCAAACGCACACACCGTTGTGATTGACCTTGGAGAAAAAATTTTAAACGCTGTTTTACAAGACATTCAGGTGCACCCTGTGACTGACAGAATTTTACACATTGACTTCTTTCAATTAAACGAAAGCAAAGAAATCACTATGGAAGTTCCTGTTAAAATTGTAGGAACATCACCAGGGGTATTATTAGGAGGGGATTTACGTTTAAATCTAAGAAGACTTAAAGTAAAAGCTTTGCCTAAAAATCTTCCTGATTTTATTGAAGCAAACATTTCAGAGCTTGAAATGGGTAACAAGTTGTATGTAACTAAGGTTGAAACTAACAATTTCAAATTGATACATCCAGACAATACCGTAATTTGTCAAGTGAAGATTTCACGTGCCGCTATGAAAGCAGCTCAAGAAGCAGCAAAAGCAGCAAAAGCACCTGCAGGAAAAAAGAAAAAATAATATTTTTTCAAATACTTAAAAAAGCATCAGTTTTACAACTGGTGCTTTTTTGTTTAACAAAACTTTCAGCCTTTTGAAGGTCAGAAGCTTTTAAAAAATCGAAAAATAAGTTTAATTTTACCGAATGATAAAATGGTTTAAGGCGCTCTTTCAAAAAACAGAAGTAGAAGATAATACTGATGGTATGAAAGCAGAGGTTCACGAACACCAAAAAAACAATATAAAAATCGTGAGTACTAAATTTTTAATAGTTGGCCTAGGCAATATTGGAGCTGAATATGTGAATACAAGACACAATATTGGTTTTAAAATTGTCGATTTTTTGGCGAAAAAAGAAGAAGTGTCTTTTGAAACCGTAAAACTAGGTTCACTTGCCCAATACAAATTTAAAGGAAAGACTTTTTTGCTTTTAAAACCCAATACATATATGAATTTAAGCGGTAAAGCTGTTAAATACTGGATGGATAAAGAGAATATTCCTAAAGAAAACATACTAGTTATTACCGATGATTTGAATTTGACTTTTGGGACTATTAGAATAAAACCAAAAGGAAGCGATGGGGGCCACAATGGTCTCAAAAGTATTCATGCAACACTAAACACAACCGATTATTCTAGATTTCGATTTGGAATCAGTGATGAATTTAAAAAAGGAAAACAAGTAGATTATGTTCTAGGAGAATGGAATGATGATGAAAAATCTAAACTTCAGGAGCGATTAGAATTAGCCTCTGAAATTATAAAGTCATTTGGAACTGCCGGATTAGAAAACACCATGACTCTTTATAATGGAAAATAGAAAAAAGTTAAAAAATATTATTATAGCTTATTTATTAATATTTTTGAGTATAATTTAACTTATCATGAAAAATAAATCTAACAATAAATATATACTCCTACTAATTATCTGTTTATGCCTATCTTTTTCAGGTTTTAGTCAACAAAAAGTTTTAAAAAGTAAAGCTAGTTTCACCTATAAGAAAAGCCCAATTGACGGGGTAATAAAATGTGCTACTACAGAAAATGAAGAGCGTTTGCAGATAAAAAATCCTAGTAGGATGAATAATTCCCAATTTGAAAAATGGTTAACTCCAATTATCGAAGTGCAAAAACAAAAAAATTTAAATAGTAGAACTGAGGCAACTACATATACAATACCAGTTGTAATTCATATTATTCATAACGGAGATGCTGTCAACACGAGTATTTCCCATACATCTGAAAATATTTCAGATGCTCAGGCTGCTTCTCAAATTACTGTATTAAATCAAGATTTTAGAAGAATAGCTAACACCCCTGGTTATGGAACAACAAATTATAATCGTGGTGTAGATTGTCAAATAAATTTTGTCTTGGCTAAACAAGATCCTTTTGGTGTATTTACCACAGGTATTGAACATCTCAATATGTTGGAGGCCAATTGGACAGAAGCAAAAATAGAAGAAATATTAAAGCCTGACACACAATGGGATCCTACTCAATATCTCAATTTGTGGACTGTTCAATTTTCTGATACCAAACTTTTAGGTTATGCTCAATTTCCTTCCAATTCTAATTTAGGTGGTTTAAATACAAATGGAGGCAATGCAAATACTGATGGGGCAGTAATTAATTATATTACATTTGGATCTCGAGCAGAAAATGATGGCTCTTTTGAATTAAATAAAAATTTTAATTTGGGCCGAACTACAACCCACGAACTAGGGCATTATTTAGGGCTAAGGCATATTTGGGGTGATGATAATTTATGCACTGGAGATAATTCTGATTCAGGGGACTATGCTTCGGATACACCTGATTCAACAGCGCCAAATTATTCATGCGTTGTCGCCACAAACTGTATTGGTTTTGATATGATTGAAAACTATATGGATTACACGAACGATGCCTGCATGAATACCTTTACAGATGGACAAAAAACTCGAATGACAGCTGTTATGACTAGTTCGCCGAGACGTAAAGAATTGCCAAGTTCAAATGCATTCACATCTGGATTTACCAAAACCTTAGATGCTGCAGTCCGAAATATTTCAATAACGACTAGCGCTTGTAATTCGGGATTCACTCCTTCTTTCTACATCGAAAATAAAGGTACAACAAATCTATTTACAGCAGTCATAACTTATTCTATTGACAATTCAAATTCTAAAAGTTTTGATTGGAATGGTAGTTTGCCTCAAAACACTTCTACTTTAATAAATATTCCAGAAATTGTTATCCCAAGTGGGACACATCTGTTTAATACTACAATTTCTTCGGTTAATAACAACCCCGATTTAAATGCTTTAAACAATAGTACTTCAAAAAATTTTACTATAGCTCCTTTAAGTCAATTATCAGGAAATACCACTCCTAAAATCACTTTAACATTACAATGTGATAGAGATGGTACCGAAACAAGTTGGACTTTAAGAAATAGGATTGGAACAACAATATACAGTGGAGGTCCGTATACTGATACAGATTCTTCTACTAACTTAAACCTTCCTATAACTGAGGTTTTTAATCTTCAAGATGCTGAATGTTATACTTTTACCATTTTTGATTCCTATGGAGATGGAATAAATACTAATGGTGGCGTTGGAAGTTATTCACTTAAGGACGAAAATAATACTGTATTTGCATCTGGCGGGACTTTTTTATATAATGAATCTAAAGGTTTTAATTTCGGAACCTTAAGCAATTCTTCTTTTGAAACTTCAAGTGAAATATACCTTTATCCAAACCCAGTTAATGAATCATTAAAAATAAATGTTCCTAGTTTTTATGGATTGCCCAATAGGTATATTATTATAGACAATCTTGGCAAAACAATCAACAAAAAGATCATTCAAAGCGAGGCTGATTTATTAGTTAACACTACTGCATTAAGCAACGGCATATATTACATTATATTAATAAAAGGGGATGAGAAAAAAACCTTGCAATTTATAAAAGAATAAATATACTTTCCATTTTTGCTTAATACTAATCTATCTAAATTTTCGTTAAATAGAGAAATTCAAAACTATCTTTATTAGTCATGGGGGTTTTATGGCATTTCTTTATCCGATTTTTGTAAATTTGAATTCTATTTGCTTAAAATAATGAAAAACAAAAAAACCACTTCTATCTTCATAACAATTTTATTTACTTATCTTTTTGGATTAAACACTACTTATGGTCAAAAAATCAAACAAACTAAAACCCTGTTTGGCAAACAAATAAGTCCAGGAAAGATAAATTCAGAAAATGGAATTATTCGATGCGCTACAACAGAGTATGAAGAATTTCTGCAAGAAAAGAATCCTAAAAGGATGACAAATACCCAATTTGAATCTTGGCTAGCGCCTTTGATTCAAAAAAAATCTAGTATGCGAACTGCCCAAACTAATGCTATAATTACTATACCAGTAGTAGTTCATGTTATTTATAATGGGCAAGCAGTAGGAACGGCTCCAAACATTAGTGATATTCAGGTAGAATCCCAAATTACAGTTCTCAATCAAGATTATAGAAGGAGGATTGGAACACCTGGTGAAAATTCAAATTCAGTGGGTGCAGATACTGAAATTGAGTTTGTTTTGGCTCAACAAGACCCCAACGGAAATCCAACTAATGGAATAGATCGAGTAAGTTATTGTGTTGACTCATGGTCAAATTCAGACATAGAAACAATATTAAAACCCAACACTATTTGGAATCCTACTCAATATCTCAATTTGTGGACTGTTCAGTTTTCTGACAACAAACTTTTAGGTTATGCTCAATTTCCTGATGGTTCGGGTTTAAGTGGCATTGGCTCCTCTGGAGGCGGATCTAATACTGATGGAGTTGTAATAAGATATAACTCTTTCGGTAGCGGATCAGGAACTAGTTTTTTGTTAGACTCTCCCTATAATAAGGGCCGTACCACGACTCATGAAGTAGGACACTGGTTAGGTTTAATTCATATTTGGGGCGATGGCTCTAATTGTAATAGCAATACTGATTATTGTGATGATACTCCAGTTGCTAAAGATGCAAATTATGGATGTCCAACAGGAATAGATAGTTGTACTTTGAAATTTGGGCCAGACATGATTGAAAATTATATGGATTATACCGATGATAGCTGCATGAATATTTTTACATTGAACCAAAAAACTAGAATGAATACTGTAATGGATAATTCAGCGCGAAGGTTAAGTTTAAAAACATCCTCAAAAGGGACTGCTGTAGCACTATTTGCGAATGATGCCGAGGTAAAATTCGAAAGTAGTTGCGCGCCAATTAGCTGTAGCACTAATGTAAATAAAACCACGCAGAAAATAATAATATATAATCGAGGAAGTGCTACTTTAACATCAGTTACAGGCAATTATAAAATAAATGGTGGGAGTGACATTCCTTTTTCTTGGACAGGAACATTAGCAACTAATAAATTTGCTACAGTTAATGTGGTTATTAATGCTGCTACAAACGGAACAATAGCTATTACTGTTGATAAAGCTAATAACGTTACCGATCAAAGAGCATCTAATAATACGGCTACTGGATCCTATACGCTGCCATCAGCTCCCAGTAATTACGCTTCTACGAATTATACATTTAGGTTGCAATGTGATTATTTTGGTAGTGAAACCACCTGGAATTTAAAAAACGCATCTGGAACCACTTTGTATAGCAGCGTTCCGTATTTAAACACTTTCGTGGATAAACCAGCGACATCACCTGTCCCCGACTTGATTACCAAAAACTGGGTTTTAGCTAGCAATCAATGTTATACTTTTACTATTAACGATTCTGGAAATGATGGAATTTGTTGTGGAACTAGTCCTGGCGATAGCGGCACAGGTTATTATGATATTAAATTATCGGATGGAACTGTAGTAACCTCAGGAGCTTCTTTTAAATCAACTGAAAGCAAATCCTTTACAACTAATTCTCTTTTTGACACTACAAAACCTACGCTTACAACTATATCTGATAGAGATGAAAATATTGATTCAAAATGTGAATTTGTTATTCCTGACTATACTGTTTTTACTACTGCTACGGATGATAGTGGAAACGTAACATTAACACAAAACCCTCTTCAAGGGACTATTATATTCGGTAACGGAACTGTGCAGCTTATTACATTAACTGCTATTGATGGTAATGGTAATTCTGATTTTATAACTTTTAATATTACCCTCAGGGAAAATGATATTTACATTTTTCCTATTCCTGCAAAAGAAACCATAAATATTATAACAAGCAATTGTATCCTACCAAATAGTTATATTATTTCTAATAGTTTAGGTCAAATTATAAGTGAAAAAGAGGTTAAAACAGCAATCGATTTAACCATAAATACATCTTCTCTGAGTAATGGTATTTATTTTATTTCAATTTATAAAGGAAATGAAAAAAAAGTATTTAAATTCATTAAGAATTAGCTTTTACCCTCGTGTTTATAAGAAGGGATGATTTGTTTCAATCCCCTTTTTTATCTGCTATTATTGCCTTAAATTCGCACTTTTATAAAAATAGCTGCTTTGAAGATTTTTCATTCTATAAACGATTTCATCCCGATAGTTATCGGGACAACCAAAAAAACAGTACTTACTTTGGGTACTTTTGATGGTGTTCATGTAGGGCATAAAAAAATATTAGAAAGAATAACTCAAAAGAATGCTAAAAATGATTCTGAAAGTTTAGTTCTTACATTTTTTCCACACCCTCGAATGGTTTTAGAAGAAAAATCAGATCTAAAATTACTGAATACCCTTTCTGAAAAAATTGAATTGTTAGAAAAAATAGGCCTTGAGAACCTTGTCATTCATCCTTTTGATGAAAAATTCTCAAAATTGACAGCCCAAGAGTTTGTTAAAACGGTTCTTGTAGATCGATTTAATATCAAAAAAATAATTATAGGACATGACCATCGATTTGGTATAAATAGATCCGCCAATATTGATGATCTTATAACCTATGGGAAACAATATAATTTTGAAGTAGAACAAATTTCAGTACAAGAAATTGAAGCTGTATCAGTAAGTTCTACTAAAATTAGAAAAGCCTTACAGGAAGGGAATATGAATTTGGCGAATGAGTATTTGGGTTATAATTATTTTTTATCAGGAACTGTTTTCGAGGGCAAACAATTAGGAAGAACGATAAGTTTTCCAACTGCCAACCTAAAAATCGAGGAAAATTACAAGCTTATTCCGCGAAATGGTGTTTATGTTGTAAAAAGCATCCTAAATAAAAAAATTGTTTTTGGTATGATGAATATTGGATTTAATCCCACAGTAAAAGGAGAAAATTTATCCATTGAAATTCATTATTTTGATTTTGACGCCAATTTATATGGACAGAAAATAGCCGTTGATTTGTTACAATTTATTCGTGCTGAGCAAAAATTCGAATCGGTTACGCTATTGAAACAACAATTAGAAAAAGACAAAATTACCGCCTTAGAATTCCTCCACAAACTATAGCAAAGTCGCTTTAAATTTTCTAAGCTATTTTCAATCAAATCATACTATTTTTTTGTAAATTTGATAGTCACTGTATTTTTTATTAAAGAATTACTTGTTATAACCTTTCAAAAACAAACCTCATGAAACTATCAAAAGAATTTAATAACGGAATTATCATTTTTATCGGAATTAGCGTTTATTTTGCTTTGATGAATATTTTGGGTTTTTCAAATGTATTTTACTTGCGGTTCTTTAATGTATTTTTTGTTTTTTATGGTGTGAATAAAACCGTTCAAATGAATCTTGCAGAAGGTAATAAAGGATTTGTTTCTAATGCAATTTCGGCATTAATTACTTCGCTTGTTGGTGTTTTTTTGAGCATTATTGGATTGATAATTTATAGTTATATCAAAGGAGGCGATGCTTATGTACAATCCTTATCAAAAACTTTCTTATTTGGAGGGAATCCATCCGTAATGACTTATAGTATTTGTTTACTTTTTGAAGGAATCGCATCCTCAGTAATTGTCACTTTATTAGTAATGTTATATTATAATAAACAATATCCGGCAGATTAGATATTTGCACATCAAAAAATTAATCGCTTCCTTTTATAACTACAACCTTGTTGATTAAAACAATTTGACTATTTTTGGGCTCACAAAATCATCTCAATGAGTATCACAAGACACAATTGGACAAAAGCCGAAATAATTGCTATTTATAACAAACCTATGATGGATTTGCTTTTTGAAGCAGCTTCAATACATAGAGAACATCATGATCCAAATGTGGTTCAGGTTTCGACTTTGTTATCAATCAAAACTGGTGGATGCCCTGAAGATTGTGGCTATTGTCCACAAGCAGCGCGATACCATACCGAAATTGAAGGCAATGATTTGATGTCCGTTAGCCAAGTAAAAGCTCAGGCTTTACGAGCAAAATCAAGTGGTTCTTCTCGGGTATGTATGGGTGCGGCCTGGAGAAATGTAAAAGATGGAGCCGAGTTTGATCAAGTGCTAGAAATGGTACGCACCATCAATAAACTGGATATGGAAGTATGCTGCACACTGGGGATGATTACTGAAAATCAAGCGCAACGTTTGGCAGAAGCTGGGTTGTATGCTTACAATCATAATTTAGACACCTCCGAAGAATATTATAAAGAAGTTATCTCCACTCGTGGTTTTGAAGATCGTTTACAAACTATCGAAAATGTCCGCAAAACAAATGTTACGGTTTGTAGCGGAGGAATAATTGGTATGGGAGAGCGCATCGAAGATAGAGCAGGTATGCTTGTAGCGCTTTCTACCTTAAATCCACAACCAGAATCAGTGCCAATAAATGCCTTAGTAGCTGTTGATGGCACTCCAATGGAAGATGAAAAACCTGTAGAAATATGGGAAATGATTCGAATGGTAGCCACAACTAGAATTGTTATGCCCGAAACTCAAGTGCGTTTATCGGCTGGAAGAATGAATATGAGTCGCGAAGGACAGGCAATGTGCTTTTTTGCAGGAGCCAATTCTATTTTTGCTGGCGACAAACTATTGACGACTCCTAACCCTGACGTCAATGAAGATATGAAGATGTTTGAAATGCTGGGATTGAATCCTCAAAAACCTTTTACTAAAGTATCGCAACCCCAAACTGTTGAAGCAGTTGATTCGCAATTTGTGCCTTTGGGCGAAAAGCCAAAATGGTCAAGACCTGACCATAAAATTGAACGTAATTTAGAAGCTTCTACTAAAGGAAAATAACACTTTAAACTGCATAAAAAATCCCATTCTCTAGTTAGGTGAATGGGATTTTTTTTATACAAAGAAAAGCTTCCAGCCTTTTAAAGGCTGGAAGCTTTAAAGCTAATATCTAACGATTATTTTTTTACTGCTTTCGCCTCTCGAAGTTTTGACTTTTACAATATAAATTCCAGAAGGTATATTTTTTACAGGAATTTGAATATTTGTTTGCCCTCCGTCTTTAAAATCCCATTTGTCAATTTTTTGCCCTGTCATGTTGAAAAGCGACACCGAATTTACTATTGAATCTACATTATTTTTGATGATTACTGTTTTATAATTGTTAGAATAAAAAACCAAAATTCCATCATCTTTATCCATATCGCCTATACCCAATGATTTATCATTCGTATAACGAAGAACAAAACGATTGTTGAAGGTTCCTTTTGCAGTTGTAAAAGTATAGTTGCCGGTTTTTAAATCAAAGATGGTATTGGTTAGCTTATCTTCAAGATATATGGCTTGATCAATTAGCAAACCATCTACTTGACCAATGTTTATAGTGAAACTACCATCAATCGTAGTCTTGAAACCCAAAGCTACGGTGTCGTTTTCATCGAATGGTAATGTCCGCCCTTGAATAGTTAGATTCTTGTTTTGGTTGACACTGTAAAAATCGACAAATTGATTTCCGTCAAAACTCTCTCCATCAAAACGGCTGTCATAATCATTTGTAGCTCCCGTTATGTAACCCACCAATGTTTGTTTGAAAGCACCTTGACTGTTATTTAAATCTAACCAAATACGGTGTTTTTCGAGTACACTGGCAGTTTTCGATTTGGTATTGCTTGTTTTGAAAAATTGTTCGTTTACTCCTTTTCCACTATCAATTGTTCCAGACAAACGCATCGAGTTGTTGTAAACAATCTCGTTAGTGCCAATAATAGTAGTATTACTTGACCCAAAAAATCCTTGACATGAGGCAATTTTTCCTGTAGGAATGCTTGTGTTCAATCCCGAATTATTAGCTTGTGTGCCAGTTCCAACTCCTCCTGTTCTATTATAGGTCGCATAATCATCCGAAGTGAAGGCATACGCTCCAGAACCCGCTTTACCAGGATCAATACCTGATGCCAGTTGAATAGCTGTATTATGTGTCCAGAAATATAGTGTTCCGTCAAGAACCCCTGCATTTGCATCCAAAAATTTATCCGCGTCTATTGCAGAGGGATAAGGATTCCCTAAAAGATACGAACTATTGGGAATAACCCCGGTTATTTTCTGGATACCATTGTTGACTTTACCCGTAAAAACCACTTCTGAAACATCAAAAGTTGATGTAGGGGTTGGCGTCATAATAATGTAGCCTTTTCCTGGAGACATGTTGGAAGCAAATGACCAATCACTACCGGGAATATATTCATAGGCACGATTAGTTTTCCACCCTATACTTTGGAATGTGTTGGTAATACTTGTTGAAATAATAGGTGTCGACCAATAAACGTAATCATATTGTTTAAAGACGGTCGTAAATCTACGTATCTTGGTTGTACCTGTAGTATTTGTAACTATTCCGGAATCCTTAACCATTACCAAGGAGCCTTTGTCTAATACATCTAATGTAGCGCCAGTATTAACCGTTAAATCATTTTGAATGATTACAGAAGTTCCAGCCTGAACCTCTAGTTTTCCTGCGTTAATAGTTAGACTGCAAGCATTTAAAACTGGATTATCTTTGTCGATAGTATAATCTCCATTGATGATTACTAACGTATTTAAATCAGGTAACCCTGTTGACCAACCGCCTGTAGTCCAAGTGTTGGTTACTAGTGAGGGAACGTTAATGGAAGCTGAAGCTATTGACGAACAACTACCTAAAGTAGCAATTACAGTGTAATTTCCAGTTGGAGCTGTAATAGTGTTTCCCGAAACGACTACACCAGTAATTGGAGTAACTGCATAAGTACTCGCATTATAATTAGTAATAGTGAAATTTCCTAGTGTGTTACAGGTAGGCAATGCGCCCAAGCTCAATGTTGGCTGTATTGGCGTTATGGGTTGTGGGTCTATTATAGCAGTAGTGGTTGGCGAAATACAATTTTGCGTATTTTTAATAATGATATTATAATTTCCTGTAGCTAGTCCTGATTTTACATTGCTAGCTTGATAAGTAATACCATTATCAAAACTATAGGTGTCACTCGCACTCTGAACAGTAACAGTTATTGTACCAGTTGCTGTTGTACAAGTGGGTTGTGTGACTGCGCTTATAGGAGGGGTAAGCAAAGGAAGAAAGGTAATCATCCTTGTTCGTGAAGCACTATCTACAATACAATCGCCGCTAGATGAAGTAAACTTAATATACACACGGTATTCTGCCGATTCTGCAGGAGTTCCATTTATTATCGTTAATGTTGGTGTATTATTAGCAACGGAAAAATGAGCCCCATCAACAACAGGATTCCAAGAGCCTGAAGCTATAGAGCTCTTCCATTGGTAGGAAACCACATTAGTTGGATAGGAAGTAGAAACTGTATAAGAATAATTAGTGCCATAGCATTGGGTTACTGTGGTTTCTTTTGGTAAAATGTCGATTATTCCATTAACAGTAAGTGTCGCGGCGGTGGAAGTGACACTACAACCACTACTATTTGTAACAATTACTTGAAATTGTGTACCATTGGGAAATTGCGCACTTCCAACATTCCTAATAGTTATTATGTTTGTATCATAATTATCTACATTAGTTAAATTAGAAATAATATTTGTAAAACTAGAATCCCCAGATTTTTTATACTGCCAAACATAAGTCAATGCAGTCCCCGAAGCGATTACCTTAAAATTGACAGATGCACCTTCACAATCCAACTGATTTATAGGTTGTGTAGTGATTATTGGCAATCCGTTTACAGTATTTATAATTCCTGAACTTGTTGTACTACAGCTCGAAGCATTGTTAACATCAACTGTTACCACTTGTCCATTTGTTAATGAAGATGTGGTATAAGTTGCCGTAGCACCGTTTTGAACAGTTGCTCCTCCAACTCTAAAATTATAATTTGTTCCGCCAGTAGTAGCTGTAAAAGTTACAGATGTACCTGCACAAAAAGTATTGTCAGCATCATTGCTCGTTAATCCAGCAGTTGGTAAAGCATTATTACTCAAAATAACATCATCTGTGGATGTGGTACAAGTTCCGTTTGAAATCGTCCATCTCAATGTTGCACTTGTTCCAGCTGTAATTCCCGATACACCAGAAGTATTTGAAGATGGGGTTGTAATTGTTGCCACTCCACTAACTAATGTCCACGTTCCTGTACCTACGGTTGCTGCATTTCCCACAAGGGTAAAAGTGGTAGTGTTACAATTAGATTGGTCAGCTCCTGCAATTGAAGTTGTTGGCAAAGCATTATTAGTCAAAATAACATCATCAGTCGAGGTACATGTTCCGTTAGAAATTGTCCATCGCAATGTGGCACTTGTTCCTGCTGTTACCCCTGTTACTACAGAAGTATTTGAATTTGGTGTAGTAATTGTTGCGGTTCCACTAACCAAACTCCAAGCTCCTGTTCCTACTGTTGGTGTATTTCCAGCAAGGGTAAAAGCAGAATTATTACAATTAGTTTGGTCAACTCCTGCAATTGAAGTTGTTGGCAAGGCATTATTATTCAAAATAACATCATCTGTTGATGAACAGGCTCCATTTGAAATCGTCCATCTCAATGTTGCACTTGTTCCAGCTGTAATTCCCGTTACTCCAGAAGTAGGTGATGTAGGCGATGTAATTGTAATAGTTGCCGCTCCGCTAACTTTTGTCCACGTTCCTATTCCTGTTGTTGCTGTATTTCCAGCAAGGGTAAAAGTTTCAGTGTTACAATTGGATTGGTCAGCTCCTGCATTTGAAGTTGTTGGCAAGGCATTTACTATTACATCAAATGCGCAATTTGACGTATTACCTCTTGCATCAACAGCAGTCCAAGTAACCTTTGTTGTGCCTATATTAAAATCGACTCCGTTAAGATTGGTTCCTGTACCGGTTGTGCTTCCCGTTAAAGCATAAGTAAGTGTTGGAACACTACAATTATCTGTGGCTGTGGCATTCCAGCCAGTGCCAGCTTTTGTATACTTTGTTGAATTATTCGTACATAGGGGAGCGGGAGTTATAGGACAGCTCAGCACTGGTGCTAGATTGTCTACAATTGTCACAACCGAGTCGCAAGTTGAGGTATTTCCAGAAACATCTGCAACAGTTAAGGAAACAGTATTGGGCCCAATATTTGAACAGTTAAAAGTGGATTTACTTATTGTAATAGATTGAATACCACAGGTATCAGAACTCCCATTATTAATGTCACTCGCTGTTATAGAAGCATTTCCAGTAGCATCAAGAGGTACCGTTGCTGATTTACAAATTGCTGTGGGAGGAATATTATCAATGACCGGAATAGTGATGCTTGATACTTTTATACCTTGATTATTATCTGGTGGTGTGGATAATACATTGGCAGTATTAGTTACAGAGGGTACTGATGCACAAGTTGGTACCACAGTAATAGTTTTTTGAACGGTATTTACTCCAGCTCCAATTTTAGTTAAATCACCTATAGACCAAGTAATTGACTGCCCTAATTGATCACCACCCCCATTATTTGTAATCATAAGATTTGCTGGTACTTGATCGGATATGATAACTCCAGTTGCAGCTGTTGAGCTACTATTATTTACTATGGTTATCACATAATTAAAAGGTACGCCTACAATCGCAGAAGTTGTGCTAGCCGTTTTTGACAACTCAAGTTGTGCACCAGAAGATGCTGGAGGAGTATTACTATTATATTCATAGGTGTACATATCTGCAGATGTAGATGAAATAGTACATAATCGACTAGTAGCTGTTACTTTTGTATGGTTCAGTACTCTTGTAGGACCACCTTGAACTTGTAGCTCTACCTGAAAAGTGAAAGTGCCACCTGGAGGAATTAATGGAGAGTAATAAGGTGTTGGATAAAAAGTTGCGCCGTCTTTAAAACGAATATCCATATTTACATTATCGGCATTGTCATTTACCCAAGCTGCTGATAAATCAAAAATATCAGAAACAGAACCAATATTTTTGATGGTGTAAGTATATAAAATAGCTTCTCCCGTTGATTTTTTAACAAAACCTGTTGTAAAAGCGGGATCAATGCTCACATTTGGAACTGAATTTATTACACCCGTTGTTGTTTGTGAAGTTATACAGCCATTTCCATTGGTAGCAGTAAGTGTGTAAACACCAGCTGCACCCGAAGAAACATTAGTAATACTAGGATTTTGAGATGTGGAATTAAATCCTAAAGGACCTGTCCAATAGTATGTTGGAGCGCCAACTGCACCTGAAATAACAGTAGCAGATAAATTCAAGGTAGTACCCTGACATACGACACTATTAGAAGCCGCCGTAACAGTCATCTTTGGTAAAATAGTAATTGTTCCTGTAGCAGATACCGCACCACAGCCACCCGTTAATGGAATACTGTAATTAAAAGTTCCTGCAACTGAAGGCGTACCACTAATTGTGATGATACCAGAAGCCCAAGATGCGGCAACTCCGGTGGGTAAACCTGTTGCTACCCCGATACCTGTTGCGCCTGTGGTGGTATGGGTAATGGCTGTCAATAAAGTGTTACTACACAAGGTTGGTGAAGATGAAGCAGCACTTACGGTGTTATTGGGTGTTACTACTATCAAATATGTTGCAGTTGCTGCTATACAAGGACTGTTTGAAACTGTCATCGTTAAGGCAACTGTGTTTCCTCCATCAACCGCTGCCGATGTATATACAGGCGTCAATGTAGTTGCGCCGGTGATGGATCCAGAACCATTTTCAGTCCAAACTATTGTCCCATTTGATGAAGTTGCACCACTTACTGTAGCACTGCCGTTTTGGCAAATCGTTTGAGATCCTCCTGCTGAGGCTGTTGGTTGAGTGCTCACTGTTATAACCGCACTTCCTGCCATTGTATTAGTACACAAAGTAGTTGTATTTGTGGCTTTTACTGTATAGGTAATAGTCCCCGCTTGGGTACCAAAAGAAATAGCAGAACCTGTTCCTGCAATTGCAGAGCCTACAGGAGTAACTCCATTGTATAATTGATAATTTACCCCTACTGAAGAACCATCTAAACCTACCTCTAACCCAGAACCTACACTACAATAAGCACCCGTCCCGGTTACATTAAATACAGTTGGTAATGGATTGACTATAACAGTTCTTATTACCACTGGTGAAGTTGGCCCATTACAACCATTTGCCGTCACTTGAATGTTTACGGAGCCTGAAAAACCATTTGCCCAAGTCATAATACCAGTCGAAGCTCCAATGCTTCCTGCTGCACCATTACTTATACTCCAATTAAATCCTGTGCTGTTTGTAGCTGTTG
>NZ_JBJXDQ010000138.1:0-3002 GCF_046155325.1 Flavobacterium sp.
TGCATTGGCACTGTCACTTTATACAAAAATTTGAAGACGAATGTCGTATGGAATTCGAAAATGTAAACCGTGCTTATGATGCGTTGCTCAAGCCAAAAAATGAAATCTATATCAAAGCTTGGCAAGAAGGCAAAACGGGCATTCCAATTGTAGATGCTTGTATGCGCTGCTTGGTTCAAACAGGTTATATCAACTTTAGAATGCGTGCAATGGTGGTGTCGTTTTTTACGTTTAATTTATGGCAAGATTGGCGCGAATTGCATTTTTTGGCAAGACAATTTTTAGATTATGAACCAGGAATTCATTATCCACAAATCCAAATGCAATCGGGAACAACAGGCATTAATACGATTCGAATATACAGCCCAATTAAAAACTCAGAAGAACACGATTCCGAAGGGGTTTTTATTAAACAATGGCTTCCTGAATTAGCAGAAATACCTATTTCGTTACTTCACGAACCTTGGAAAATGAATGAAATGGAACAACAATTCTACAATTGCGAAATTGGCACCGATTATCCATATCCGATAGTTGACATTGACGAAACCCGAAAATACGCCAGCGATATTGTATGGAGTTTTCGCAAAAAAGACGAAGTAAGGGAAGAAGGCAAACGCATTTTACAAAAACACGTCAGCAATCCAAATTCCAAAAAGAGAATCCCAAAAACTAAAAAAGCAACAAAATAAAATGGCAATATTTCTAAAAGCAAATTGGGAGAACATTATAATGGCAAACTACGAAATTGCTCCCGAAATTCTGGAATCCTTTTTACCAAAAGGAGTTCATTTGGATTTATTTGACGGAAAATGTTATGTGAGTTTGGTTGGTTTTATGTTCAAAAAAACCAAATTATTTGGTGTTCCAATTCCATTTTTTGGTACTTTCGAAGAAGTAAATCTTCGCTTTTATGTGTATCGAAAAATTGGGGACGAAATAAGACGAGGCGTAGTTTTTATCGATGAGACCGTTCCTTTTCCAATTGTAGCGTGGATGGCAAATAAATTGTATAAAGAACATTATACTGCCGTACCTACAAAACATCAGATAGACCACGAAGGCATACATCAGAAAATAAAATTTGAATGGAAGGCAAACAAGAAATGGAATAGCATTTATGTAGAAAATTCCAAAGATTCAAAAAAGATGACCGATGGTAGTTTTGAGCAATTTATCTACGAACATTATTATGGCTATACCAAAGTGAATGAAAACAAAACATTAGAATACAAACTGCAACATCCAAGTTGGAAAACAAATGAAGTTTTGGATTATAAAATTGATTGCGATTTTGAAGCAATGTATGGCAAAGCATTCTCGGTGCTGAATACCAAAAAACCTGAAGCTGTTTTCATTGCCGAAGGTTCATCAGTAAAAGTAGAATGGAAACGAAAATCGCTTAAATTTTGACAAATGAAAGGCGTAAAAAAACAACATTTACCTACCAAAATTTGTATGGTTTGTCAAAAGCCTTTCGCTTGGCGCAAAAAATGGGAAAAAGTCTGGGACGAAGTAAAATATTGTAGCGATAAATGTAGAAGCAACAAGTAATTTAGATCTCCTGCAAGGTTTCAAAAACCTTGTAGGTGTTTTATTCAAAAACCTACAAGGTCAAAAAAAGACCTTGCAGGATAATCAGCAAATCAAATGTCTAAAACCTTAAGATTAATTCTCGGTGATCAACTTAACAGCAATCATTCTTGGTTTCAAACCATTGATGAATCGGTTAGTTATGTTTTGATGGAAATTCGCTCCGAAACCGATTATGCCACACATCATATCCAGAAAATTGTAGGCTTCTTTGCTGCAATGCAAGAATTTGTTAAAGACTTGAAATCGAAAAATCATAACGTGATTTACATTCATTTAAATGATGAAAGCAACTTACAATCGTTTGATAAAAATCTTGAATTCTTAATTTCAGAACATCAATTTACCCATTTCGAATACCAATTGCCCGACGAATATCGATTAGATGTATTATTGAAAAATTTCTGCAAAACACTTTCCATTTCAACATCGGTTGTGGATTCAGAACATTTTATGAGCACACGAGAAGAATTGGGAGATTTTTTTGAAGGAAAAAAAACGTTTCTGATGGAAAATTTCTATCACATGATGCGAAAAAAACACCATGTTTTAATGCAAGGCGACAAACCATTGACAGGAAAATGGAATTATGATGGCGAAAACCGAAAAAAATTACCTAAAGACCATAAACCAACTCCGCCATTGGTTTTCAATAATGATGTTTGCGAAATTCTCGCAGAAATCCGTAAAACTAACATTAAAACCATTGGAAACATCGACGCCGAAAATTTCGTCTGGCCTGTAAACAGAAAACAATCTTTAGAATTATTGGATTTTTTCGCTACGGAATGTTTGTCCCTTTTCGGGAGTTATCAAGATGCGATGACGCCCAACGAATGGTCTTTGTATCATGCTCGGCTTTCGTTTTCGATGAATTGTAAGTTAATTTCTCCTTCAGAAGTTATTAATAGAGCCATTCAAGAATGGGAAAATCGTCCAGACGAAATAGAATACAACCAGTTAGAAGGTTTTGTACGACAAATAATAGGTTGGCGGGAATATATGCGAGGTATTTATTGGAACAAAATGCCCGATTATGCTACGTTGAATTATTTCGGCCACGAAAATAAATTACCCGATTGGTTTTGGACCGGAAAAACAAAAATGAATTGCTTGAAAGATGCGATTAATCAATCTTTGAATTACGCGTATGCCCATCATATTCAGCGCTTAATGATTACTGGGAATTTCGCGCTTTTGGCCGGCGTTCATCCTGACGAAGTCGATGCTTGGTATTTAGGAATTTATATTGACGCTATCGAATGGGTCGAAATTACTAACACACGAGGAATGAGCCAGTTTGCCGATGGCGGAATTGTGGGCACAAAACCCTACGTAAGTTCAGCTAGCTATATTGACAAAATGAGTCATTATTGTGGAAGTTGTTATTACAAAAAAGCAGTAAAAAC
>NZ_JBJXDQ010000139.1:0-11423 GCF_046155325.1 Flavobacterium sp.
ATTGTTTGATTTAGTATTTTGTTTTTTAACTATCTATTTCACAACAGTGTTATATATTACAACTAAATATAACATAATGTTAAATCAACTTCATTTTTTGTAGAAAACCATCTAAATCATTAAAAAACCGAGATTCCCTAATAATTTTTTTCGTAAATTCGCGACCTTAAAAGTTTGACTTTAAAACGAAACGAAATTATGAACAAAACAATGACAGTCGACATCTTGTCGAGTATTAAAGGAGCACAACCTTCAGAGTCCGTGAACCAATTATTTGATGTAATTAAAAATGCAATTCCAACAAATAATAATACTGTAAATAATGTCCATCATAATTGTGTGTCTGTAAGTAATTTAAGAGATGATGTTGTGATAGCCAGTTCGGCTATAGAGAAACAACTCATTATAGAAAATTTCCCGAGCAAGAAAAATGGTTTTTTAGTGGTTGCTAAAGTTATAGAAGGATAAAATGGATTCTCAGATAAAAAAAATACACCAACAACTGGTGTCAAAACAAATAACTTGCACCGCTTTGGTACAAGGAAAACTAGACTTTCTTAAGCAAAACACCTACAACTCTGTCAATTCATTGTTAGATACTTTGGCGCTAGAATTAGCGGCTAAGGTGGATGCTAAAATTGCAAACGGAGAAACAATAGGTTTATTAGAAGGAATTCCTTTTGGAATTAAAGATGTATATATGTTGCAAGGAACTTATGCTACGGCAAGTTCTGATTTGTTGAAAAATTATAAATCTCCATACACTGCGACTGCTATTCAAAAATTATTGGATGCAGGCGCTATTCCGTTAGTGAAAGAAAACTGCGATAGTTTTGGTCACGGATCATCCAGTGAAAACACGATTTTTGGAGCTGTAAAAAACGCTATCAATCCCGAATTAGTTGCTGGAGGTTCAAGCGGAGGTTCTGCAGTTAATGTTGCTAAAGGATTTACCGTTTTTTCTATTGGTGGCGATACGGGAGGTTCTATTCGCCAGCCTGCGGGATACAATCATATTTACGGTTTTAAACCCACTTACGGAAGAATTTCTCGATTTGGTCTTATGGCTTATGCATCATCAACAGATTGTGTTGGTCCTTTGGCGAAATCAATCGAAGATATTCGAATTGTGTTGAATGTAATGAGCGGAAAAGATCCAAAAGATCAAACTTCAGTCGCTTCAACAGAAATTAGTGAAGATGCGATTGTAACTTCAGATGTAAAAACCGTTGGTTATTTCAAAAACTTTATCGAAAGTGATGCTATCGATGCACAAGTAAAAGCTGATTTTTTGGCAACGATTGAAAAACTGAAAGCCAAAGGAATTGCAATAAAAGAATTGGATTTCTTTAAATCGGACATTTTAGTTTCGACTTATTATACGCTAGCGATGGCGGAAACGGCTTCTAATTTATCTCGTTTGGATGGAACAAATTATGGGAATAGAATTGAGGCTGAAAATTTAATTGAAACCTATGCAGTGACACGTTCTGAAAACTTTTCGGAAGAAACAAAACGTAGAATAGTGGGTGGAAACCAAGTGTTGTCACAAGGTTTTTCGGATGAAATATATTTAAAAGGATTGGCTGTAAGAGATCAAATTTCGGAGAACTTCAGTAAAGATTTCAAAGAAGTTGATATTATTTTATCACCAGTTACACCAAGCACTCCGCCTAAAATTGGAGACAGTTTGAAAGACCCGTTAGCAATGTATTTGTCGGATGCGTATACGGTTGGTTTTAGTTTGGGGCAATTGCCAACTTTAACCGTGCCACAAGGAACAAGCACTGGACTTCAAATTACGGCAGCAAAAAACAATGATGAATTAGTCTTGCAATTTGCAAACTTCTTAAAAGATACACTATAATGGAATTGGAGCAATTAACTGCGGCTTTAAAAGCCCACGATTTAGAATTGGTAATCGGACTAGAAACTCACGTTCGATTAAATACCAAAACCAAGTTGTTTTGTTCTTGTGCCAATCAAGAAATAGAAACACCTAACGAAAATATATGTTCCGTTTGTACGGGCCAAATGGGGGTTTTGCCTGCCTTAAATAAAGAAGCGATTACAAAGGCGATTTATTTTGGAAAAGCGGTGGATTCGTCATTTAGTAATGAAATAATATCTTGGGATAGAAAGCATTACGAATACCCTGATAACCCAAAAAACATTCAAATTACACAATTTCATAATCCAATAATTCCTGATGGACACGTATCTTGTTACCGAAATGACGGTACGCAGTTTACGGTGAATTTAACGCAGGTTCATATCGAAGAAGATGCTGCCAAATTGATGCACGAAAAAAAAATTTCGTTAGTCGATTTCAACAAAGCGGGCGTGCCGTTGATTGAAATTGTTACGGAACCTTGTATTAGAAATATCGAAGATGCTTCAACTTACGCGCAATACATTCAGCGTATTGTTCAGAATTTAGGAATCTCTGAAGCTAATTTGGAGAAAGGGGAATTCAAATCGGATGTTTCGGTGTCTTTGAGAAAAAAGCATAGTTACGAATTGAATCCAAGAACGGAAATCAAAAACTTGAACTCGTTTAAGTTTATGGTCGAAGCTTTGAAGGAAGAAGTGGAGAAACAATTCAATTATTTTATTGATAACAAAGCGTTTCGACCAGATCAAACGACAGTTTTGTGGGATGCTGATTTGAAGCAAACCAAAGTAATGCGGAAAAAAGAATTTGAAGCCGATTACCGTTTTATTTCCGAACCCGATTTGCCTTTTGTAAATATTAAAAAGGAGATTGAAGCGATTAAAGTAGATACAAGTGCTTTGCCTTATGCGGTCGAATCTATTTTGATTAACGGTGGTGTTTTGCCACAAGATGCTAAATTTTTTACGGCAGATAAGTTGCGTTCGCAAACTTTTGTAGAAATCAATAACGAAATCAAAGATCCTTCATTTGTTGCTAAAACTTTGGCAAACAATATTAAGGCAGAAGATTACGCTGAAATTCATAGTATTGCCCATTTAACGGATATTTTTAAATTATTTAAAGCCGAAAAAATCACGGCAGTTTTAGTGCAAAATGCGATTACGGGTTATTTGAAAGATAGAACTTTTGACTACAACAAGTATTTTGAAGAAAATACCATTTCTGAAGATACCATTCTAGAAGTTATTGCTAAAGTAATTTCTGAAAATGTTGCTGTTGCCAATGAAATTAAAGCGGGTGACCAAGGAAAAGCAGGTATTTTAGTGGGTAAAGTTTTGGCTATCATCGGAAAAGGAGCGAATGGTAAAGTAATTCGTCAAATTATTTTAGATGGTTTGGGAAATGCTACTATTTCAGAAAAAAATACTGCGGCGACAACTGAAGATTTGTCCGCACCAATTTCGGAAGAAAAGGAAAGTCAAGAAGAATCACTTCCTGAAATTCCTATTATTATAAAAGATATTTATCGAACACATAAAATTTCACAATTAACAGAAGCAAACATCAACGAAGAAGTAATGTTATCGGGTTGGGTAGCCAGTGTTCGGGACCACGGTGAATTGATGTTTATCGATTTGCGTGATTCTAGTTTTGAGATATTTCAAGTAAGAATCAGCAGAGAGTCGTTCCCTAATATTGATGAGTTGGTGAAACTGAAACCAGAATCGGTAATTTCTGTTACAGGTAAAGTGGTGGGACGTAAAGAAGATGATTATAATGCAGGTTTACGTACAGGTAAAATCGAATTGGAAACTTCGGCTTTAGAAATTTTAAACTTGTCTAAAACTTTGCCTTTCGAAATTAAAAGAGCGGCAAAAACCAACGAAGCCATTCGTTTTCAATACAAGTTCTTAGATCACAGAAACGAAGAGGTACGAAGAGCGATTGTAAACCGTCATAAAGTAATTAAGTTATTGCGTGACATTTTGGATGAAGAAGAATTCTTAGAAATTGAAACTCCAATTTTAAGTGCCGGAACTGATGAAGGAGCACGTGAATTTATTGTTCCTACGCGTAAAGGATCAGGTTTGTTTTATACCCTTCCACAAGCGCCACAGCAGTTCAAACAAATGTTAATGGTGAGCGGTTATGAAAAGTATTTCCAAATTGCCCGTTGTTTTAGAGACGAAGATTCTCGTGGCGATCGTCAACCTGAATTTACGCAATTAGATATCGAAATGGCGTATGCGAGTATGCAGCAAATTATAGATTTAAACACCAAAATGTTTAATGAAGTAGTAAAAAAAATATATGGTAACAAGTGGATTTTACGTCCGTTTGAAGTGATAACATACAAAGACGCCATGGATTTTTATGGTTGTGACAGACCCGATTTGCGTTACGGTTTAAAAATGCAAGACATTACTAATATCGTAAAAGACACCACTTTTCAAGTATTTAGCAAGCCTATTGAAGAGGGCGGAATTGTAAAATGCATCAAGGTTTCAGCTCAAGAGCAAGGAAACAAACGTATGTCTAAAGGTCAAATCGAAAATCTTACCGCTATTGCGCAACAGCACGGTTTGGGCGGATTGGCTTATATTATTGTCAATGAAACCGAATTGCAGTCGCCAATTATCAAGTTTTTAGGCGAAGATATTGCGACAGGAATCATAAAAGCGACTAATGCGCAAGTGGGAGATATTGTATTCTTTTCTGCGGCGGATTATACAACTGCTAATAAAGCTTTGGATGCGGTTCGTCAAGAATTGGGTAGAATGTTGCACTTAATTAATCCAAAGGAATTATGTCCGGCTTGGGTAGTTGATTTCCCAATGTTCGAAAAAACAGAGGAAGGCAGATGGACGTTTACCCACAATCCTTTCTCGATGCCTGCTATTTATGATTTAGAAAAACATATGAATGGTGTTGAAGAAGAAATAGGAAGCATTATCGCGCAACAATACGACATCATTTTAAACGGTTACGAAATTGGAGGAGGATCAGTTCGAGCCCATAAATCAGAAATTCTGGAAGCAACTTATAGAAATATGGGGTATAATAAAGAAGAAATGATGAAGAGCGTAGGAACGATGTACAAAGCCTTTCAATACGGCGCACCACCACACGGAGGAATCGCTTGGGGAATCGACCGATTGATGATGATTTTAGAGAAAAAAGCATCTATTAGAGAAGTAATGGCTTTCCCGAAAACAGGTTCAAGTGAAGATTTATTATTTGGCGCACCATCGCTTTTATCAGATAAAAAGGTAGAAGAAATGAATGTGAAGATTATGAGGAAGTAGGTTTTGTTTTTCAAAATCATTTAAAAAGTGGATTTATATTGAAAAGTATAAATCCACTTTTTTTGTTTTGAAATTGACACTTTTTGTTAATAACTTCACTGCTTAAAACTTGATTTTGGCCGAAAAATAATTTGCGTTTATCTATATTTGCGTGTTATACAAAAAATTGATTTTTAGAATAAAAAATATGAGCGAAGAAATTAAGAAAGACAATTATTCAGCAGATAGTATTCAGGCGTTAGAAGGAATGGAGCATGTAAGAATGCGTCCATCGATGTATATTGGAGATGTGGGTGTTCGAGGTTTGCATCATTTAGTTTATGAAGTTGTCGACAACTCTATCGATGAGGCCATGGGAGGTCATTGTGATACGATTCGAGTTGATATAAATGAAGATGGTTCTATTTCGGTAGAAGATAATGGTCGTGGAATTCCGGTTGGAATTCATAAAAAAGAAGGTGTTTCGGCATTAGAGGTTGTAATGACTAAAATTGGTGCAGGAGGAAAATTCGACAAAGATTCGTATAAAGTTTCTGGTGGACTTCACGGGGTTGGTGTTTCGGTGGTAAATGCATTGTCAAACCATTTAAGAGCAACCGTTCATAGCAGCGACGGTAAAGTTTACGAACAAGAATATGAAAAAGGAAAAGCACTTTATCCTGTAAAACAAATTGGAGAAACTACTAAAAGAGGAACTATCGTTACTTTTTATCCAGATCCAAGTATTTTTACACAAACGGTTGAGTTTACTTATGACACTTTATCGGCTCGTATGCGCGAGTTGTCTTATTTGAATAAAGGAATTACGATTACTTTTACCGATAAAAGAGAATTGGATAAAGACGGAAATTTTGTTTCTGAAATTTTTCACTCTACCGAAGGATTAAAAGAATACGTTCGTTATTTGGACTCTAATCGGGAGCCAATTATTGCTCACGTAATTTCGATGAATAACGAAAAAGGCGAAATTCCAGTTGAGGTTGCCTTGATTTACAATACCAGTTACACCGAAAATATTTTTGCTTACGTAAATAATATCAACACTCACGAGGGAGGAACGCACTTGCAAGGTTTTAGAACGGGTTTAACCAGAGCCTTAAAGAAATATGCAGATGCTTCGGGAATGTTGGACAAATTGAAATTTGAAATTGCTGGAGATGACTTCCGTGAAGGACTTACTGCTATTATTTCGGTAAAAGTTTCAGAACCACAATTTGAAGGTCAAACTAAAACAAAACTAGGAAATAGAGAAGTTGTTGCGCCGGTAAGCCAAGCGGTGAGTGAAATGATTGAAAATTATTTGGAAGAAAATCCGAATGATGCTAGAATCATTGTTCAAAAAGTGATACTTGCTGCACAAGCCCGTCACGCTGCCAAAAAAGCCCGTGAAATGGTACAGCGCAAAACCGTAATGGGTGGAGGCGGATTACCAGGGAAATTATCTGATTGTTCCGAGCAAGACCCTGCAAAATGCGAAGTATATCTTGTCGAGGGAGATTCGGCAGGTGGAACGGCCAAACAAGGTCGTGACCGTGCATTTCAAGCGATTTTGCCATTAAGAGGTAAGATTTTGAATGTAGAAAAAGCGATGATTCACAAAGTTTTTGAAAACGAAGAGATCAGAAATATCTTTACCGCTCTTGGAGTAACTATTGGGACAGAAGAAGATTCAAAAGCCTTGAATATTTCGAAATTGAGGTACCATAAGGTAATTATTATGTGTGATGCGGATGTCGATGGTAGTCATATTTCTACCTTAATTTTGACGTTCTTTTTCCGTTTTATGAAAGAATTAATAGAAGAAGGACACGTATATATTGCTGCACCTCCATTATATTTAGTTAAAAAAGGAAATAAAAAAGAGTACGCTTGGAACGATGATCAGCGGGATCAAGCCAATGCAAGAATGGGCGGAAGCGCAGCGATTCAACGATATAAAGGTCTTGGGGAAATGAACGCAGAACAATTGTGGGAAACTACAATGGATCCAAGTTTCAGGACTTTA
Source organism: Flavobacterium sp. (assembly GCF_046155325.1). Taxonomy (GTDB): domain Bacteria; phylum Bacteroidota; class Bacteroidia; order Flavobacteriales; family Flavobacteriaceae; genus Flavobacterium. The sequence goes on from NZ_JBJXDQ010000139.1 coordinate 7,208, forward strand.
CGCCAAATCACTATTGAAAGTCTTGCCGAAGCTGATAGAGTTTTCTCCATGTTAATGGGCGACGAGGTGCCACCACGTAGAGAGTTTATAGAGAAAAATGCAGTTTATGCTAATATTGATGCATAAACCAGATAGCAGATTACAGGTAGCATAACGCTGCAGTAAATAAATCAACTCCAATCTCCCTCTCTTTTGGAGAGTTCCGATAGCTATCGGAAGGGCTGAGAAAAAATATAAAACAACACAAAAAATTTAAAAAAATGAAAGTTACAGTAGTAGGAGCAGGAAATGTGGGAGCATCTTGCGCAGATTCAATTTCGTATAGAGGAATTGCTAGTGAAGTAGTATTATTAGACATCAGAGAAGGTTTTGCCGAAGGGAAAGCTATGGATTTGATGCAATGCGCAACAAATACGGGTTTTAATACTGTAGTTACTGGTGTTACTAACGATTATTCTAAAACAGCGAATAGCGATGTGGTGGTAATTACATCTGGAATTCCAAGAAAGCCAGGAATGACTCGTGAGGAATTAATAGGCATTAATGCTGGAATCGTAAAATCAGTTGCAGAAAATGTTTTAACACATTCGCCAAACGCCATCATCGTTGTGGTTTCAAATCCAATGGATACGATGACTTATTTGACTTTGAAAGCTACTGGTTTGCCAAAAAACAGAATTATAGGAATGGGTGGCGCTCTTGACAGTTCACGTTTCAGATATTATTTATCAAAAGCATTGGACAAACCATCAAATGATGTTTCAGCAATGGTTATTGGTGGTCACGGCGATACCACTATGATTCCATTGACACGATTAGCTTCTTATAATGGTATTCCAGTTTCTGAATTTTTATCACAAGAAGAGTTAGCTAAGGTGGCTGCAGACACTATGGTTGGTGGCGCTACACTTACAGGTTTATTGGGAACTTCTGCTTGGTATGCTCCAGGAGCTTCAGTAGCATATTTAGTTGATAGTATTTTGAATGACCAAAAGAAAATGATTGCTTGTTCAGTAATGCTAGATGGTGAATACGGGCAAAGTGATATTTGCATTGGTGTTCCATGTATAATAGGTAAAAACGGAATCGAAGAAATTCTAGATATTACTTTAAATGATGCTGAAAAAGCAACTTTTGCTAAAAGTGCTGACGCAGTTAGAAACATGAATGCAGATCTAAAATCTGTTTTAGTATAATAATAACGGTATTGAAAAGTAAAGACTGCATTTTTGCAGTCTTTTTTTTGATATTAATTCATAAATTAATTGGTTAATCTTAACGTTAATTATATATTTGCTCGGTTCAAAAAAATAGTGATTAAGTCTTATAAATATATTTTTATAATAAATAATGATTTTAGTGCTATTTCATAGGGTTAATCAAAAAAATAAATCATAAAATAATTAATTTTTAGTAATAATGCAAAATAAAGGTCTTATTAAATTTTTCGCAATTCTATTTGCATTGGTGAGTATTTACCAACTTTCGTTCACTTTTGTTTCTAGTAAAATAAAAAATGACGCAAAATCTTTTGCTGGAGGTAATCCGGATAAAGAATTAAAATATCTAGATTCTATTGGTAAAGAAAATGTTTTTGATCTTGGTTTTACCAATTTCACATTCAATGAAGTTAAAGACAAACAAATAAATAAAGGTCTTGACTTAGAAGGGGGTATCAATGTTATTTTGCAAATATCAGTTAAGGATGTTTTGAAAGGATTATCTAATAATTCTAAAAATGCAATTTTTAATAAATCTTTGGCTGATGCGACTGCTAATCAAAAAGGTAATCAAACCTATATAGATGCTTTCTTTGAAGCTTTTGATGCTAATGCTAAAGGAAGTGTAAAATTAGCTTCACCAGATATTTTTGCTAATAGATCATTGCAGGGTGAAGGTGGAATTAATTTCCAAATGACCGATGCTGAAGCTCAAAAAGTAATCAAAAGAAAAGTTGATGAATCAGTTGAAAGTGCTTTTGGAGTATTAAGAAAACGTATTGATAAATTTGGGGTAACGCAACCTAATATTCAAAAACTAGGAGAATCTGGAAGGATTTTAGTAGAACTTCCAGGAGCTAAAGATGTAGATAGAATAAAAAAATTATTACAAAGTACCGCCCAATTAGAGTTTTGGGAAACTTATAAAATTGATGAAATTGGTAATTTTTTAATGTCTGCCAACGAAGCATTGAAAAAAACTGAAATCAAAAAAACTGAAACTAAAACAGCTCCAAAGGATTCATTAAGTGCTTTGTTGACTAGTGAAAAAGATTCAGCTTCAACAAAAAAAGGGAATAATCCTTTGTTAGATAAAATCATTGGTCAAGGTGGCGGACCAGTTCTAGGGCTTTTTGCTCCAAAAGATACCGCTACTGTTGGGGGATATTTAAGAAGAGCTGATATAAGAATCGCTTTAGCACCAGACCAAAAATTCGCAAAGTTTGTTTGGGGAAAACCTACTACAATTAAGGATAAAGATGGAAAAGATATTGAATCTGTTGAACTGTATGCTTTAAAAGGGAATCGCGATAATATTGCTGCTATGAGTGGCGGTGTGGTGACTGATGCTAGTGATACTTTTGATCAATTAGGAAAACCAGCCGTTTCTATGCAAATGAATGGTCAAGGTGCAAAAGCATGGGAAGAATTAACCGGTAGAGCTTATACTCAAAAAAGCAATATTGCTATTGTTTTAGATAATGTGGTTTATTCTGCGCCAGGGGTTTCTAGTGGACCAATTTCTGGTGGTAGATCTGAAATTTCAGGAGCTTTTGAAATTACAGAAACTAAAGATTTAGCTAATGTATTAAGAGCTGGTAAATTACCTGCTGCTGCAGATATCATTCAATCAGAAGTTGTTGGGCCATCCTTAGGTCAAGAAGCTATTGATAACGGTACAAATTCAGCTCTTTTAGGATTGCTTTTAGTATCATTATGGATGATGATTTATTATGGTAAATCAGGTTGGTATGCTAATATTGCTTTAGCGGTTAACTTATTGTTTTTATTCGGAATCTTAGCAAGTTTAGGTGCTGTGCTTACATTACCTGGTATTGCAGGTATTGTTTTAACGATGGGAACTGCAGTTGATGCGAATATTATTATTTACGAAAGAGCAAAAGAAGAACTTCGTTCAGGAAAATCGCTAGAAGAAGCTGTTGTTGCATCTTATAGTTGGAAAGGTGCCATGCGTTCGATAGTTGATGCTAATGTTACTCACGTTTTGACAGGTGCTGTATTATTTATTTTTGGTTCAGGACCAATTAAAGGTTTTGCAACGACATTGTTAATAGGTATAATTACTTCATTATTTACATCAATTTTCATCGCTAGAATATTTATTGATTGGAGTATTAGTAAGAATAATAAATTGTCATTTGTTACTGGATTTTCTAAAAATTTCTTTACAAATTTCCATTTTGATTTCTTGAAAATTAAAAAATGGACTTATGCATTTTCTGCTATTGTAACGATTGTTAGTATTTATTCTTTGGCAACTAACGGATTGGATCAAGGAGTTGATTTTGTGGGAGGAAGAACTTTTCAAGTACGTTTTGAAAAACCTATTTCAGCTGAAACTGTGGCAAAAGAACTTTCTGACGAAAAAGTTTTCGGTAGTGCCGAAGCTAAGATTTTCGGTAGTGACAATCAATTAAAAATCACTACGAAATATAAAGTTAGTGAGCATGGTGTTGATGCTGATTTAGAGGTAAATAAATTATTATATGATAATTTGAAAAAGCATTATGCTGCGGGTTTAACGTATGAAAAATTTGTAAATGCTTATGAAGGAAAGCAATTTGGTATTTTACAAGCTTCAAAAGTTGGTCCAACAGTTGCTGAAGATATAAAAACTAATGCTTATTGGGCTGTTCTTGGTGCGATGCTTATTGTTGGTTTGTATTTAGTAATTAGTTTTAGAAAATGGCAATATAGTTTAGGTGCATTAGCAGCTGTAGTTCATGATGTTATTTTTGTTCTTGGTATATACTCATTATGTTATAAATTCATGCCTTTTGGTATGGAAATCGATCAACATTTCATTGCTGCAATTCTAACTGTTATTGGGTATTCTATGAATGATACCGTAATTGTATTTGATAGAGTTCGTGAATTCTTAGGCGGTACAAAAGCAAAAGGGGATTTCAACAGTATCGTGAATCAATCGATTAATAGCACAATGTCTAGAACAATCAATACTTCATTAACTATGA
>NZ_JBJXDQ010000140.1:0-4241 GCF_046155325.1 Flavobacterium sp.
TATTATTTTAAAAATAACAAAACTACAAATTTTTCTTGTTCCTCTGCGATACTCTCGTTAATGGGCACGGATTGTAAATCCGCGCTATCCCAAACGAGATAATTATTGCAAATCCGCGCTATCGGGGTTCATTATTCTCTGTTAAAATTACTGCCAACGTTTTGTGGCTTGGCGAAGGGCGGGATTTTAGCACGAATGTTCATACGAAGCACAAATGCTGAACCTTGTACAAATGTTTCTACGAAGCTCGAAACCCCGCCTTTTGCCAAACCACTGTTATAGCCAGTGGTTTTTTGTCTTAGAACGATTTTATTATTCCAAGTCTTAGTCTAAATCCTGCGTCATTTTGCTCTCCGTTCATATGTTGAATAACTGGTAGCGAAACAGTCAAAGGGAAACTCCATTTTTTGTATGAAAGGTTAGTGCCCAATGTCGCAAAACCTAAGTAGTAACCTGAATTTTCATCAACTACATCTTCTTCTGTTATTTTGTCTAACCACTCACCATAGTATCCACCGAACACGTTCCACCCAAAGTTAGTCTTACTTGTTTGTTTAGATGTATCTGGACTGCAAAAATTATTGTCGCCTTTTATACGGTACGATAGTGATAGGTTCTGAACAGAAATACTACCATAATAATTTTCTTCAAAACCAGTTGTGGTGTATTTGAATAGTCCGTTTCCTTGTAATGTCAATTTATCCCAACGCTTAGAAAAAGCTAATCCCGCCATTGGGTCAAACGAACCCGAACCAACCACAACAGTGGTATTGTCAAAGTTTGAACCCTTTTGAATACCTGTCCGAAGCTCAACGCCTGCCTGTAAAGCCAAGTTGAAATTATTCTTACTAAATATATTGAATGTTCCTAAAAGAATTAAGTCACCAATTCCATTGTCGTTACCATTGTCTGTTTGGAGGAACACATAGGGTAGCAAGGCTGAAACAGTGATTTTGTCAGTAATACCATAACGAAGTCCCAAAGAACTAATAAACATACTTTTTAGTGGTGTTTCTTCTTCTGCTGATGTGTCGACAGGTTCGTGATGTCCGTGATGTCCAGCACCTTCTTTTATAGTGCGATAATCGCCATAGGTTTCTGCTACCCACTGTTTTTTTTGTAGGGTTAGAATACCATTATTATAGTCTCCATTAGATGAGCCAGTTCCTGAACCAGCACAACAGGCACATTGACTATAAGCCTGAGTTGTTGCAAATAGGGCAACAACAAACAATAAAATTATTTTTGTCATTTTTATTTTAAATTTATTTTGAACATAGGAAATTTAGCCAACAGTACAACTGATAGCCGTTTGATTTATATAGTATGTCAAATAAATTTAGGTGGTCTGAAAAGTGAGTTGTAATAACCAGTCAAAAGAATTAAGCTTTTGTAAGTTGGGGTTGATTTGTCAAATGAAAACAAATAGTTTCCAAAACTCCAACTAAGATTATGTAACACAAATAAATCAATAGATTTCAATTTCAAAATAGCATTTGGAATGCCTTTATTATCACTTTCTGTGTTGTCTGCTTTTTTAAGTTGCTTGTTCAAGTAGCATTTTCCGTTACAGTGCATTTGAGGTTTGTTCTTGTTTTCGCAAAAAGTCTCCGCAATGTAGGCTTGGTTTGCCTTCCAATAAATAATATATCCTGCCTTGAACATTGTCTGCCAAGTCAGAAGTAATAAAAGTAATATGGAAGTCCACTGTTTCAAATTGTCTGCAAAGTTAGTGTTTTTCGGGGTCTTTTTACCATTGGCTATAACGTTTCGCAGCTACAAGAAGTTGGCGATTTCGGAGACGAAAACTGTCTGCCAGCAATGAACTTGATGCGAAGCACAAAGCTTCAACTAACTACTGAGCCGCCAATTTCTTGTAGGTGCTGTTATGCGGTCGGCTTTTTTATTATCCAAATATAAGTATTTCATTTCTTAACTCAAGTCAATGAGAATAGATAAATTTTGAACCAACTTTGCAGTGTCAAATCAAAAATACATAAACACATAAAATTATGAATTCTAACAAAATTGCAGCAAGAACTTTCGGTATAGCTTTCCTAATTGGCTATATTTCATATGGTCTAGGGTTCGGACTTTTAAACTCATTTATCAATTCTCCTGGCAGCCTTGCTGTCATTTTTAACTTGAAAAATCAGGTAATTTTTCAAGCTGCAATTATGATGGCTGTATTTGCACCGGTAAATATTGTATTAGGAGTAATTATGACTCCCATATTTAAACCCTACAATCAACCCTTAGCTTATGGATATTTAAGTGCTGCTATAGCATCTACTGTTTTGCTAATTGTTGGCGCCATTTTCTTATTATTATCAATCCCATTAAGTGAAGAGTTTGTAAAAGTTGGGGCTGGCGATACTAAGAATTTAGAATTATTATTTACTCTTTGCAAAAAAGCAAATTTCTTTTCATACCAAATTGCTATGGTTATTTGGGGACTTGGCGGACTGATATTTTCTTACTTACTATTTGTTTCAAAAATAGTTCCACGATGGTTATCAATTTGGGGAATAATCGGGTATGTAATTTTTATTTCAGGAGCTTTTTTTGCAATTTTTGGAATTAGCATTGATGTGATTTTAGATATCCCTGGCGGTTTATTTGAGATATTCCTAAGCTTTTGGTTTATTATCAAAGGATTTGATATGTCAAGTCAGAAAGAAGTTATGTAAGACTTAATATTACTTGCTGCTTTCATTTGAATTATGTGAAAGCAGGAGGTGGTATTTATAAGAATAACACATTACATAACATCACCAGTTAGTGAAATTCTTTTTCTTATTCTGCTCAATGATTCAGGCTTTACACCAATGTAACTTGCTATTTGGTATTGTGGAACTCTTTGAAAAATATCTGGCCTTGATTTTAATAGTTTAAGATATCTGTGCTCTGGTGAGTCGGTAAGATAGGAAGTCAATTGTTTTTTTTGTTCAGTAAAATCAGTTTCCACAATAGCTCTGGCGATTGTTTCAAATCTCGGAAATATTTTAAACATCTTCTGCGCTTGCTCTTCATTTCCAACGCTAACTGTTGTGTCTTCAACACAAATCAAATTGGTCTCTGAAGGTGTTTGATAACTAAAATTATTCAGCGAAATTATCCATTGTTCTTCTGTGAAAAAATTAGTCGTTTTTTCTTCGCCATCTAACACGATATATTCTCTCACACAGCCCTCCATAATAAAGTAAGTATCAACTGATAATTGACCTTCTTTCAACAAAAAGGCGCCTTTCTGAAAAGTCTTAATACACATATTATCTGCAATAGCATTTGACTCCACTTCTGTAAGAGGCGATATTTTGGAAAAATAATTTACAAATTTGTTATTCATCTTTAATTGTGTTGGTCTGTCTTTAAGCTGCCGCATAACGTTCCGCCGCTTCATGAAGTGGCGAACTTCGTAACGACATATTTTCCACTAAGATAATATTTATTGCGAAAGAAAAATGTGAATTTTGCACATTTTTCGCCATTTCTTGAAACGGCTGTTAGCACTAGTTGCTTAAGTCTTCAATACACTTTTCTCTAACTTTCCAAATTTTTTGAATATCAAATTCTATTTCTGGATTTTCTTTTAGCCACTTTTTCAAAAACTTTTTATGAAATTCCACTTTGTAATTTGTAATCTGATTAGTTAGAATTTCTATTTCCAGCAACAAACTATCTTCAAAATCTGACGCACTTGAATTACGTTTTGTGTAATCTAGGATTTCATTTTTGAACTTCAAATAATTATGAGCTTCGGGGATGAAATCAAGATTGTTTTCTCTCAAAGTTTCAGTTATCGCTGGTGTATTTTGCGCATTCATTTTAAAAATCCCAAGCATTAACTTCAAGCCTTCAAATTCATTCTCTTCCGCAAGCTTTTTCAATGTTGCGTGCTTTGTACTACATGTTCCACAATTTTCAGAAAAAATCGTTTTCAAATCATTTTTATCAAGATTTCTTCCATAAGGCAATCTTGAGATAAATTGACAAGCATCTTGAAAAGTTGAAATGTTTATCTTGAGAAATTCGTTTGAGATTTCTCCGTTAGCTTTTATTTCAAAATTCGGTAATTTGTCCATTTTTAGCGGTTTTTTTGGCAATTAGTGCTAACTTGTTTATAGGCTCAGTTTTATATTCAAAAACTGAGCAAAGTCATTCTTTTTGGTTGTATATGCTCAACTGTAGTTGAGATTTATTTTTTATAAATTTCAAATATAGTCAATCCATTCCTACAA
>NZ_JBJXDQ010000141.1:0-10717 GCF_046155325.1 Flavobacterium sp.
TGCAATGTCAAATTTTTTCTTTTATGAAGTTAGTTAGTTTTTCCCCACGGTAATTGCCATTTTGAAGCACAGCAAGGTCCGTATCCCACAAAAAGACTTTCTTTAGTTGTTAATTCTCTGGCGCAAAAACAGCATTGACCAGTTTCCCGTCCGTGCTGTGCCGAAAAATTCACTGGATCATTCCCTATTTGTTTCAAAAATTCAATTATATTTGATCCGCAAATTCCACTTTTACTAAATAAACCGGAGGGAGAAATTTTCCCTAAATAATCCACGCCGGACTTAACATACAAAAATCCTTTGTTTGCCCCAGTTTCGGGAGCGAGGGAAATTTTAAGCGGAGAACTATTAAATTGAAAAGTTAAGGCCGGGCGCTTTAATCCGTTATTTTTAGCAATGTTAAAACGGTTAATTATTTTAACAAAATCCGCGCCGACAGATTCTCCCGCTGGCTTTACAGTTTCCGGTGACAAAGCTTCGCGGGCTAATTTTTCCGCCCAAGTTAATTGTTTAGGCGTAAAAGATTTATATTTATTATAACCGGCAAGCAGGCTGGCGGCGAAATTATTTCCGGTGGCGGATTTAATAGTTAATCCTTTGATGATGTCGGCGGTAGTTAGTGGAGTAGTCATGGCCTAATTCTAATCCACAAAATCCAAGTGTCAAGTTCTAATTTTCATTCTTTTATTTTAGTGTTTTAAAAATATTTAGTTTTCTAGGTCTAAAAAATAACTAAATATAAAAAAAGGCAATAAAAAACCCTGACCGTCGTCACGGTCAGGGGAAAAAAGTCAGCTTTTTTATTTAAACTCTTGCGGGACTACCCGCTATGCTATCTTTATTTTTACAAGTAATAGGATTTCACCTTTGTCTTGGAACTTTAATTCTCAGTTCAACTTTCAATTGTTTTACTTTTTAATTCGACAATTGATTTTATTGGCAGTTTCTTAAATATTTAACTTCGGAGACTATTTGTTTCAACTCTGAGGTATAATTTATTAGTTGATCAGGCTAATTAACTCACCTACTCGTCTAAAACTTTAATTCGTTTCAAATCCTAATTATTTATTTCTGCCGTGTCGGATTAAGACACTTTTTCGTTTTGCCTTGCGGCATTTCTACTTTAACACACAAATTCTAACTGTCAAGAACTTTTTACAACTTTTTTCAGGTACTCATTTTATTGTCTTGTTTTAGATTATATTTAGTAAATTACTTTGCCAATTGCTTAATTTTTTCCACAATAATTACTCGCGGGGCGACTTTAACTTTAAAAACTGTGGAAAGACTGGGAGTTCCAGCGGTAAAAACAGTAATTAAGCTAACTACACTACAAATAGTAAAAATTAGAAAAAATACATTGTTAAAACCAAATCTAGTATCAGTTCCCTTTAACGAACATTTTCCCGCTTCATTAACATCGCAACAATGCCGATTACAATTATGTTTAGTTTCATCCCACCCTTTAATTTGTTTATAAAACTTAACCGCCAGAATTGGAAAAACAATTGCCGTACTAAAAATAATTACTACCCACAACAAATTCTCCCAAAAAATCCACGCGAGATATTCCTGAATATAAAGCGGAGTTTGTTCTGAAACAAAATTAGTTGTTTTACTTGCTGTAAGTTTTGCCCAATCCAAAAATTCAGTTGTATTTTGTTTACAAATATTATTCCAATCATTTTGAACTATCGGCGCGGCGGGCGCGGGCGGACCAACTGGGTCGTCGGCGGAATAAATATTATGTGGAGTTAGCCAAAAAATAATTGCAAGAATTGGCAGAATTAGTGAATTATAGTAATTTGAGAAGTTGATTTTCATATTATTTATTTGATTTTTAAAGTTTTATTTGAATTTAACTAAATAAGTTTTTCCGGGACTTTTAACTCCAACCCTTCATTTTGAGTTATTTAACTGACTTAAAAACTATTCTTTTTCCGCAATTGGCGAACCATTCAGACGATTTTCTGCAACCGCCTTATTAAATTGTTTGACTGTTGGCAAAGAATAATCATCGTCGCCGTTTGGCTTGCGAAGAATTCCACGCGAAGCCTCCAATTTAAACAAAATACCCGGATCAACAAACTTTTCCTTACGGCGCGGCGCGGCGACAGAAACTACTTGTTTTGTTTGATTTTTTGTTTGATCGGTAAGAAATTGATTAAATTCCTCGTCCACCGCGATAATTGCGCTAGTAATTTTAATTTTAGTTTTCGGCGGCATGGCAACCTTAGCTTTTTTTGGTGGCCCGACTTTCTTTAGATCGGCTTTCTTTGGCCCGGCTTTCTTTAGATCGGCTTTCTTTAGTGCGGATTTCACGGATTTAGTTGTTTTATTTTTCACGGTTTTGTTTTTGTTGTTAGTTGTAACGGACTTGGATTTAGTAATGGACTTCATATTATTTATTTGTTTCTATTTATTTAGATAAAAGGAGTGAGTTGAGAAAAAAACCGCCCCTAGCGTCACTCCCGACGCTAGAGGCGGCTAACCACCAATTTTTTGTTTAAGTTTTAATTACTATTACTTCTTTTTATTTTTAGTTACCTTCTTGGTAGCCTTAACCATTTTCTTGGGCGCGGCCTTTTTGACAGGCGCAATCTTCTTCTTTACCACCGCTACGACCTTTTTATTTGTTTTCTTTGGCGCAGCCTTAACAATTTTCTTAGCGATAGGCTTGGCTTTCTTCGCGGGTGCGGCCTTTTTCTTCGCCACGACTTTATTTAAAGTAATTTTAACTTTCTTTGGATATTTAAAGATAGCGGCTTTGGCAGTTGCAATAGTTGCAATCTTTTTTAGTTGTTTAGTTGCGGCGCGGAGAACTTGCTTTTCGACTTGAACCTCACGCTTTTCGACAATTGCCGGAGCGATTTCAATTTGTTTATTTTCAACAACCTTAACAAATTTCGGCTTAGGAGCGGGCGGCGTGATTTTCTTCATCGTCGCCAAGCTAACAGGGCGAAGATTATTTTGTTGATTGTAATTATTTTGTTCATCCCGGCGATTTTTACGGGCGGCGAAGTAACGGGCGCGGGTGATGGCAGACTTTGACATATTATTGATTTTTTCTAGTTATTTGTTTGTTTAACTGTGACTATTTCATCGTTTTCTAAGGACAATTTACTTTAGCCAATTTACTTTACTACAATTTAAACTTATCACCGATTTTGAAAGTGTCAAGAAAAAGTTTTCAGAATTTTAATCCAGTCTTTTGTTTTAGAATTAAAATGTTTTTTCTACTTTATATTTTTGATTCCACTTTTTACAATATCCCGACGGCATTGCAAGATAACTAGAAATAATTATTTTTGTATTTTTGAAAGATTTAGTTCTTTTAATTATTTTTGCCGTTTCAATCGCGGATTTTAAAGAGTCACACCCAAAATTTTTGATTCCACTAAATGTTTCAATTTGAAATTTTCTTTCCATACTAAATTAGGCTTTTTGTTTTAACTTTTTTAAGTGATTCAATATTCTTGAATAGAAACATCCCACGCGGCTGAATATTACCATTCATTTTCCTTTTTTCTCCATTTACAAATTGAAATAAAACGATATAATTACCGTAAAAACAATCTTTTTTAATTTCGTCCACTAAAATCAAATATATTGCGTTATAGGCTTGGACTTCAACAATATTTTTTAGTCCGATATTTTTCTTTTTAAGAAATGAAAGTGTGATCATTATCTTTTATTTTAAATAATTACTTTCTGATTTCTCCCAAATAACACAAACAAGGTTTAATCCGCCCGTTTTCATTCCTGAGATATGACTTGTCACATAATTTACAATTAACTGAATCTTTCTTTTTATTTGTTTTTGATGGCTGTCTCATTGATTTTATTGGTTAATATTGAGAATAAATTGAATTAAAATTACGATATTCGTAAAATTAATATAAACAAAGACTCCCCAGCTTGCCGTGGATGCTAACATTAGATATTTCATGTTTTTAACACTATTTAGAAGTAAAATAAATTAAACCTAGAATTAGATAAATTATTATTGCAGCAGCGACTAGGATTTTTCTTGATTGTTTAGTCATGTTTTTTTGTAGAATTATAAAGTTCTTGAATTAAAAAAGTCTCCCCGGATTGAACAGGGAGACTTTTCTTTTTATTTTGGGTTATTAATTATTTAGTTTTTAGTAACGTCAGAAACAATTGCTCCGCACTTGGCATGAGTCCGGCCAATTTCGCGGACAAATTGTTTAGCAGATTCCCACTTACTAAATCTGCGATTTTTTGCGCCGATTCCAATCGGAACGTATTTCTTATTAACAAGTTTAAATACTACAAAACTATTTTTAATTCCTTCAATCACTCCGCGTCCCGTGGCAAGGGCAATTTCATTTTTATAATTTTCAATTTCCCGGCGGATTTTAATATCGTGAGTAACGCGGCGTTGAAGATTCCAAGGTTTAGTTTTTACATCGCGTTCAATTAGCATTGATTGTTCTACCATATTAAAATTAGAGCCTAGTGAACGAATCGGAGCTTTAATTGAATTGTTTTTGTTAAAGGTTTTCATTAGAGTTATTTATAGTTAATTAGTTATTTGACTGGTTGGTTATTTTTTGCTGGTTGACTGAGACTGCAATATCAATATAACACAAAAAATTGCATTGTCAAGTGAAACTTTATTTTCTTTCTACTCGACGCGGCAATTTAGATTTCAAAATATTTTATATTTAAAAAAAATCAGTCAAAAATTTCATTGATAACAATCCATTGAATCAAAATAATTAGTTTAATGAAAAAAATTAAAAAGCATTTTTTTTTATTATTATTAAATCAATTTCAAACTTTCAATTATTGAATTTTTTTGTCGCTCCAAAGTTTCCGGCGGGACATTATGAGTATTCCAGCCCTCATGCCGCCGCTCTAATACTAAACTAATAACTTTATATTTATAAATTTCGGCCTTATCAATATAAAATGCAAATTGTTTTTCGTTTACATTTGTATTATTAACAATAATAACTTTTTGATTTTCAATTAAGGCTTGTTCAAATTTATTGCGGCAGACGTTATGAGCCTCGTCGAGATTCGCCGGGTTGAAATTATAAACTCCTTCTTTATTTGTAAAATAATCATCGGCTGAACAAACAATTGTATTTGGATATAATTGCTTGATTGACTCAGCAAAGAAATTTTTACCAGACCCACTTACGCCCCTAGTTAAATATACTAATGGTTGGTTCATTTTATTATATTTTAATTATTTAAAATTAATCATCCAAAACTTCAAATTGATCCCAAAATTTTTGGTTATCTTGTTTATAAACAACAATGTGACCAACTAAATTTTCCTCACAATCTTTTGGGTCTTTAATAACAACTAAATTTTTATTTGTATAAGTTGGATATTCCTTATCTCTATAAAGTTCTGGCGGCTCGCCAATTCCCAAATAAATAGCTCCCGGAAAATTATTATTTGTATATTTTTGTCCAACGATAATGTCTTGTTTAGTCATAAATTTGATTTTTATTATTTATTTAAAATATTTACTTACCCAGATGCTAGGAGTTGTTTCTAAAAATATCATTTTTTACCAAAATTTGATCTGGGGCGAGATAAAAATAATCCCAAATTCTCAGGGCAGCATCCTTTGCAGAATGAACAATAAAAAAAGGTTTAATATTTTCATTGCCTCGGATACAAACCAAAGTTTTTTGTTTACGATAACTTTTTCCAACTCCTACATAAATAATTCCGGGGATTTGACTATTTAAATAAAATTTACCAACTTGAATGTTTTTGGGAGTGACGGGAGCGGTGGAGTTCATATTGTTTGTTATTTGAAAGATTTATTGATTGTTAATTTAATTTTAGTGTAAATAGATAATAGAACACCAAGAACTATTAACTATGATTATATCTGACGAAACAATTAAAGGGGCGCAAGCCGTTATTAAAGTAAAAAATGATTTAATTGAAAAGAGAATTATTCCTTTAGTATCAGAAGTAGAACAATTACCTTTTGATTTAGTTGGATTTAATCTCGAAAATCATAAATTTATAAGATTTCAAATTAAATTTGCCAGCACGAAAAGAGTTAGAGTAAAAAATACCAAATATAATTACCGAAGTAAAAAAATTTCTAAATACTTAGATGGTGATTTTGATTTTTACGCTATTTATATTCCAGATAAGGATAGAATTTTATATGTCCCGTTTAAATTAGGAGGTAAAAATATTTCTTTTCAAATTAATGATACTGGCCGCCCTTTTAATTGGTGGGAAGATTTTCTTGAAATTAAAGATAATAATTTATATCGAAAAAAAACATGTAAAGATTTTGGAATTACACCTAAAAAATATGGTGGAAGAAAAATAAAAATGCCGCCTGTCGGACTCGAACCGACACTATAGGGATTTTAAGTCCCCTGCCTCTGCCATTGGGCTAAGGCGGCTAAATCTTTTTACTTCATTATTTTAAATGATTTTTATTTATTTGTTAAATGGTGGACCATGATGGTAACTCTCCATCTTCAACGGGTTAAAAATCCGACGCTTTAATTTTAAGCTAATAGTCCTTTGTTTCTTTATTTATTAAATTTAAGTTCTAATAAATACACTAAATCTTGTTGCCATATTTTGGCCACAATTTCCGCGCAAATATTCGTAAACATTTAAAACATTTTCCATCGCTTCCCTTTTATTATTAGAATATTTAGTTATTAAACGGAGACATTCACTTCCGTTTCCGTTTATGAAATTATTTGTTATTGTTTCGAGAAGTTCAGCAGTCATATCGTTTATTGTATCACCTAAATCCAATCTGTCAAGAACTTTTATTGACTTTTCAAAAGTTTTTTTACCTTTTTAACTCCACGTTTCTTTTTGTTCTTTAAACAAAATATCAATATTTTTCAAATGATCTAAAATAGTTTGCTCATTTAAACTTATATGCCGGGCGATATAAATTTGATTGCCGATTATTCTTAATATTTCCAACTGTTCCGACGGGGAATATTCATTTATTGTTTTATTTTTGTCCAAATTCATATTTTTCTCCGTTAATGTTAATATTTAAAATATTTTCCACAGGAATTGCTTTGTATCCGCCCGGATTTTCGCCGGACTTCAATTCATAAACTGTAATTAAATTCAAAGATTTAGGATTGTATTTAAGCTCACCGCCCTTTAAATATTTCTTAACCCCCAAGCGTCCCACAATTTTTCTTTCCTCGCCGGTTGACCTTTTAATGAAAAAAATTTCAAAAATACGTCCGCGCGCGGCAACCAATGCTTTTTTTACATTATCATAATTTGTTTTTTTATTTTTCATATTTTTTTATCTTAAAAAGATTAGAATTATTACGGTCAATATAATTATTTCTCCCATTCTTATATGATTTTTTAAAAACTAATCATCATTTAGTTCATTCAGCCGCCGATTTTCCAATTCATTATATTCAATTTGATTAATAATTGAAGTATTTAGTCCAGAGTCTAGGATGCCGGAAATATATTGCGAGCTTGCTTTATTCTCGAAAAGATTGTCGAGGAAAAGTAAATATTTTAGTTTTTGTTCGGTCATAATAGTTTTATTTTGAATTTAATTGTTAATTTTTATTTAAATTACTTACTAACAAAGGTCGCACACCGCATACACCGGGCGATTTTTAGTCGCAGACCAATTACTTTAATGAAATTCGTTTCACGATTGCAACGCTCACGATCCGCCAATCCCATATCGCACTTAAATTGTTTATTTTTTTCTTTTTCAGTAATCGGGCGGAAATTATCGCGGAGGATTCGTCCCTTTGGAACGACCAACTTTGGCCCGCGCGGAATATGAATCTTTGACTGTTTATAATTAAACAATAATTCTTTAAGTTCAGGGAAAGAAACAATTGTAAAATCATTCTGATCGAGAAGCATGGAATCTTCCCCACGCTTTACAAAAACTTTTTTAACTAAAAGATCGGTTTGATTTTTAACCAATCGCATCGCACCTTTTTGATTAGTTGCTACATCGGCGGAATAAACCCGGCCCTTATGAAATTTAATATTTGTTCCCGCTTGAATAACAGTATTTAGTAGCTGAATTTTCATTTTATTTATTTAATTTGGAGTTGAGTTAGACTGCAATTAGAATATAACACAAAAATTTTGACTGTCAACAAGAATTTTTTTGAGTCGCCCGGATTTCTTCTTGTTGATCCAAAAAATCATTTAATTTTCTTTCGCCCAATTCAAAATCAATTTCTTGATCTGAATTTTTCTGTTCCTCAGTGGCGGATTTATACAAACTCAAAACTTTAATGTTAAAATGTTTGTATGCTTGATTTTTAGTATTAACATCTATTTGACCAAAAATATAAGCACTTTCAATCAATCCGCGAGTATAAGAATTAATATCTATTTTAGGTTCGTGGATTTTATTTAAACGTCCAGTGGTAATCCGGGCGGATTCAGTAATTGTTAGAAAATCTTTAAATTTGATATTCATGTTTTTGTTTTTATTTAATTGTAGCTAATTACAAAATTGACAATCCAGTCGAAATAGGGGTGATCGTATTCGTTCATATTATTTTATGTTAATGTTAATTAACTATTTTTTGCATCGGCGCAGGCTTGAAAAACGTCTTTGATTCTCGGCATCACACGTTCGAGCAAAGCATCATAATAAATAACAAAATCTTGATTATGTAAATTAAATCCTGCGACATGAACAAATTCGTGGCAGGCACTTACGGTCAGTCTAGTCAAATCTTTCTTATTATTTAGAGAATATTTAAGTTTTCCTTCATTATTTACGGGGTTAATCATTACATAACTAACACCTTCATTTTTCATGTGCATGGCGATTGCGTCGTCGTCAAACACCCATCCAACCGCCCACAAATATTCTGTTTTTGTTAAATTACTTAGTTCCTCACCAATAATTTCACAAATACTTTTCCACTGTTTAATAAATTTATGTCGGTCTGCCCCGATTGTCCCGTTATTTTCCGTGGGATCATAAAATTTAATAACTTTTTTAATATTTTCGTTATTAGTATCGGAATAAATAACCATGCTATCCAAGATTGGACAAGTAGATTTAGTTAAATATTCTTGGGACAAAGGTAAAACTCTGCTGCCCAAACCTACGTCCCCGCCAGAATAGCTAGAATCCGGGCTAGAATTGATTATTTGTTTGACAATGGCAGTTTGCGCGGCTGGAATTAAATTCGCTGGAATTATTTGATTTATAGAAACTTCTTTGCCGCTGGACAAAATTTCTTTAATTCGAGAAACAAACGCTTTGCTTTTATTAATATATTTAATAAATCGGCGGGAACGATCTTTTAATGCGCTGGTAGTGTCGGCAGCTAGTTCTCCCAAAAATTCATCCAGTTGAGTTTTATATTTATAATTTAGATTGTCTCGCGTGGCACTAAGAATATCGCGGGAATTTTTTAAATGAATTTCTACAGTAACGCCAGCTTTTGCGGCTGTATAATGGACAAAAGTAACTAATCCATCCACCCGAACAATCAATTTATTTTTAATTTTCTCATTGGATTTATTAGCATAAACAAATCCACAATCCATTTCCCGGCAAAATGTTCCCATTCTATAGGAATCATTTAAATTTTCCCCATTTAAGATAACTATTGAATTAATTCGACTCAAATATACAATTTGTTTAAATCGTTCAATTAACTCGTCTTTGGTAGCTTCAATTTTTGCCTCAAATTTAACGCCACGGACAAATTGTTTTCCCTTTTTAATTTCATAATTTGCCCCAATTCCCTCGCAAATATAATCCTGCGAAATTATTTTATAATAATCCGCCGAAAAACAGGTTAAATTTCTAGCCTTGCCGTACCCGCCTTTTGTCTCGCCATCCAATTTACTTGTTTCTCCCATCGTGAGAAAAACATCCTCCAAAACCTTTTGAGACATTCCCTTTCCATCATCATTAAATTGAATAATTGAATGATTTTCGCCGGATTCAGTAATTAAACATTCAATTTTTCCGGCACCGGCATCTAAGCTATTCTGAAATAATTCGCGCCAAAAAGCAAATTTCCAGTCAGTATAATTTTTCTTTTCAATGGCGAAAAAACGAGGAGATATTGTTAGAGTTTTCATATTCAACTCTACTATACCACACCTTTTTACAGTGTCAAATGGAATTTTTTGTCTTTAATTTTTTTTAATTACTAAATCAAACTCAATTGATCTTTATCAATATAATTTTTCTTATTTTTTTTCGACAAAGCAAGAATCTTTCCAGCTTGACTAGGAGTTATTCTTTCACTTTCTTTATTATTAATAATATAAAAATTGTCCGGCGGCAAAATTATTGAGCCGGGGAAGAATTTTTCAACTAAAGTAAGAATTTTTTGGGAAGTCATGTTTTATTATAAAATTAATTATGTGGATTCCATTTAGTTATCCAAACTTTTCTGTCTGGGTGGGAATCTTTATGCTCTGTAAAATCAAATAAATGATTTTTTGCCCCCACTTGACTATTTAATCCAATTTCAAAATTACTATAATCAAAATCTGGCGGATTATTGATAATTCCCCGGACTAATAATTGATCGCCATCTTTAAATGATTTATTTTCATGAAAATATCCCTCGCCAGCTTCCGCCCGACAAAGAACAAATTTATCCCCAAAATCCATGTAATTTAGATAAATAAAATCCCCCGGTTTGACGGGAATAGTATTGAATTTTAATTTATTTTTCTTTTTGTTTGCTGTCATTT
>NZ_JBJXDQ010000142.1:0-6772 GCF_046155325.1 Flavobacterium sp.
CAATAATCGAAATACAAAAAGAAACTATTAAACATTTAGACTCTTATATTTCTCAGTAAGAATCTCACTTAAAATAAATTAATAGCTGCAAAAATAGCAGCTATTTTTTTGTACTAATATCAAAAATATTAATGGCTTATTCCTATTGACAAGTCAAACTCTCAAACTATTTTAAATACTTTTTTTATTTAAGGCTCATATATTATCACGTTAAATAATGATACCGTAATGAAGATAACTTAATTAAAATTTTGTTAAATTCTATTTAAGATTTCTTATATTTGGGGGCTTAAATTTAGTTAATGATATCACACTTACAAGGAAAATTAGTTGAAAAATCTCCCACACATGTAATTATTGAATGTAATGGTGTTGGTTATCATGTAAATATATCTTTACACACTTATTCTTTAATCCCTTCTAATGATCTAATAAAATTGTATACACACCTACAAATCAAAGAAGATGCACATACTTTGTTTGGATTTGTAGAAAAATCTGAAAGAGAAATTTTTAAATTATTATTATCTGTTTCAGGAATTGGGGCAAGTATTGCAAGAACTATGCTCTCCTCACTAGATCCAAAGCAAATTACAACTGCTATTGCTTCTGCTGATGTGGTTACAATTCAATCTATAAAAGGAATTGGTGCCAAAACAGCTCAAAGAGTCATATTAGATCTAAAAGAAAAAATGTTAAAATTGTATGATTTAGACGAAGTTTCCCTAACGCAAAACAATACTAAACGAGATGAGGCGTTATCTGCTTTGGAGGTTTTAGGTTTTGTTCGAAAAACATCTGAAAAAATAGTTGAAAAGATAATTAAAGACGATCCAGATAGTTCGCTAGAGTCAATTATTAAGAAAGCTTTAAAAATATTATAAAAATTGAAAAAAAATTACTCAAAAAGCAACTTATTTATATACAAAACTTATCAATTTTTGTCAATCTTATTCTTTGGATTAGTAGCAAATGCCCAAGTTGAAGAGGTATCACAAGACACTACTAAAACTGGTTTTTCGACTGGGAAAATTCAAATAAAAGACCCTAAAAGCATACTTTCGGAATATACATACGATTCTGCAACTGATAGGTATGTCTATACTAAATCTATGGATGGTTTTCCAATCAATTATCCTACTATTCTAACTCCCAAAGAATACGAGGCATTAGTTAGAAAAGAATCTATGCGAAATTATTTTAAAAGTAAATTAGACGCGATTGATGGCAAGAAAGAGGGTAGTGAAGAGGCTAAAAAAGATTTATTGCCAAGATATTATGTGAAATCAGGACTTTTTGAAACTATTTTTGGCAGCAATACCATTGATATTAAGCCAACGGGTTCCGTTGAAATGGATTTCGGTGCAATATATACCAAACAAGATAATCCTTCTTTTTCTCCAAGAAACAGATCTACTTTCACGTTTGATTTTAAGCAAAGGATCAGTATGAGTTTGTTGGGTAAAGTGGGTAACCTTTTAAACGTAAATATGAATTATGATACTCAAT
Source organism: Flavobacterium sp. (assembly GCF_046155325.1). Taxonomy (GTDB): domain Bacteria; phylum Bacteroidota; class Bacteroidia; order Flavobacteriales; family Flavobacteriaceae; genus Flavobacterium. Next base: position 1,510 of record NZ_JBJXDQ010000142.1, read on the forward strand.
CTACTTTTGCTTTTCAAAATTTAATAAAATTAGAATATGCACCTACTGAAGACGACATTCTTAAAAAAATTGAATTTGGAAATGTTAGTTTACCGCTAAATAGTTCATTAATTAGAGGGGCGCAAAGTTTATTTGGAGTTAAAGCAGAAGCTCAGTTTGGTAAAACTACAATTACAGGTGTTTATTCTGAACAAAAATCTCAGACCAAAAGTGTAGTAGCTCAAGGCGGAGGAACAATTCAAGATTTTGAGGTATTTGCTCTTGATTATGATAATGATAGAAACTTTTTCCTTTCGCAATATTTTAGGAACAAATACGATTCAGCTTTAAAAAATTATCCGTTTATTAATAGCAGGGTTCAAATTACTCGTTTAGAAGTTTGGGCTACAAACAGGCAAAATAGGATTAACACAACTAGTAATAATTTAAGAAATATTATTGCTATTCAAGATTTAGGGGAGGGCCAATTAACAGGCTTAAATGATTATGAAGTTGTGGCTTTATACCCATCGACTGGAATTTTCAATAATCTAATTGATTCCCCAACGGATAACTCCAATAATGATTATGATCCAGCTTTAATTGGAAAGCCAGACGGATTGTTAAAGCCAGAAATTAGAGAAATAGCAACTGCCAGTGCGGGATTTAATGGTGTAACCGTTAGTGAGGGGCAAGATTATTCAAAACTAGAAAATGCTAGAAAGCTAACGGCTAATGAATATACCTTTAATCCTCAATTAGGTTATATTTCCTTACAACAACGATTAACCAATGACGAGGTTCTAGCCGTCGCCTATCAATATACAATTGGAGACAAAGTATATCAAGTAGGTGAATTTGGTAATGATGGTGTTGACGCGACCGTTGTTACAGGAACCAATACAAATCAGGCTATTATTTCTCAAAGTTTGGTTTTAAAAATGTTGAAAAGCAATTTGACAAGTGTTAATCGTGAAATAACTATAGATCTAGTCAAAAAGGAGGTAGTTACTCCAGTTTGGAATTTGATGATGAAAAACATTTATCAAATTCCTGGCGGCTATCAAATCAAACAAGAAGATTTTAGATTTAATATTCTTTATACGGATCCATCTCCCTTAAATTATATAGATCCAGTTGTTGGAACTTCATTTCCAGCGAATCCTTTGTCAGAAAATAAAGTTGCCCAAACGCCACTGCTTAAAGTTTTTAATTTAGATAAATTGAATTTCAATAACGATCCACAAGAGGGAGGAGATGGTTTTTTTGATTTTATGCAAGGATTAACTATAGATGCTCAAAACGGAAGAATAATATTCACAACAAAAGAACCATTTGGAGAGTTATTATTTGATAAACTATCGAATGGTGGAGAATTGTATAGCGATATTAGTTCTTATAATGAAAACCAAAAGAAATATGTGTTTCAAAGCATGTATCGCAATACTCAGTCAGGTGCATTGCAAGATAGTGATAAAAACAAATTTTTATTAAGAGGAAAATACAAATCTACTGGGGGCGACGGTATTCCAATAGGAGGTTTTAATGTGCCCCAAGGTTCGGTTGTGGTTACTGCTGGCGGAAGAACGTTGGTTGAGGGAGTCGATTATAGTGTTAATTATCAATTAGGAAGGGTTTATATATTAGACGCTTCGCTTCAAGCCTCAAACACACCAATCAATGTTTCTTTAGAAAACAACTCGGTTTTTGGACAACAAACCAGAAGGTTTGTAGGTTTTAATTTTGAGACTAAAATTTCGGAAAAGTTCGTTTTTGGAGGAACGTATTTAAAAATGACCGAAAGACCATTAACTCAGAAATCTAGTTTTGGTCAAGAATCTGTAAATAATACTATTTTTGGTTTAAACACCAATTTTTCTACGGAACTTCCCTTTTTAACCAGACTGGCAAATAAACTTCCGAATATAGATAGTGATGTTCCTTCTAATCTTTCTGTTCGTGGAGAAGTTGCTTTCTTAAAACCAGATTCTCCAAAAGCAGCCGATTTTGATGGAGAAGAGACAATTTATGTTGATGATTTTGAAGGGTCACAATCTACAATAGATATGCGTTCCGTTTTTGCTTGGAGTTTGTCATCAACACCTTTTAAAGACCAGCAAAGTGTTTATAATTTTAATGAAGATTCCAATACCTTAGACTATGGTTCAAAGAGAGCTAAATTAGCTTGGTATACTATAGATCCAGTATTTTACACACAAAAACCAGCAGGTGTAACAAATGAATATTTGTCTTTAAATTCAACCAGAAGAATTTTTAACGAAGAGTTGTATCCTTTAACAGATATTGCTCAAGGACAAACTCAGGTAATTAATACTTTAGACTTAACTTATTTTCCAAAGGAAAGGGGTCCGTACAATAACAATGCAAGTTTTGGAACCAATCCAAAAGATAATTTTGGAGGGATCACCCGATCTATTAGCTCAACCAATTTCGAGCAAGGTAATGTTGAGTATATTCAGTTTTGGGTAATGGATCCTTATGTAGGAAAAGGGGAAAGTACACCTGTAAATACAGGAAAAATTTATTTCAATTTAGGGGAGATATCTGAAGATGTCCTAAAAGATGGAAGAAAACAATATGAAAACGGATTGGGACCTGACCAGATATTAGTCACTCCACAACCCATTTGGGGAGATGTTCCTGCTTCACAATCATTGATTTATGCCTTTGATGCTAATGCAGACAATCGTAAAAACCAAGATGTTGGTTTAGATGGTTTAACAAATGACGGCGAAGCTTCAGTTTACAACAATTTTAGTAACGAACCCGATCCTGCCGCCGATGATTATACTTATTATTTAAATACACCGGGCAGTATACTAGAACGGTATAGAAATTACAATGGATTAGACGGAAACTCAGCAGTAGATATTAATGATGCCAACAGAGGATCTACCTCTCTTCCTGATGCCGAAGATATCAATCGTGATAATACTATGAATACGATTAATGCGTATTATGAGTACAGTATTGATATGAAACCTGGAATGCAAGTTGGAGCAAATTATATTACTGATGTTAGAGAAACTAACAGGACCTTACCTGACGGCACCGACACACCTGTTCGATGGATTCAATTTAAAATCCCAGTATCTCAACCAGAAAACACTATTGGAAATATTTCTGATTTTCGATCGATTCGTTTTATGAGAATGTTTATGACAGGTTTTAGTGATCAGGTTACTATGAGATTTGGTTCTTTAGATTTAGTGAGAGGCGAATGGAGACGATACACCAATACTCTTGATGTAAATGACACCAATGTTGATGATGACGGAACGGATCTTGATGTATTAGCAGTAAATATTCAGGAAAATGAACAAAGATGTCCTATTAACTATGTAGTTCCTCCAGGCGTGCAACGCGAACAATTGTTAAATAATAATACAGTAATCAACCAAAACGAGCAATCACTTTCTTTAAGAATTTCTGGCGACGGATTAGAACCTTCAGATTCACGCGCCGTTTTCAAAAATGTAAGTATTGATATGCGTCAATATAATAAATTGAAAATGTTTTTGCATGCCGAATCTTTACCAAATGAATTTGCATTAATAGACAATGAGATGATTGGATTTATTCGTTTTGGTAATGATTTTACCGACAATTTTTATCAAGTAGAAATTCCTCTTAAAGTAACACAAAATTCAAGTTGTTCTCCTTTGACTTCAGAAGCGGTTTGGCCAGAAGCAAACGAGATCGATTTATCTTTAGCATTACTAACTAAATTAAAAGTTATTTCCAAAGGTATTGATTTGAATACATTACCAGCGGACGGTATTTATTATCAGGATGAAGGCCAACTTGATTCTTCATTGTCGGGGAAAATCAATAAATTGAGATTGGGTATCAAAGGGAATCCAAATTTTGGTTTGGTTCGAACTTTGATGGTGGGATTAAAAAATAATACTGTCAGAGATGATCTTAAAGGAGAAGTTTGGTTTAATGAGCTACGAATTGCCGATATGGATAATAAAGGAGGAATGGCAGCCCTATTAAACATAGATGCAAATATGGCCGATTTTGCTACCATATCAGCTACAGGTAAAAAATCTACTATTGGTTTTGGTGCCTTAGAACAAGGGCCAAACGAAAGAAGTCGTGAGGATAGTCAACAATATAATATTGTTACCAATATTAATTTAGGTAAATTATTGCCAGTGAAATGGGGAATTAATTTACCCTTTAATTATGCCATTGGTGAAGAGACAATAACACCACAATATGATCCATTTAATCAGGATATCAAACTTAAAGAATTGTTAGACAATACTTCAAATAAAGACGAAAGAGATAATATAGAAAATAGAGCAGTAAATTATACTAAAAGAAAAAGTATAAACTTTATTGGAGTAAGAAAACAAAAAGCAGCTGATAAGACAGCACATGTTTATGATCCTGAGAACTTTACTTTTTCGCAATCTTATAATGTTGTGCAACGTCATGATTATGAAATTGAAGATTATGTAGATCAACAATCAAACACGGCAGTAGATTATGCATTTAACTTCAAGCCTAAACCAGTTGAACCTTTAAAGCAAGTTGGATTTTTACAAAAAAGTGATTATTGGAAACTCTTAAGTGATTTTAACTTTAATTATTTGCCATCAAGTGTTTCTTTTAATAGTAATATCAATAGACAGTACAACCGTCAACAGTTTAGACAAGTTGAAGTCGATGGTATTCCGCTAGATGCTTTATACCGAAGAAATTTTTTATTCAATTATCAATATGGATTTAATTATAATTTGACTAAGTCATTAAAATTAAATTATACAGCTTCTTCTAATAATGTTGTAAAAAATTATTTAAATGAAAATAATGAACCAATTGATAGTTTTACAATTTGGGATAGTTATTGGGATAGTGGAGACCCTAACCGTCATGTTCAGCAATTAGTAGTTAATTATGACCTCCCTTTTGATAAAATACCATTATTGAGCTTTATAAAAGCTAATTACTCATTAACAACAGATTATAGTTGGCAACGAGCTTCAAATGCATTGTCAGAAATAGTTATTGAAGGAACAAATTATAACTTAGGAAATACAATTCAAAATTCAACGGCTCAGAATTTGACGGCTACCTTAGACATGGATACTTTTTATAGCTATTTAGGCTTGATCAAAAAGAAAAAATCGACACCAAAACCAAAAGCTACCGCTCCAAAACCAGGTGAAAAAGTGGTAAACACAGTCGTTAAAAATCAAAGTAACAATCCATTTCTAGATGGGTTATTAGGAGTGTTAACAAGTGTAAAAAA
>NZ_JBJXDQ010000143.1:0-3331 GCF_046155325.1 Flavobacterium sp.
TTACAAATGCGGGATTAGTTTCTCCTAGTATGAAAACTACTTGGGATGGCAAACAAGATGCTTTAGGCTTTACACCTTACAACGCCACTAACCCTAGCGGTTATCAAACATTAGCTCAAGTAAACGCAAAGATTTCAGATGATGCTTGGGAAGTTGGAGCAGAAGGGCTTACAAATATAGCATCTTCTCAAAATGCTGTTTTTAATGGTATTGCAAACGTATTTGTTTATGCAGAATATCTTGATGATAACAAGCAACCCATTGCAGACGTACTAAGTAATACAACAGCAAGTTTCACAACAGCAAACGAAACTAAATTAGATGGTATTGCTACGGGTGCAACCGCAAATGATACAGATGCTAATTTAAAAGCAAGAGCAAACCATACAGGAACACAAACAGCGAGTACTATTTCAGACTTAAATTCAGTTTCAAGAGCGCAAACAGAAGCGGAGTTATTAGCAGGGGCAAATATAACAATTACACCATCTGGAACAGGTGCATCAAGACAATTGACTATTGCTTCGACAGGTGGAAGTTCTGCAATTGGAGCGTTTAAAATGTTAGCGAATAACACAAATGCAAGTGCTGTTCCGACTGAACAGGTTTATAAAGATGTAGCAGAACAATCTTTATCAGGAACTGGAATGATAGCGACTGGAGGAGCGTTACCAACGGGGACAAATACGCATTTTTTTAGATGGTCTCAAAAAGGTAATTTAGTGACTGTTAGAATAAATTTACAATTTCAGACAGCTGGAACTTGTAGCGGTATAGCAATACCATTTGCTAATATGGCAGACATACCACAAATACCACAACATGCAAATATATATGCAGGAGCTGGAGATGTTATTATTTATGGAGCTGGAAATCTTAATAATACAAAAACTTTTCCTTTATTTACCACTGCAATGGGGCTTTCTGGGATTAGAATAAAAACAATAGGTACGCCAAATACATACGAATTTGTAGTAGGTAGAACCTCCAGTTCTTACAATAATGGATGGATACATATTCAATACTATATATAAAATGAGACATATAAGACAAATTAACACAGTAGGTCAAGAATATTACGGAGTTGTAATAGCAGAAGAGCCATTCGAGCAACATCCTTCAATCGTAAATAACCCCGATTTATTTGAGATTTCGGAGGATGAGATTCCAGAACTTCATCAGTTTTTAAATCCTGATTTTACAATAAAATCGGTTACAAAATTACAGTTAAAATTAGCATTGATTGATTTTGGTATTATGCCTAGTTCTGTGCTTTTAGCTATTAATCAAATACAAAATCAAACGGTAAAAGAGACCTTTTTAACGCTATGGACTGATGCTGTTTTCTTTGAGCGAAATGACCCGAGCTTGATTTCAATGGCTAGTACATTAGGATTGACTTCGGTGCAAGTAGATACTTTGTTTAGATTAGCAAGTAAGAAATTATGATACAAATAATATTATTTTTTGTTGCTTATGTTTTATTTTTACCTTTGAGTTTATTGAATTACTTTTTTGTAGAGAATAAAAAAGGTTATTTTTTAAGTTCAGCACTAAATTTAGATAAATTTGCAAATAGGGAGTTTAGGACACTTTGGAATAAAGTTTTAAAAACCGATAAAGGGTATAAGTTTGGTAATATTGAAGAAACAATTTCGAGTGCATTAGGTAAAAATGAAAGAGATGGAACGCTTACAAAATCAGGAAAAGTTTTAGTTTGGGTATTAGATAAAATAGATAAAAACCATTGTTTTAAAAGTATAGATATCACATTATGAAAATAGTACAAGATATATTAATGGAGTGGGATAAAACTAGAAAAGAGTATTCGTATTCAATGAGAAGAATATCTATTGCTATTTCTTTTCCTTACGCTTTAATGATCGGTTATCGAATTTGTTTTTTTGAAAATGCAAATGCAAATTCTATCGAAGTGTTTAAAACTGTATTTTTATTTGTAACTTTGGGATTAGGATTGAATTTAGTATCATATATAAAAAATAATAAAGAGCCAGAGTCATAATGGAAATAAAACTTAAAAACGAAGTAACAGCACTTGTTAAAAAAGAAATCGAAGCACATTTTCCTAAAAAAGATTTTATAGAATTAAAAATGAATATGGAAACAGTAATGCGACACACTGCAAAAGACAAAAAAGACAGAGAAGATAACGCTGTACTTATGAGTTCTATAAGCAGTACTTTACAAAATATTGAAAAATCTTTAATACCCCATTCTTTAAATAATAACAAAGGATTGATTTCTGAATTTGCAGATGCTAAAATAGAGATTGAAAGATTAAAAGGCGTTCAAAAAGTGCATAGGGTTTATTTTGCACTTTTAGGATTTTTAATTGTTGGTAGTGGAGTCATAGGGCATTATACAAAACCTATTTTAAAAGAACAAACTGAAAAAGATAAATAATGAAAACATCACAAATCGGAATTGATTTAATCAAACATTTTGAAGGGTTGCACGATGGGGATTTAAAAACTATCGGTTTACAACCTAAAAAATGTCCTGCTGGAATTTGGACACAAGGGTACGGAAGTGCAATGAGAGATAAAAATGGAAACTTCCTAAAAGGTAACGTAATGCCAAAAGTTACCCTTACAGAAAAAGAAGCGGAAGTTTTATTAGCTAAAACTTTGGAAGTATTTGAAAATATCGTAATGCGAAAAATTAAGATTTTAATAAAACAAAATCAATTTGATGCTTTAGTTTCCCACGCTTATAACACTGGAGGTTCAGATACTTTGTTTAAATTAGTAAATCAAAAAGCACCATCAGACCAAATAAAAAAATGGTTTGAAACTAAATACATTACTAGCGGTGGTGTAAAACTTAACGGATTGATTGCAAGAAGAAAAGCAGAATCTAAATTATTTTTTCACGAATGAGAGAATTAATCGTATCAGCATTATTGGCAATCACAATCGTAACATTTATAATCTTAACAACACAATAAAATGGAAGTATTAAAATCATTATTAGGGGATTATTGGACTTATTTAGTAATTATAGTTTTATCTTTTTTGCTTTTTAAATCTTGTGAAAAGGTAGAAAGTAGTCAATTAGCTTTTGAACAACAATTAAAAATAAGTGATTTAAAGATTGAAAAATACGCTAATCGTATAAATACTTTAAATGATAGTTTGATTGTTTTAAACAAGCTAAAACAACGTGAAAAAATAAAGATTGTTGAGGTAATTAAAGAAGTAGAAAAGAAAATAAATGTAGTAGCTACTTTAGATACAAAAGGCATTGCCACATACTACCAAGAACGTTATAAATTACCTGTTACGATTACTCAGTACGGCACATCTTTACC
>NZ_JBJXDQ010000144.1:0-5564 GCF_046155325.1 Flavobacterium sp.
ATTTTGCACGAGATGTTGGAAAACGAATTACCGTCAACTATATGATGGCCAAAGATTCTGTCAAAAAGCGTTTAACGGGAGAAGGCGAGGGAATGTCTTTCACGGAGTTTACTTACCAGTTAATCCAAGGATACGATTTTTATCATTTGCACAAGCACTACCATTGCCTTTTACAAATGGGCGGTTCGGATCAATGGGGAAATATCACCACGGGAACCGAGTTAGTGCGAAGAATGAACCATGACGGAGCCAAAGCTTATGCAATGACTTGTCCTTTAATCACTAAAGCCGATGGGTCTAAATTCGGAAAGTCGGAGGGAGGAAATGTTTGGTTGACAGCGGATAAAACTTCGGTGTATAAATTCTACCAATTTTGGCTGAACACCACTGACGTAGATGCAGAAAAATACATTAAGATTTTTACTTTCTTGGATAAGAACAGTATTGAGGCATTAATCGAAGAACATAAACTTGCGCCACATTTAAGAGTTTTACAAAGAAAACTAGCCGAAGAGTTGACCACTTTTGTTCACTCAAAAGAAGAATTAGTAAAAGCGATAAAAGCCTCCACTATTCTTTTTGGAAACGCTACTGCCGATGATTTGAAACAATTAGACGAAGCTACTTTTTTAGAAATTTTTGAAGGAGTTCCACAATCAGAGCTTTTAAGAGTTGATATCGAAAACGGATTAGATATTGTTACCGTATTGAATGAAAAAACAGGGTTTTTAAAATCAAATGGAGAAGCAAGAAGGGCTTTGACTGCTAATTCTATTTCAGTTAATAAAGAAAAAGTAACTGAAGAATTCGTGTTTTCCGTTAAAGATTTGATTAACGACCAATTTGTATTGTTACAAAGCGGGAAGAAAAATTATTTTGTAATTCGGGTTAGATAACCATCAAATTACAACCCCGAATATCAGAATTATCAAACCGTCCCAATACCTCGAAAGAGTCGTTGGGATTTTTTTTGCCTAAATCTTGGGTAGCAATAAAGGAGCAGGAATTAATATTGGCAAGATCAATCACGTTGATTCCTCCTGATTTTCCATCAGGAACATACGTTAAGGCATCTTCGGTATCACGAATGAGGATTTGCATCCACGCAGGGCATTCAAAAACTCCATTTCCTAACGAATAGGCTTGTGATAGTAATTCGGTCATGCCGTATTCTGAATGTATTACAGAAACCCCAAAACCCTGACAAAGTTGATTGTGCAATTCTTCTCGAATCATTTCTTTTCGACGCCCTTTCATACCGCCCGTTTCCATAATAAGGGTATTTTGTAATTGAAATTTTTGAACTTCAATTAAATCCAATAAGGCATAAGTGACTCCAATTAAAATCACATTTTGACCTTCAGCGTCCAATCGAATTAGCTTTTCGATTAGTTCTTCGTGATTATGAAGATAAAAACCACTTTCTGGATTATTAGTTTTTTTTATTAAATCGTCTACCATATAAATCAAAGACGAACCTTCACGATCTAAATAAGATGGGAGTAAAGCCAGTAGCACATAATCTTCGATATTACCATATAATTGACAGAACCCTTTTTGATAACTTTCTTCATATAATGAAACATCAGTAACGAAATGTTGGCTGGTCATTATTCCTGTTGTGCCACTACTGGTAAAGATAGTTTGAATAATTCCCGAAGTATCAGGATTATTTGTAACAACTTTGTGACTTTTAAAAAATTGTATGGGTAAAAACGGAATTTGAGCTATTGATTTAACTTTGGCAGTATCAGTTTTCAAAAAATCGCAAAATTCTCGGTAAACCAGGTTGTTTTCATACTGAAATCGAAATACCTTCAGGGCTATTTTTTCAAATTCCTTTTGGCTAGATATTGAAAATATGTCAATGGTAGGCTCCAATTTTTTTGTGTAAAGGTAAATAAGAAATATAAATCTGTAATTTAATTCATCTGAAATTCTAAACAAAATGTTACTCAGATGATTTAATTTTATTTTCTATGTTCTTAAGATGTAGTTTATTTCCTCTTCTTAGCAAAAAACCGCTTCATCAATTCCGAAGCTTCATTTGCTAAAACCCCTCGTATAACTGTAGTTTTTGGATGTAATTGCGTTCCCATTTTAGTAAAACCACGATGTTCGTCAGTGGCTCCAAAAACAATTTTTGAAATCTGGCTCCAGTATAAAGCGCCAGCACACATTTGGCAAGGTTCAAGCGTAACATAAAGGGTACAGCCTATTAAATATTTACCGCCAAGGAAATTGGCGGCAGCCGTTATCGCCTGCATTTCAGCATGTGCGGTAACATCAACAAGCATTTCGGTGAGATTATGGCCTCGGGCAATAACTTTATTGTCAATGACAATGATGGCACCAACAGGAATTTCATCCTTTTCAAAAGCTATTTCTGCTTCTTGCAAGGCTTTCTTCATGAAATATTCGTCGGTGAAAGGGTTTTCCATACAGCAAAAATAAGAATTCAATTCGTACATTTGTTTTATGACTGAAAATTTACTTCAACAAATCAATAATCCAACCGATTTACGGCAACTCGATGAAGCCCAACTTCCTCAATTAGCCCAAGAATTGCGCGATTTTATTATTGATATTGTTGCCACAAAAGAAGGTCATTTGGGAGCAAGCCTTGGCGTAGTAGAACTTACCATCGCTTTACATTATGTGTTCAACACACCCGAAGATTTATTAATTTGGGATGTGGGTCACCAAGCTTATGGACACAAAATATTAACCGGAAGACGAGAAAATTTTCATACCAACCGACAATTAAATGGCATTTCTGGTTTTCCAAAAAGAAGCGAAAGTATTTATGACGCTTTTGGCGTTGGGCATTCTTCCACTTCTATTTCGGCAGCTTTAGGAATGGCGATTGCTTCTAATTTAAAAGGCAATTTCGAGAAACAGCACATTGCAGTTATTGGCGACGCTTCCATCGCATCGGGAATGGCGTTCGAAGGATTGAATCACGCCGGAGTTACCGATGCAAATTTATTGGTAATTCTCAACGACAACGCCATTGGGATTGACCCCAGTGTTGGCGCACTGAAAAACTATCTTACCGCTGTGAAAGAAGGAAAAAATCCGAAGCAGAACAATATGATTAAGTCCTTGAACTTTGATTATTCAGGACCTATTGACGGCAATGATATTGTTACAGTACTCCAAGAATTAAAACGTTTAAAAAATATAAAAGGACCAAAGTTTCTTCATATTATTACCACCAAAGGGAAGGGCTTACAACAAGCCGAAGATAACCAAGTGCAATATCATGCGCCTGGAAAATTTGATGCCATAACGGGCAAAATCCATTCAAAATCAGAAGAAAATCTTCCGTCAAAATATCAGGATGTTTTTGGATTAACGCTTTTGGATTTGGCAACAATAAATGAAAAAATTATTGGAATTACCCCTGCCATGCCATCAGGAAGTTCGCTAAAATTTATGATGGACGCCTTTCCAAAACGCGCTTTTGATGTGGGTATTGCAGAGCAACATGCTGTGACTTTAGCAGCAGGAATGGCAACACAAGGAATGGTCGTTTTCTGTAATATCTATTCTACATTTTTGCAACGTGCCTACGATCAAGTGATTCACGACGTGGCTTTACAAAATTTACCTGTGATTTTTTGTTTAGACAGAGCGGGATTAGTAGGAGAAGATGGCGCAACCCATCACGGTGTTTTCGACTTGGCTTATTTACGTTGTATTCCAAATATGATTGTGTATTCACCTTTGAATGAAATAGCGCTTAGAAATATTCTTTATACTGCTCAATTGGGTTTGAATCATCCTATCGCTATTCGCTATCCTCGTGGTCGTGGGCAAATTGCAGACTGGAAATCCCGAGGGTTTGGGACATATAAAAAAATTGAAATTGGTGAAGCGAATTGCCTTAAAAAAGGGACGAAAGTTGCCGTTTTATCCAATGGAACGATAGGAAATAATGTTTCTTTGGCTATTGCCAAAGTGCAACATCCTGATGCCATTGCTCATTATGATTTTGCTTTTGTAAAACCTTTGGACGAAAAACTATTGCATGCTATTTTTAATTCATTTGAAAGCATAATTACAATCGAAGATGGGGTCATCAAAGGCGGTTTTGGAACTGCCATTGTTGAGTTTTCAGCACAAAATACTTATATATCAAAAATAATAAATCTTGGAATTCCTGATGAGTTTATAGATCATGGAACTGCCGAAGAACTACAACGCTACTGTAAAATAGATATCGAAAGTTTAGTAACTATTTTTTCTTCTTACTGATACTTAATTTGTTTTTTTACCATTGATAGTATCAAATAATTCTAAGGCATTTCCATCGGTTAAAAGAGAAACAAAATGACAAATATGCAATAGCCTTTGGTACAAATCCTCTTTTTCTTCTAAGAATTTTTCGGGTAGCATTTTTAGTATTAATTTGTCATAATTTGAGGAATTACCTTCATATTTATTATTGAATGCGGTAATAAATTTATCTAACAAGGTTTGAATTATTTGGTAACCAACAATCTCTTTTTCGACCACTTCACGGCTTTGATAAATATTTTTTACGCTCAACTTGATAATGTCGTCCATCTGAACTTTATATTTGCTTTTATCCGTTAAAGCATAGGGATATTTACCTCCTAAAATTGCCTCTTCGTTTTCGATAAAAACTTTTACAGCATCATTTATTAAACTACCAATGGCTAAGGCTCTTAGATAACTAATTCGGTCTTCTTTGGTGGTTAAGGAGTTGTATTTGGCAGAATCAATACTATCTTTCACCAATTTTATAAAATACTCTAATGCAAAATCTTCGGAAACTAATCCTAAATTGATTCCGTCTTCAAAGTCGATAATGGTATAACAAATATCATCTGCTGCTTCGACTAAATAAGCCAAAGGATGTCTTTCGAAACCAATATCTTTTCCAGTTTTATTAGAAATCAACCCCAGCTCTAACGCCACTTCTTGAAAGAACGCTGTGTCCGATTGAAAGAAACCGTATTTTTTATCAGCAATATTTTGGGTTGGTTTTTTAGGCAAACTTTCTTTAGGGTATTTCATATATGCACCGAGTGTAGCATAGGAAATTCGCAAGCCTCCTTCGATTCCGGGACGGCTAGCAGTAAGTACCGAAAATCCGTTGGCATTGCCTTCAAAATCAATTAAATCCTGCCATTGTTTAGGGGTTAGTTTATCTTTGTATTGTTGTCCTTTTCCGATAGAAAAATATTCGCCAATTGCTTTTTCTCCGGAATGTCCAAAAGGGGGATTTCCTATATCATGCGCCAAGGAAGCTGCGGCAACAATTGCCCCAAAATCATTTGCCTGAAAACCGTGAATTTCCTTTAAATGGGGGTATTTTTCGATGATTTTTTTACCAACCAGTCTGCCAATTGACCGACCCACAACCGAAACTTCTAAACTATGCGTCAAACGAGTGTGTACAAAATCGGTTTTCGAAAGCGGAATAACCTGCGTTTTGTCCTGTAAACTTCGGAATGCGGCTGAAAATATAATTCGGTCATAATCGACTTCAAAACCCAGACGCGTGTCGTCTTGTTCTATTCGTAATCGTTTGC
>NZ_JBJXDQ010000145.1:0-14055 GCF_046155325.1 Flavobacterium sp.
GCAAGAAAATGACCCAATGGAGCATGCGAATTTCAGCCTATGCAGAACGTTTATTGCAAGGTTTAGACACTATTGATTGGAGCGAAAGCATTAAAGAAAGTCAGCGGAATTGGATTGGAAAGAGTGTTGGAGCGATGGTATCCTTTCAAGTCAAAAGTCAAAAGTCAAAAGTCAAAAGTGAGCAAAATTATATTGATGTATTTACAACGCGTCCCGACACCATTTTCGGAGTTACCTTTATGACCTTGGCACCAGAGCATCCTTTGGTTCAGGAAATAACCACTTCGGAGAATTTAGAGAAAATAAACGAATATATTTTTGCATCCTCAAAACGTTCTGAACGCGAAAGAATGGCCGATGTAAAAACCATTTCGGGAGTTTTTACAGGAGCTTATGCCGAGCATCCGTTTACCAAGGAAGCCATTCCGGTTTGGATTGGCGATTATGTTCTAGCGGGTTACGGAACTGGCGCCGTTATGGCGGTTCCTTGTGGCGACGAAAGAGATTATGCTTTCGCCAATTTCTTTAAAGGCAATCCCGAAACGTCGGGAGGAATGCCGGAAATCAAGAATATTTTTAGCCCCCTAACCCCCAAAGGGGGAACCGTGGAGCCTGAAAATTTAATGGAAAATGAACCTTTCACAGCAAAAGAGGGATTTGTGTTGAAAAATTCTGATTTCTTGAATGGATTAGGATACAAAGAAGCGACCAAGAAAGTCATTTCGGAACTCGAGAAAATAGGTCAAGGAAATGGCAAAATCAATTACCGTTTGCGTGATGCCGTTTTCTCTCGCCAAAGATATTGGGGCGAACCGTTTCCAGTATATTACGTCAATGGCTTACCACAAATGATCGATGCAAAACATTTGCCAATCGTATTGCCGGAAGTAGAGAAATATTTACCAACCGAAGACGGATTACCACCTTTAGGGAATGCAACGGTTTGGGCTTGGGATAGTGTTCAGTGTTCAGTTGTAAGTGTTCAGTTAATTGACAACAAAACGATATTTCCACTTGAATTGAACACAATGCCAGGTTGGGCGGGAAGTTCCTGGTATTGGATGCGGTATATGGATGCACACAATGACGGAGAATTTGCCAGCAAAGACGCCTTGAAATATTGGGAAAGCGTGGATTTATACATTGGCGGAAGCGAACACGCCACCGGTCACTTATTGTATTCCCGTTTTTGGAACAAATTCTTGAAAGACAAAGGTTTTGCACCCACAGAAGAACCCTTCAAAAAACTTATTAATCAGGGAATGATTTTGGGAATGAGTGCGTTTGTTTATAGATTAAGAGTAGTCAGTGAAAAGTTTGATTACTTTACCAATTTTTTTATAACAAAAAGCAAAGTCGATAAATTGCAAAAGGGTGAATTAGATATTAATGAAGTATTTAGTTCAGCAATTGAAGATTTTGAAAAATTAAACGTTGATAAAACACAGTTTTTTAGAGCAATACCAACTGCTACCCACGTTGATGTTTCAATGGTAAATTCTTCTGATGAGTTGGATATTGAAAAATTCAAATCTTGGAGAGAAGATTACAAAGATGCGATCTTCATCACCGAAGATAACGGAAAATACATTGTAGGTCGCGAAATCGAAAAAATGTCGAAATCCAAATACAATGTGGTTACGCCAGATGATATTTGCAACGAATATGGAGCCGATACCTTGCGTTTGTACGAAATGTTTTTAGGTCCATTGGAACAAGCTAAGCCTTGGAACACGGCAGGAATTTCGGGAGTTTTTGGGTTCCTTAAAAAATTATGGCGTTTGTACCATTCTGGACCAAATGATTCGTTTTATGTTTCTGACTCCCCTCCTTCGGAGGGGTTGGGGGAGGCTTTAAAAACATTACACAAAACCATCAAAAAAGTGGCGGAAGATATTGAAGGTTTCTCTTTCAATACCTCGGTGTCGCAGTTTATGATTTGCGTGAATGAATTGACCGCTCAAAATTGCCATTCTCGTGCGATTTTGGAACCATTAGCCATTTTGATTTCGCCATATGCACCCCACATTGCTGAGGAATTGTGGTTAAAATTGAAAGATTTAAAAATTGAAGCATTAAAAGATTACAAAGGAATTTCACAAGAGCCATTTCCAGTTTTTGAAGAAAAATATTTGGTAGAATCTGAAAAAGAATATCCAGTTTCTTTCAACGGAAAAATGCGTTTTACTATCAAATTGCCTTTGGATTTATCCAAGGAACAAATTGAGCAAATCATCATGAAAGACGAAAGAACAATAAAACAGTTGGATGGAAAAACACCCAACAAAGTGATTATAGTTCCAGGAAAAATTATTAATTTAGTAGGGTAAAATGCCAAATTGACACCTAAAAAATTGGCGTAAAATTTGATGAAGTTTTGTTGTAAAAATTAATTTAAAAATAAATAATATGTTAGGATTTAGTTTACCATCAATGATTTTAATGGGCGGTATCATGCTAGCAAGTTGGTTAGTGAGCTCAAGGTTAAAAAGTAAGTTTGAAAAATATTCGAAATTGCATTTGCAAAACGGAATGTCTGGACAAGAAATTGCCGAAAAAATGCTTGCTGATCACGGAATTCGGGATGTAAGAGTGATTTCGGTAGCAGGACAATTAACAGATCATTACAATCCAGCAGACAAAACAGTTAATCTGAGCGAAGCGGTTTTCAATCAGCGAAACGCTGCTGCTGCTGCTGTTGCAGCTCACGAATGTGGTCACGCGGTACAACATGCCACTGCTTACAATTGGTTAACGATGCGTTCTCAATTGGTGCCTATTGTAAATGTTGCCTCCAGTTATATGCAATGGATTTTATTGGGTGGAATATTAATGCTTAATTCTTTTCCACAATTGTTATTAATAGGAATTGTAATTTTTGCAGCCACTACTTTGTTTAGTATTGTAACGTTGCCTGTTGAATATGATGCAAGTAATCGCGCTCTAGCTTGGTTAGAAAATAAGCGAATGTTGACGCAACAAGAACAAGAAGGAGCAAAAGACGCTTTGAAATGGGCTGCTAGAACCTATGTAGTAGCTGCTTTAGGATCAATCGCTACATTGTTATATTATATTTCCATTTATATGGGAAGAAGAGAATAATACACTTATAGTATAAATATAAAATCCGCTTTAATTCACAAGATTAAAGCGGTTTTTTTTGTTTTAAAAAACTAAAATTAAATCTTTGCTTTTGATTTATTTTTTTTCCTTTTCTCTCTTTCCTGAACATCGATTACAGTTATAGCAGTCATATTCACGATTTCGTTTACACTTGCTCCTAACTGAACAATATGCACCGCTTTGCTAAGTCCCATCATTATTGGCCCAATCGATTCGGATTTGTGGAGTTCTTTCAAAAGTTTATAGGTAATATTTCCGGATTCTAGATTTGGAAAAATTAAAGTATTTACCTTTTTCCCTGCCAGTTTAGAAAAAGGGAATTTACTTTGTAACAGTTCAGTGTTTAATGCAAAATCAGATTGTAATTCACCATCGACTACTAGACTAGGATTATTAGCGTGTAATAGTGCCACAGCATCTCTAACTTTGGCAGCATTAGCATGTGCAGAAGAACCAAAATTAGAATACGAAAGCATAGCCATAATAGGTTCAAATCCTAATGTTGTGGCAACATTGGCTGTCATTTGCGCAATATCGGCTAATTCTTCTGATGTGGGGTTAATATTTATAGCGGTATCTGCTAAAAAAAGAGGTCCTCTATCAGTAGTCATAATGTTTACAGTGGCTACTTTTTTTACATTATGAGCCTTACCAATCAATTCAAAAATGGGTTTGGCTACAGTAGGGTAGGCTCTTGTGTAACCTGATATCATTCCATCTACATCACCTTCGGTTACCATCATAGCGCCATAGTAATTGCGTTCTCTCATTTTAGATTGAGCACCATAATAAGTGACACCACTTCGTTTTCGGTTTTCCCAATATTTTGTAGCATATTGGTCTCTTTTGGCTTTAGTTTCTTTTGATTTTGGGTCTATTATTAAAACGTCTGCATCGAATTCAATTTCTTTTTTTAATTCTAATATTGTCTCTTTGTGACCTAATAAAACAGGAATTGCGATACCTTCATCAAAAACTATTTGTGCAGCTTTCAGAACATCTAAATGATCTGCTTCGGCAAAAACAATTTTTTTAGGATTTAGTTTCGCCCTGTTATGCAACATTCTAACTATTTTATTGTCATTTCCAGAACGAAGTAATAACTCTTCTTTATACTTATCCCAATCTTTGATAGGCATTTTTGCAACACCACTTGCTACTGCTGCTTTAGCAACAGCTATAGGTATTGACGAGATTAATCTCGGGTCAAATGGTTTTGGAATAATATAATCCTTACCAAAAGCAAGTCGAGTCTCCCCATAAGCAATATTTACTTGTTCAGGAACAGATTCTCTCGTCAAATCGGCCAATGCTTTGACAGCCGCCATTTTCATTTCTTCATTAATTTTAGTGGCTCTTACATCGAGAGCGCCTCTAAAAATAAACGGAAAACCTAAAACATTGTTCACCTGATTCGGAAAATCAGATCTTCCCGTTGCCATAATTATATCTTTTCGGGTACGAATGGCTAAATTATAATCAATCTCTGGGTCAGGATTTGCCATAGCAAAAACAATAGGGTCTTTTGCCATAGAAAGTAACATTTCAGGACTCACCAAATCGGCTACGGATAAACCAATAAAAACATCGGCATCGACCATAGCTTCATCTAAAGTATCTATCTTTCTATCGGTAGCAAATTCTAATTTTTCTGAAGATAAATTATCTCTGTCACTTCTAATAACACCTTTACTATCAATCATCACAATGTTTTTGGCAGATGCGCCAAAAGCTTTGTACAATTTAGTACAAGATATTGCTGCCGCACCTGCACCACTAATAACGATGCGTACTTCTTCGATTTTTTTCTTGGTAATTTCTAAAGCATTTAATAAGGCTGCCGCCGATATGATTGCTGTTCCGTGCTGATCATCATGCATTACCGGAATATCCAATTCTTCTTTTAATCGTCTCTCAATTTCAAAGGCTTCGGGAGCTTTGATATCTTCGAGATTGATTCCGCCAAAAGTAGGCGCCATAATCTTGACAGTTTCAATAAACTTGTCAACGTCTTTAGTGTCCAATTCAATATCAATACTATCAATATCTGCAAAAATCTTAAACAATAATGATTTCCCTTCCATTACGGGTTTTGAAGCCTCAGGACCTATATCTCCCAATCCTAAAACAGCAGTGCCATTGGTAATAACCGCAACTAAATTCCCCTTAGAAGTGTATTTGTACACATCATCTTTATTAGCTGCAATTGCCAAACAAGGTTCGGCAACACCAGGAGAATAGGCAAGTCCTAAATCTCTTTGGGTGGCATAAGGTTTAGTCGGAACAATTTTAATTTTTCCGGGTTGTGGATATTCGTGGTAATTTAAAGCCTCAATTCTTAATTTTTCGTTACTCATGATTTTGTAATACTTTAATAATTTTGTTTTTTTCGATAGACTAAATTAAATCTAAAGTTTTGAAATAAGATAAAATCCAAAGCAAACACAAGGATTGTTGTGATTAATTTTAATTTTTAAAAGTAAAAAATCTACCTTAGATTGCAACATTTAAATTACTATATATTTTATTGTATTTTAAACATTAAGCTTCAACGGTATTTAGTTCTAAAGATGGACCTGCACTAACTAGGCGTTTTCCTTCCTCGGTATTGGTGTACTGTTCAAAGTTTTTGATATAGCGAGAAGCTAAATCTTTAGCTTTTCTAACCCATTCTTCTTTGTTTTTATAAGTATCTCTTGGGTCAAGAATTTCACTGCTTACGTTGGACAAAGATTTAGGTGTCGTTAGATTGAGATAAGGAATTATTTTGGTTTCTTTTTTATCTATTTCGCCGCTAATAATGGCATCGATAATGGCTCTAGTGTTTTTTAAAGAAATTCGCTTCCCAGTTCCGTTCCAGCCCGTATTTACCAAATATGCTTTTGCACCATGTTCTTTCATTTTTCCAATTAAAGTTTTAGAATACATGGTTGGGTGTAACGTTAAGAATGCCTCCCCAAACGCAGGAGAAAAGGATGGTTCTGGTTCTGTAATTCCTCTTTCAGTCCCTGCTAATTTTGATGTATATCCGCAAAGAAAATGGTATTGCGCTTGATTTTCATTTAAAATGGAAACTGGTGGTAAAACCCCAAATGCATCAGCTGAAAGATAAATTATTTTGCTGGCATGTCCTGATTTTGAGGGTAAAATAATTTTATTGATATGATATATTGGGTAGGACACTCTAGAGTTTTCGGTTATAGAGTGGTCGGTATAATCAATTTCGCCATATTCGTTTACAATGACATTTTCTAACAAAGCATCTCTTTTTATAGCTTTCCAAATTTCTGGTTCTTTGTCTTCGCTTAGGTCAATTACTTTTGCATAACAGCCCCCTTCAAAGTTGAAAACCCCTTTTTCATCCCAGCCATGTTCGTCATCACCAATTAAATATCTTTTTGGATCTGCTGATAGTGTTGTTTTTCCAGTACCTGATAGACCAAAAAATATAGCTACAACTCCATCTTCGCCAACATTAGCTGAACAGTGCATAGAAGCAATTCCTCGAAGTGGTAAATAATAATTCATCATGGCAAACATTCCTTTTTTCATTTCACCACCATACCATGTTCCTCCTATGATTTGTATTTTTTCAGTGAGGTTAAATAATACAAAATTTTCAGAATTTAAACCTTGTTCTTCCCAGTTGGGATTTGTGGCTTTTGAACCATTCATGACTATGAAATCAGGTTTTCCAAAACTTTCTAATTCATAGGTTGAAGGTCTGATAAACATATTGGTCACAAAATGAGCTTGCCAAGCAACCTCCATTACAAAACGAACTTTTAATCTTGTGTTTATGTTTGTGCCGCAAAAAGCGTCTACCACATATATTTTTTTAGAAGTAGAAAGCTGTTCTAATACTAAAGATTTTAGATCATTCCATATTTCAACAGTAGTAGAAAAATTTACTTTTTTATCCCAATAAATAGTGTCTTTGGTCACGTCGTCTTTAACAATATAGCGATCTTTTGGAGAACGTCCTGTAAAAACACCTGTTTTTACAGCCACACAACCAGTATCTGTGACAGCTCCTTTTTCATATCCTTTTCTAAAATGCGAAACTTCGGCTTGGTACATATCTTCATAGGAAGGATTATACGAAACATCGTGATAGCCAGTAATTCCTAAATCATGTAACTCCTGAATAATTTTAATATTTTTCATATTGTTTTAACTATTAATAATGATTGTGTTTTTGTTCATGTATATTTAAAACAAATAATTTGTGTGTTTATTCTTAATGTTTTTTAAGCAAAATTAATCAACTATAACGATTTCGTGAAATTATTTAGGATTTTTTTGTGATAAAAAAACCACCAATAAAAAGTTGATGGTTTTTAACCCAATTCATAGCGCTTCCGTGGCATTTATGTTGCCCATTTTCACTCCGCCAAATGCTATTCTCTTGGCTACTGGTCAAATAAAAATGAAAGAGATGCTTTTACCAGGACTTATATTAGTAGTAATTTCGGGATTGGTCATTAGTTTCGCCATGTTGTATTGGGGAAGTTATGTTTTTGTAATATGATCAATCTAAAATCACCAACTATTTTTTAGTACAATAACATAAAAAAATCCATTCGTTTAGGAATGGATTTTCGTGATAATCTATGCTTTAGGGTTATTTTGCTTTATTAGCTTCGGCAATGTACTTTTCTAATGCCATGGTCATTGAGGGTGTTTCGGGAGTTGGAGCAAGAATATCAATTCTTAAACCATTTTCTAGCGCTTCTTTTTGAGTAGTGCTTCCAAAAACAGCTATTCTAGTATTGTTTTGTTCAAAACTCGGAAAATTCATAAACAAGGATTTTATTCCTGTAGGACTGAAAAAAGCTAAAACATCATAATAGACATCGGCTAAATCAGATAAATCACTCATGACAGTTTTATAAAATACCGCTTGAGTCCAGTCTACTTTTAGGTTGTTTAAGGTAATTGGAGCATCAGCATTCAATTGATCGGATGCAGGAAGCAAGAATTTTTCGTCTTTATACTTCTTAATCAAAGGAGATAAGTCAGCAAAATCTTTTGAACCAACGTAAATTTTACGTTTTCGGTATACCACATATTTCTGGAGATAAAATGCGATAGCTTCTGATTGACAAAAATACTTGAGCCCTTCAGGAACTTTATAACGCATTTCATCAGCAACTCTGAAGAAATGATCTGCCGCATTTTTGCTTGTTAAAATAATTGCTGTGAAATTATTTAAATCAATTTTTTGAAGTCTAATTTCTTTAGCGCTTACACCTTCTACATGTATAAAAGGGCGAAAATCAATTTTAACTTTATGTTTTTGTTGAAGCTCAAAATAAGGAGAATTTTCCACTTTGGGCTCAGGCTGTGACACCAAAATTGTTTTCACTTTCATAATACTAATATTTTCTAAACTATTCTTTTTGTAAACCAATAGTACATGAAATAATACGGAGCTATTTCAAGAGCGCAAAGATATAAAATAAAATAAAAAAACTTACTGAATATTAAACTTTGATAATTTTTTATAGAAACAAAGTATATTAAAGTGTTTATAATCAATATTAAACCCAAAATAAATAGGGGAATATTACTTGATAAATCGTCGTAATAAAACAAAACAGCATTAATGGGCAATAAAAATAATCCGATATAAGTTCGATAAATTACTTTTTGTAAGTTAAACTGCTCGATAA
The DNA here is from genome assembly GCF_046155325.1 of Flavobacterium sp. Classification (GTDB taxonomy): domain Bacteria; phylum Bacteroidota; class Bacteroidia; order Flavobacteriales; family Flavobacteriaceae; genus Flavobacterium. Next base: position 8,799 of record NZ_JBJXDQ010000145.1, read on the forward strand.
ATTCGTCAATATTAAACGCTGTTGCTATAATTTTTTCAATAAGAAATTTTGCAAGAACAAAATACATCAAAAAAGTAATGATTTGTATATATAGTACAAAGTCTGTTTTAGAAGCTAATCCAAAAGCACTTAGCGAAATTTGAATTAGAAATGAAAAAGATATGATTTGAATTAGAAATAATGCTATTGTAAAGCCACTTTTAAGGTGGCTACCATCTTTATAAATATTGTTGTATTTATCAGAGTAAATTAATTTTGTAAAATCGGCAAATCGGTTTTCAAAAACGGATTTAGTAAATGCAATTGTAGCAAAAGACAACACAAAAATAAGTGTTGCCCAATCTTTATTTTCAATTATCCTTGGATGAAGAATGTTATCAATCATTGTGACGCGAAATTAATGATTTTTTATTTCATTGCTTTTTATTATACTATTATTATGAATCAAATCGTATAAAAAGTTTACTTTTGCGTTGAAATTACTCGAAAAATGACTGATTGTATTGTTATAATTCCAACCTATAACGAAATTGAGAATATTGAAAGCATTATTAGGGCTGTATTATCACAGCATAAACCTTTTCATGTGCTTGTTATCGACGACAATTCACCCGATCATACTGCAGATAAAGTTGTCCAATTACAAGCGGAATTTCCAGAGAAATTATTTTTAGAAAAAAGAAATGGAAAACAAGGTCTAGGAACTGCTTATGTTCATGGATTTAAATGGGCTTTACAACTGAATTATAATTTTATTTTTGAAATGGATGCCGATTTTTCTCATAATCCAAACGATTTAGAAAAACTGTATAACGCTTGTCATATGGGCGGGGCAGATTTAGCAATAGGATCTCGTTATGTAACAGGTGTGAATGTTGTAAATTGGCCACTGAGCAGGGTGTTAATGTCTTATTTTGCCTCGGTTTACGTGCGTTTCATTACCGGAATGCAAATACATGATGCCACTGCAGGATTTATTTGTTATAGAAGAGAAGTTTTAGAAAAAATAAATTTAGAAAAAATAAAATTTGTTGGATATGCATTTCAAATCGAAATGAAATATCGAACATTTTGTAAAAATTTCACAATAGTTGAAGTGCCAATAATATTTACTGATCGGACCAAAGGTCAATCAAAAATGAGCAGTGCCATATTTAAGGAGGCGGTTCTTGGTGTTATTACACTTCGATTAAAAATGTTAGTCAATACTTTATAATTAAAGAAAAGATAAAATGAACAGGATTTTAATAAAGAATGCCAAAATAGTAAATGAAGGGACTATTTTTGAAGGTGATGTTTTGATTGAAAACGACTTGATTGTAGAAATTTCCGACAGTATTAGCGCTAAGTCTTCTAATTGTAAAATTATTGATGCCGAAGGGAATTATTTAATGCCCGGCGCCATTGATGATCAAGTGCATTTTAGAGAGCCAGGACTGACACACAAAGGCGACATTGAATCAGAGTCACGAGCCGCTGTTGCAGGTGGAATAACTTCTTTTATTGAGCAACCTAACACGGTTCCAAATGCTGTTACCCAAGAATTATTAGAACAAAAATATCAAATAGCGGCCAAGACTTCCTATGCCAATTATTCCTTTATGATGGGGGGAACCAATGATAATTTAGAAGAAATTCTTAAAACAAATCCAAAAAATGTAGCAGGGTTAAAATTATTTCTTGGCTCTTCAACAGGCGATATGCTTGTGGATAGTACAGAGTCATTAGAAAAAATATTTTCTAGCACACAATTATTAATTGCTGTTCATAGTGAAGATGAAACTACTGTAAAAGAGAATTTAGAAAAATATAAATTGCAGTTTGGGGATGATATACCGGTTAAATTTCATCCGGAAATTAGAAGTGTAGAAGCATGTTATAAATCAACAGTTAAAATTATTGATCTAGCAAAACGAACTGGAGCGAGACTGCATGTTTTTCATATTTCGACCGCTAAAGAATTGGATTTATTTACTAATAAAATCCCATTAGAAGACAAAAGAATAACTGCCGAAGTTTGTATTCATCATTTGTGGTTTTCGGATGAAGATTATGAGACAAAAGGAAATTTGATTAAGTGGAATCCTGCTGTAAAAACTGCTAATGATAGAAAAGCGCTTTGGGAAGCTTTGAATGATGGTCGTATAGATGTTGTTGCCACAGATCATGCGCCGCACACTCTTGAAGAGAAAAGTCAGTTGTATTCAAAAGCACCTTCTGGAGGGCCTCTTGTTCAACACGCTATTGTTGCCATGTTTGAAGCTTATCATCAAGGAAAAATTAGCATTGAAAAAATAGTCGAAAAAATGTGCCATAATCCAGCTAAAATTTTTAAAATTGAAAACCGTGGTTTTGTAAAAGTGGGTTATTTTGCAGACTTAGTTATTGTAAATCCAGGATTGCCATGGAGTGTGAAAAAAGAAAACATTTTGGCCAAATGTGGTTGGTCGCCATTTGAAGGCTTCACGTTTAAATCTAGAATTACTCATACTTTTGTAAACGGTCAACTAGTCTATTCTGCTTTCAAAGTAAAAGATATTCGAGCAGGAAAAAGACTCTTGTTTAATAGATAAATAATCGTTAATGTATAAAGGAATATTTTTTGCTTTTCTTGTTTCATTCGTATTTAGCTGTCAAAAACCAGCAGTAGAAAAACCAGTCAACCTTATCGATAAAGAGGTAATGGTCGATATTATGTATGACTTATCCCTTTTAGAAGCAATTAAATATCAAGATTCAAGTCCATTAAAGGAAAAAAAAATTACACCCTATCAATTCATTAATTATAAATACCAAGTTGACAGCACAAGGTTTGTGAAAAGCAATATGTATTATGCTTCTGATTATAAGGTCTACAAAAAATTATTTGATGAGATTAACGCTCGTTTAGATAAAAATAAGTCTTTAATGGAAATCAATATAAAAAAGGAAAAAGAAAAGACTGAAATTTTAAAAAAAGCAAAGAAAAAGCTAAAAGAAAAAAAAGCAGCTGACTCTATTGCCAAAATTAAGAATATTAAAAAAGATTTATAGTGCTGAAATTTTCTTAATGTAACCATGAATAGCTATACATTCAAAACCTAGAGCGGATTTTAATTTTTTATTAGAATACAAGTTTTTACCATAGGAAGCCATAACAATACTTCGATTTAATTTCCTTTTTCTTCCAAAAACAGTAGCTATTAACCAATCTATCTTGTAGGCTATGTTTATCAAAAACGGATTGGCATGAATATAAGGTCTTTTTACTTGCAATGCGTCAGCTATAGTATCAAGCAACTCTTTAAAAACGATATTCTGACCAACAAGAATAAAACGTTCATTCGAGATTTCGGTTTTCATTAAATGAATCATTATTTGAATTACATCATCAACCGCAATAAAACCAGTTGTTCCTTTAGAATAAAAAGGGAATCCATTAGTCACTTTTTCAAAAAGCAGTCCGCTTCCTTGATTCCAATCTCGAAGCTTTACAAAAGGGCCGATTATAACTCCAGGATTTAAAACAATAGTTTCAAGACCCTCTTGTTGACCACGCCAAATTTCCATTTCGGCTCCATACTTAGAAATAGCATAGTCGCTGTGGTGGAGTTCAGGATTCCATTCGCTTTCTTCTGAAATTTGGTTTTCGTTTTCTTTCACATCGCCCAAAGCCGCAATCGAACTCACATGACATAATTTTTTAATACCATATCCAAGGCAAAAATTAACCACATTGGCTGTGCCTTCGATGTTTATTTTTCGGATTTGTTTTTCGTCTTTTGGGTCAAATGAAATTAAAGCGGCACAATGGTAAACATATTCTATGTTTTTAAAAGCAACTTCTAAAGAAGGAACGTCGGTAATGTCTGCCTGAATCCATTCTATTTTTTCGAAAAGGGATTCTTTTTTATAAAGCCTAAAAATAGACTTTGTTTTCTCCATCGAAGCTGTTGTTCTATAAATAGCACGAACACACACGTTGTTTTCTAACAACTGCAATGCTAAATGCGAACCCACTAATCCTGTTACTCCTGTTACTAAAACCATAAAAGCAAAATTACGAATTACGCATTATGAATTATGAATTATTTTCTCAAATTTCCGAATAAACAAATTTCCGAATCCACATTAAATTTTATCTTTGTCGAAATTTATTTTTAGATGAAAAATATTATTGCAGAATTACAATGGCGCGGATTGGTTCATGATATTATGCCAGGAACCGAAGAACAACTTTTGAAAGAAATGACCACAACTTATATTGGTTTTGATCCTACGTCAGATTCCTTGCATATCGGTAGTTTAGTACCTATAATTCTTTTGGTTCATTTAGGCCACTTTGGCCACAAACCCATCGCATTAGTAGGTGGTGCAACAGGTATGATAGGTGATCCTTCAGGTAAATCTGATGAAAGAAATTTATTAGACGAAGCTACATTAAACCATAATGTAGCGGGTATTAAAAAAGTACTTTCTCGTTTTTTAGATTTTAATTCTAATGAAGATAACGCACCAATTCTAGTCAATAATTACGATTGGATGAAGGATTTGTCTTTTATCAATTTTGCTCGAGATGTAGGCAAACGTATCACGGTAAATTATATGATGGCTAAGGATTCTGTTAAAAAACGTTTGACAGGGGAAGGCGAAGGCATGTCATTTACGGAGTTTACGTACCAATTAATACAAGGATACGACTTTTATCATTTGCACAAAGAATACAATTGCTTGCTGCAAATGGGCGGATCAGATCAATGGGGAAATATCACCACAGGAACCGAATTAGTTCGAAGAATGAATGTTGGCTTTGATGCCAAAGCCTTTGCTATGACCTGTCCGTTAATCACTAAAGCTGATGGTTCTAAATTTGGAAAATCCGAAGGGGGAAATGTATGGTTAACAGCCGATAAAACATCGGTTTATAAATTTTACCAGTTTTGGTTAAATACTACCGATGTTGATGCAGAAAAATACATTAAGATTTTTACTTTTTTGACTAAAGGACAAATAGACGGTTTAATAGAAGAACATAAAATTGCGCCACATTTAAGAGTTTTACAAAGAAAACTAGCCGAAGAATTAACCGTTTTTGTTCACTCCAAAGAAGATTTGGAAAAAGCAATAAAAGCCTCAACTATTCTTTTTGGAAACGCCACAGCCGATGATTTGAAACAACTGGACGAAGCTACTTTTTTGGATGTTTTTGATGGCGTTCCTCAAGCTGAACCATTGATGTGGGATATACATTGGGTCAGTATGAGTCGCATTGTTCAGT
>NZ_JBJXDQ010000146.1:0-3353 GCF_046155325.1 Flavobacterium sp.
ATAACACGGGTTTGGCAAAAGTGGCGGTTCAGTGCTCCGCAGACACATTTGTGGTTAATCAAAGTTTGGTTCTCCGCATCAACATTTGTGGTGAAAATCGCCACCTTCGCCAAGCCCGAAAACGTTAGTAGTAATTTAAAATAAAAACATAATGAAGAAAGCAATTTTTATTCTTGTAACATTGGTATTATCAAGTTGTAGCATTACACTTGACTTGTATCCTGCCAAAGGGCCCCTATCTAATCATGTACCTATTAAAGTAATTAAAGCGAAAGCCACCAATGTCACCAGTAATAGTGGAAGATGTTTTTTAACTCTACCAGATGGAGAATACTGTGAAGGGAGATGGTCTTCTACTGCAGGTGTAAAAGGATCAACGAACAATTATAGTTTATTATTGACTTATGGGCAAGAATTAGGTCTAGCACCAAGGGGGAATGAAAACAGGGGATATGCTATGTTACTAGGCACAAAAGGGACATCAATTGAAATTGAATTTCTGACAGGTGCGGGAACAGCTCATGGGTTTGGTGTAGCAAAAGATACTCCTGGAAATTTATTTAGAGTTTTATTCTAAAAACTACTACTAACAGCGGCTAAGCAAGATTTTTCTGCCGCAGGCGCAACACAGAAAAACCTCACCTAGCCGCAAACCGTTAGCGGTCATTGTAACGAACGACACAGCAACCATCAAACTGACGAGAAAAAAAAGGCAAATAAAGCAAACATCAAATATGTCATTGAACACTTTAACCAAATTCGAAACATTCTATTTAAACATAAAGGCGAATAGATGGTATTGGTTATTTTCAATCTTTTGCCGTTTAACATTAGCATTTGCATTCATCATTGCAGGAATGATAAAAATTCTTGGTGAAAGATTTGCTAGCGGTTTATCAATCAATCACCCAATGGGTGCTTATCTTGAAGCTTTACATCAAACTGGTTATTATTACACATTCATTGGAATAGCCCAAGTAGTTGCTGCAATTTTATTGATAATACCAAGAACTGTAACTCTTGGTGCATTACTATATTTTCCAATTATTATAAATATCTGGTTACTCTCCTTTTCTTTGCGTTTTGAAGGCTCTTTTTTAACATCTCCATTAATGGTTCTTGCAAATTTATATTTACTCGTTTGGAATTATGACAGGCTAAAATATATTTTGCCGTTCAATTCATTTTCAAGCTATGGTATATTAGAGAAACCAACGAAGTATAATAACAAATTTCCATTTATTTTTTTCACAGGCGTAATTATAACAGTCGGACTTACAGTTTTATTAGCTCAGTTCGGATATGATGCTATGCCAAGAAATTCATTATCAGATTGTAAAAAGCAATTTAAAAACACTAAAAATGAAGTTGCTGGATATAAATTTTGTGAATGCATTCATAATAATGGAAAACCATTAGATGAATGCTTGGAGGAGTTTGAAAAATCGAAAAAATGAGTGTAAAAAAAAATGCTTGGACAAATATCAATTATAAATCAGCAATAAATTGACAATAGAAAAATTAAAAAATGGCGACCAATGTATTGTCGTTGGCGGAACACATAAAGGGAAATCAGGCATCGTGCAAGACCTGAAAACGAGCAAAACTGGACAAATAACAATTACAGTTTTGCAAAAGAACGGAGTTCGTTTTAAGACACTTGGTAAGAATGTAGTAGTTGAGCAATGACAACACATAAACAACGAACCGCTAACAGCCGTTTCAAGAAATGGCGAAAAATGTGCAAAATTCACATTGTTCTTTCGCAAGAATTTTTATCTTAGTGGAAAATATGTCGTTACGAAGTTCGCCACTTCTTGAAGCGGCGGAACGTTAGCGGTCATTGTAAAAGACGACAGTGCAACAATAGAACGACACGACAGAAATACAACAGAAGTTATTAAAATATGAAGGCAAACGGTAAAACAGTAAAGGAAATTCTGACAAACCTGCCAATTGACAGGGCAGGACCTTTTAACAAACTACACGATGTTATTTTGAAAAACCTGCCTAAAGGTTTTGAAGCAGCTATTAGTTATGGTGGATTGGGATATGTTGTTCCACATACAATTTATCCAGCAGGTTATCATTGCAAACCAAGTGAACCTCTGCCGTTTGCAGGAATCGCTTCGCAAAAACACTCCATTAATTTTTACCATATGGGTATTTATTCTGACCCAAAATTATTGGAATGGTTTGTAACAGAGTATCCCAAGCACAGCCAGCAAAAATTGGATATGGAGAAGAGTTGTGTTCGTTTTAAGAAGTTAGATGAAATTCCTTATAAATTCATTGGTGAATTAATGAAAAAAATGAGTGTCAAGGAATGGATAAATATTTATGAAACTAACCTAAAAAATAGACAATGAAAAAAATAACTTTAATAATTATTGCATTATCAATATCATTCTGTTTTGGTTTTGCATTTAAGACAATCATAACAAAACAATCTATTGACCAGACAAAAATGAAAAAAGTAACAGGCATTGGTGGAATCTTTTTTAAATGTAGAGACCCCAAACAAATGAGAGAATGGTATGAAACCAATCTTGGTTTAAATACAAATGAGTATGGGGCAGTTTTTGAATGGAGACAAGGTGCGGATAGCACCAAAAAAGGATTTTCTCAATGGAGTCCATTTTCTGAAAAAACCAAATATTTTGAGCCTTCAACCAAGAACTTTATGATTAATTATAGAGTTGAAAACATAGAAACACTTATCGAAGAACTGAAGAAAAACGGAGTAACAGTTGTTGACACAATTGAAACAGTAGAATATGGTAAATTTGTTCACATAATGGACATAGAAGGCAACAAAATAGAATTATGGGAGCCAAACGATATAGAATTTGAAAAACTAGGTGAGCAGATAGGCGCTAAGACTACAAAATAATTTACTTCTAAAATAAATTGCAATGGACCATAAAATACAACTCAAACATCCAACAGGCAAGAAAGCTATAAGTATGGATAAAGAAAAGTATGGTGTTATAGAAAAATCACTTTTGATTTGTCTAAAAGGAAAAGCTGAAGTAACTCATAAAGAAATTTTAAACACAATAACCGAAGATTTTAAAAAGAACAAAATAAAATTTGATGGTTCTATTGGATGGCATATGGAATGGGTGAAACTTGACTTAGAAGCTAGAAAGAAAATTACTCGAATTGCAGACACGACACCAATTAAATTTAAACTTACTTGACAAAACAACGAACCGCTAACACGGGTAGCTGTTGCACAACCATCACTTTTTAAATAAATTCTCAAAAACTATAAAAAAACAACCTTGTTTAGCACCTTCTAAGCGAGGTTTGTTTTTTTGTTGTAACTCAAAATTGTAAATTTTTGATAG
>NZ_JBJXDQ010000147.1:0-4934 GCF_046155325.1 Flavobacterium sp.
CTGCAATTGAATTTAAATTTTGTGTAAACGCACTTAAATCGGCGCTGTTTCCAAATTTATTAGACAAATGTTGATTGAGCTCCTCAAATATTTCAAATGATGAAGCTAGTTCTTTATCTTCTGACAATTGTTTTTCAAAAGCATTTTTCTCTTCAATACTCATTTCGTTTTCGAGATATTGACTGAATTCTATGTAGCGTTCCTCGTTCATGGCTAGGTCGTTTTTAATGATTTAAAGCGATTTGTTTCCTGAATCCACTGAGTTAATTGTCCAACGCACAACGATTTTTTCTTTCGAACATAACCATAAGTTACATTGAGTTTTTCGGCAACTTCCTCCATCGATTTGATAGCGAAACTCAACTTCAATAATTCTTGGCATTTATCGCCTAGTTTTTGAAACATCGTATCAAAAAGTTGCTGTTTTTCGTCGAAGACTTCGGTTTCTAGTACCATTTCCTCAGTGAGTTCATTAATAGATGTTTTGTCTTCATCTAATGTTACCCCTTTATTCGAAGATTTTTTTATTTCGTTTAGCCATTTCCTTTTACATAATAAAAAAAAGTACGCATCAAACGGACAAGTTAATTGTAGCTTCTTGGCTTTGGCCTGATTAAAAAGTAATATCATGATTTCTTGAATCACATCTTGGGCTTGGTCATTATCACCAGAATTGTTCCTTATATAGGAAACTACTTTGGGAACAAATTTCTTGTAAATAGATTGAATAATTGCCGAATCATTATTGGCAAGTCCATCAATATAGATTTGGTCTGGATGTATAGTGGTATTAGCCATAAAAAAACTTTTTTCGAAAATAGTAAAAAAAGGGGTAACAAAATTAAAACAAGGTTGATATATGGTTGTAATCGTTCTTTTGGCAATTAAATTTAAAACAAGGGTAACAATTACAAAACAAATTTGATATAACAACAATAAACAAAAACATTTAAAACTAGAAAACATGAAAACAGTAAACAACAACAATTCAAACAACAATTTAAACACTTTAGAAATTATGAAATCAACGATTCACGCACACCAAAAAAACATTTTAAAACTTGTAAGTAAAACAAATTTAAAAAAAATCGCATTATTAGCATTGGTAACACTTTCCTTTATTGGTTGTGAAAAAGATGAAACCATCAATGAGCCAGCATCGGCCTCAGAATTTGCAGCCGTTAGAGATGCAGCACTAGAAGCACAAACTCAGAATTTTACAGCGACTGCTGGAGCTGGAATCATCACACTAACATCGGACAAAGGAGTAACCATAAAAATAAATGGAGATTGCCTTACTAAAAATGGCAATACTGCAACTGGAGCAATAAACATTGAATTTGTAGAGCTTTTCGACAAAGGTACTATGCTAATTACCAACAAACCAACCATGGGAATTATGCCAAATGGGGATCAAAGTTTATTGATATCCGGCGGAGAGTTTTTTGTGAAAGCGACCCAAGGCGGAGTAGAACTAGCTACAACTTGCAACATCAATCTTATAGTACCAGCCAGTTTAACCGATGGAATCGACAATGCAATGACATTATGGAATGGTATTATCGATACTGATGGAGAATTAGCTTGGGAAGCAGAACGCGATGCTACTGCACCAAACGGGGGAAAAGACGGCGTATTTGCCGAAGGAAATAACTACTATGTGTCTTTTGGAAACTTTGGATGGACCAATGTGGATAAATTTTACAGCGATCCAAGACCAAGAACGACCATACTAGCCGATGCTCCTGATGGGTATGACAATACCAATAGCGCAATCTACCTTTCTTATGATGGCGAAGGAACAAACGCACTTGCAAAATTGGACACTTACAGTGCTGGATTATTCAGCGAACACTACGGACAAATTCCAATAGGATTGGCTTGTCATGTGATATTTGCCACCGAAGATAATGGGCAGTGGAGATACGCCATCAAAGCGGTTACCGTAGCTGCAAACGACGTGTACACATTCACGCTAGCCGAAACAACTCTAGGAACCGAAGCGCAATTAGTAGCCGCAATCAATGCCATACAATAATACAAAATAGAAGTTTTTACAAAAAGTGGTGATTTGCTCACCACTTTTTTCTATTTTTAAAAACTCTTAAGAAGATATACTCGGTTTCATTGCTTGGAGGAACTACTGAAAATTAGAAGCTAATCCTGCTGTTCGCTATATCTTTTCCCACGCAAAAAAGCGTGAAAAAAGGATGCCGCTGCCATCAGGGCTAAAAACGAATCAATTATGAAACAACCACTATTTATTTTCATTATTTTATTTTCTATCTGTTTTCCTGAGCTTGTCGAAGCACAAACCAAAGCAAAAGATACTCTAACCCGTCGTGCCAATATTACGTACAACCAAAAAGGGAATTCAGTAAAATTTAAACCCGAAACGCCACCCTTAATTCCAATTGCTGGAGCACCAAAACCTTCCTACTCCTATTTATGGGAAATGGGCGATGGTCATTACAGCAAAGAAGCCGAACCTAAACAGGTCTATAAAAACAAAGGAACTTATACCACAAGGCTTGCGGTAACCAACAATTACGACAACGGAAAACCACCAGCAACACGACCAAAAATAGTTGCCGTAAACGAAGTTTCGGAGGAAATATATAAAGATATTGCGTCTATCGAAGATCAAAATGGATTGGCAATTCAAAAAAATTGCGATCCAATTCCAGACCAAAAAATAGAAGTAATTCTAAGTTATCAAAACCTAGAAAACTATGTAACCAACGGAAAATTATATCTGTTTTTTAACGAAAAACAGTTTAAAAACAACAATTTTGAATTGGATAATTTCAGAACGTATGCGGGCGAAAAAGAAGTCAAGGAAAATTCGGTTGCCTTTGTAGATGATCTAGAAAACTCCGATTCATATCTAGCATCCGAAATCGCAATTGCCAATACGAAAAAATACAGAATCACAGCGGTCGAAGAGGACTTGGCAACTTCGTTGTTAAATGCCAATAAAGAGTACAAAAACGCTACTGTTTTAGAATTTAATGACGCTAATCCTGGCGAAACTAGAAACTTGTTTTTTACATTCAAAACCACACCCGAAATGATTAAGGACACGAGCGCTACTGTTACCATGAGAAGTATTTTTGTGCCGAATCGAAGTTACAAAAACCACAAAATCAAGAATCTTGAAATGGAAATCGTAACCTCACACGATCCGAACAAAATGTGTTCTAACGGAAGTTTTATGAACTACAGATTGGTGCGTTTTAAAAGAGTCAACTTCAAAACCCGTTTCCAAAATAATGGCGAAGGACCTGCAAGAAAGATTCTATTAGAAACAGACATTCCGGAAATGTTCGATAAAAAAACATTCAAAATTGAAGATCAATATCCAAAATGTCCTATTTGTCCAAAAGACGAAGAACCAACAACCAGTTGTTTGGATACCATTATCAAGAAAAACCAAATTCATTTTACCTTCAAAAATATTTATTTACCCGGAAGTACGCAGAAAAACGTCAAAGAAAAAGACAGCACCAAAGGCTTTGTCAAATATTCGATGAAGTTCAACAAAGACTTTCATAAAGTAAAAACCAAAAGCAGAACCGCCATTATTTTTGATAAAAACGAACCTATAATTACTAATTATGCTACAACACGTTTTTCTCCAGGAATTTCTATTGGAGCCAAAGCAGGGTATAATTTGTATCCAAGCCTCGAAAATTCCAAAAGTTATTTTGTGGGGGCAACTGTTTCTCCTTATAAATCCTATCGTTATTATTGGCAAGCCGAGTTCTTAAACAGCTTGAATTCTTATAATAATTCAATTTCAACAAATGATACTTTTCTAACAAGCGCAAATGGCGTTCGTCAATTACAACGCACCACAACTTCGTCAGAAAACTCAAATATCAACTGGGAAATCCCGGTGCTTATGCGATACAATATCAATAACTTTATCGGAATTGGAGCAGGTTTGCAAGCCAATTTAAATGTTTCGGAAAAACAAGAACAAAACCTGAAAATAGAAACTTACGAAGGAATAACTGATAAATTTTTAATCTCTGCAACCAATGAAACCAAGACTGAAAAACAATCTTTTACCAATTTCAAAACAGGATTGTTATTTGATTTAACCATTGGCGCGGCTAGAATTGGTCCAAGTATTGGTGCGAGATATGTGCTTAATTTAGAAGATAATTTCAATTATTTTCAGTTGTATGGCATTTGGAAGTTTTAAGAATTGGCACACAGATGAAACGGATAAAACAGATTATCACTGATTTTTTTTAGGTGTTAATCCTTGGACTATTTTTATAGAATTACACTATTTATTTTATTAAACTTCGTCATTTAAATAAGAATTATTTTGTCATTTCGACCAACGGGAGAAATCACATTAGTTGCTCTCGTTATGTGATTTCTCCTTCGTCGAAATGACAAACTTAAATGACCTTAAATTCCTTATATGGTTAAAACTATTTTTTATCTTTTTCTTTTCACGACTCTAACTGTTTTTGGGCAATATTTACCTACCCAAGAAGATGTAATATACAATGCAGTTGATATTTTTGTAGCCAATCCATCCCTTGAAAGTATAACAAAACTAGACGCTGCCGAACACAATTTTTGGAAAAATCCGAAGCCAAAAACAAAAAATGAATTATTAGCTTTAGTGGTTTTAAACTGCAATAAAGCCTACTACGAAAACCAATTTGGCAAGAGCAACAAAGCTATTTCAAGCTATGAAAAAGCCTGGCAAATCTTCCAAAAAAACAAGCTTTCTAATTACGATATTACAGAATACTGCCTTAAACCCTTAGGCAATCTTTACACTATTATTGGCGATTATGACAATGCCGAAAACACCATAAAACAGTATTATTTTATTGCTAATACCCAGAGAAACGAACAACATAAAATAGCTGCCATAATCAACTTATCAAATGTTTACCAAAGCAATG
>NZ_JBJXDQ010000148.1:0-10362 GCF_046155325.1 Flavobacterium sp.
ATAAATAAAATTAACAATGAAACACTTATTAACGACCCTTTGTGCTGTATTTTTTACATTAACTGCTGCTGTTGCACAAGAAGCTTCTTCTGATAAAAAACCAGCTACAGAAAAACCGAAAGCACAATCAAAAGATCAAAAAGAAGCCGATTTAATGGAGGCTTTTAAAATTGCAGGAGTAACTCTAGCAGAACAAGAAAAAGTTAGAGCTATTTTGGCCGAATCTACAGTCTACTCTAAAACCTTAAAGGCAGATACTTCGCTTAGCGAAGACGAGATGAAAGCGAAGTTAAAAGAATACAGCAATACCGTAAAAACGCCCAAGCTTAACGAAGTTCTTGGAAAAGAAAGAAGTAAAGAATTTAGAGATGCTCAAAAAACTCTAAAAGAAGCTTTTATGGTAAAACAATAATTGATTAATATTAAATAATTGTAATTATTAAAAAAGGTCTGAAATTTGTCAGACCTTTTTTTAATGTGTTTTTTTTAAATGTTTTAGTAGAAATATAATGTTTTTAGATGATTTTTATCTTCTTTTCCAAACACAGGTTTTGTCGAAATAACTTCTTTAGGATAGCCCTCTTTATCATAATTGTAATTTTTTGATATTACAACAGCAGACGAAACTTCCGCCTCTGAATCTAAATATTTGGTCGATGAAATCACTATGTTTGTATAATAATTATTGGCGGAAATTAATTCTGAATGGTCTAACAATTTATTAAATCCAACGATGTTTCTTAGTGGGTTTGATTTATTGTCATAAGCAAAACTTAGCTCTTCTTTTTCTAAAATATTGACACCGCTTGTATTTAGAGTTTTGTTTTTTTGAACAACATTATTATATTGTATTGATAGCGTTCCGTTACATACTAAAACAATATTGATATTTGAATCAGTACTTGTTTTTTCGTAAGCTATTTTGCCACCTGATTGATAGGTGTAATTTAAAGTATAATTGTCAGAGCTGATCACTTTAGTTAAATTATCATTTGTATAAAAATAATCAAAGGTTTTTTGATCTTGCGAAGTTTTATCTAATTGAATTATTTTGGTAATTAAATTTCCTGAATAAGTAAATGTTGTATTAGATAATTCCGAATCGATACTTACAATTTTGTCACCATCATAAGCAAAGTTGATCGTCAATGAAGTTTCATCTTTATTTACTTCAATTATTTTTTTTACTAATTTGAATTGTGAAGTATCATCAACATCTGCAGTACACGAACTAAATATGATTATAAAAACAGAAATAAAAAAAAGACTAAATATTTTTTTCATGATTTATATGTAGATTAATATAATAGATTAGCTGGGGCATTTTCTATCACATTTCAAAAATATAAAAGGAATTGCATTTAAATTAATATTTCCGATATACTGTAAATTAATCAGATATACTACAGTTTAAAACTGTTTTTAGCCGTTTTTACTAAAAGAAAAACCCTTTTAATCAACAAATTAAAAGGGTTTTTAAAAAATTTGAAATGATGTTATTTCAAAAATAATGAAGCTTTTTCTAATGCTTCTTTAATTCCGCTAGTGTTTTTGCCTTTTCCTGAGGCAAAGAACGGCTGACCACCACCGTTTCCGTCAATATATTTTCCTAATTCCTTGATAACAACATTGGCATTTAAGCTTTTTGCTGCAACCAATTCTTTCGAGATATAACAATGAATATTAGCAGCGTTATCTTCAATGGAGGCCAAAATAACAAATGCATTATTTTTTGAATTCCCGAGTGATTGCGCTAAATCTTTAGTAGAACTCATGGATAAGTCTACCTGTTTTGCTAAAAAATTAACTCCATTAATTTCCTGAAACTCTGAAATTAAATTATTTTTTATCCCTTCTACTTTTTCTTTCAACAATAGCTCTATTTGCTTTTTCAATTTAACATTATCATCCTGCAATGAAACCACCGCTTTCAATGTATCTTGTGGATTTTTCAACGTTTCTTTTATCGCATCCAAATCGCTTTCTTGTTGAGAGTAATAGTTTTTCACTACATCGCCTGTAATTGCTTCTATACGACGAATTCCAGCAGCCACTGCGCCTTCAGAAAGGATTTTGAAATGCCAGATTTCGCCTGTGTTTTTCACGTGAATTCCACCACAAAGTTCTCTGCTGTCGCCGAATTCAATCATACGTACGTTATCTCCATATTTCTCTCCGAACAGCGCCATCGCACCATGAGCCATTGCTTGCTGAATCGGAATGCTTCGGTGTTCAACTAATTGTAATTGTTCTTCGATTCGAGTATTTACAAAATCTTCTACTTTGCGAATTTCTTCATCGGTAACTTTACTGAAATGCGAAAAGTCAAAACGCAAGTAATTAGGATTCACTAACGAACCTTTTTGTTCAACGTGTGTTCCTAAAATAGTTCGCAACGCCAAATGCATCAAATGTGTAGCCGAATGATTTTTTGAAGTCGATGTCAGTAAATTGGTATTGACTTTTGCAACGAAACTGGCTTCAATATTTTCAGGAAGTTGTTTTGCAAAATGCAGAATCAAATTATTCTCTTTCTTAGTGTCAATGATATCAATCGTTTCGTTAGCATAAACCAAAGTTCCTTTATCGCCAACTTGTCCGCCACCTTCAGGATAAAACGGCGTGTTATTTAATACGATTTGATATAGAATTCCGTCTTTTTTAGAATCAACTTTTCGAATGCGAGTAATTTTGACTTCATTTTCCGTTTTGTCATAGCCTACGAATGTTTCCACATTACCCGGAATCAATACTTTCCAATCTTCGGTCGAAACTTCAGAAGCCGAACGCGAACGATCTTTTTGTGCTTTCATTGAAGCATCAAATTCAGATTCTTTGAAAGACATTCCTTTTTCTTTCAAAATCAAAGCCGTTAAATCTTTTGGAAAACCGAACGTATCATACAATTCAAATGCTTTCGCTCCTGAAACTTCAGTACCTTTTGTTTGTGTGATAACCTGATCTAATAATTGTAACCCTTGGTCTAAAGTTCTTAAAAAAGAAGCTTCTTCTTCACGAATTACATTGGTAACCAATTGTTGCTGTGATTTAATTTCTGGAAAAAACTCGCCCATTTGATCCGCTAAAACAGCAACTAATTGAAAAATAAAAGGTTCTTTGGTATTCAAAAAAGTAAATCCATAGCGAATGGCACGTCGCAAAATTCTTCGAATCACATAGCCAGCACCTGTGTTTGATGGTAATTGACCATCGGCAATAGCAAAAGCTACAGCACGAACGTGGTCGACAACTACTCGAATGGCTATATTGGTTTTGTTTTGTTCTTCGCTTATGTTTTTTACTTCATTTGAAGTATATTTTAAACCTGTGATTACTTCAATTTTGTTAATTAAAGGGGTAAAAACATCGGTGTCATAATTCGAAGTTACGTTTTGCATTGCCATACACAAACGTTCAAACCCCATTCCGGTATCAACATGTTGAGCAGGTAATTTTTCTAAAGAACCATCAGCCTTACGGTTAAATTCCATAAAAACATTATTCCAAATTTCAACTACTTGTGGATGATCAGCATTGACTAAATCCCGACCAGAAACGGCAGCTCTTTCTTGGTCTGTTCTTAAATCTATATGTATTTCTGAACAAGGTCCACAAGGTCCTTGATCTCCCATTTCCCAAAAGTTATCTTTTTTATTGCCTAAAATAATTCGATCTTCAGAGACAAATTGTTTCCAAATATCAAATGATTCTTGGTCAAAAGCCACATTTTCAGCTTTGTTTCCTTCAAAAACAGAAACATACAATCTATCTTTATCCAGTTTTAATACCTCTGTTAAGAATTCCCAAGCCCAGTGTAACGCCTCTTTTTTGAAATAGTCACCAAACGACCAGTTTCCTAACATTTCGAACATGGTGTGATGGTAGGTGTCAAACCCTACATCTTCTAAATCATTATGTTTACCTGAAACGCGAAGGCATTTTTGTGTATCGGCTATTCTGTTGTGTTTAGGTGTTCCATTTCCCAAAAAGAACTCTTTAAATTGAGCCATTCCTGAATTGTTAAACATCAGTGTAGGATCGTCTTTCAGAACAATTGGTGCTGATGGAACTATCAAATGGTCTTTGCTTTTGAAAAAATCAAGATATTGTTTACGTACTTCTTGTGATGTCATTTTTTTTGAAAATTCGGAATTTTGTTAATGTGCTAATCTTATAATTCGCTAATCGAAATGACGATTATACGAATTAAATAAACCAACTTTAATATATTGTTAAAAAAAGGGCGTAACAAATGAAACATTTATTAAATTTGTTCGACTAACATTTTTCAATGTGCAAAAATAGGGTATTTTAAAATATGGCGAAAGTAAAATATTATTACGATTCCGAAAATCTAGCCTACCGAAAAATAATAACAAAAAAGAGAAAGAAATTTGCCTATTTACTCTTGTTTTTATTGGCTTCGGCACTGTTTGGGTTTTTAGCTTTTATAATTTTATTGAACACACCTTATTTTGAAACGCCAAAAGATAAAGTTCAGGCTCGAGAAATAGATAATTTGAAGTTACATTTTTCAGTTTTAAACAAAAGAATGGATCAAATTGAGGATGTAATTGCTGTAATGGAAGAAAGGGATAATAATTTATATAGAGTTTATTTTAATACAGCTCAAATATCTGATAAAGATAGAAAATCAGGGTTTAGAGGTTTTAATAGATATAAGGAATTAGAAGGGTATGATAATTCTAAATTAGTAATTAATACTACCAAAAGAGTAGATATGATTAGTAAGGAATTGTCGGTTCAATCAAAATCGCTAGATGAAATTTTTAAATTGGCCAAAGCTAAAAATAATTTATTAGCTGCAATTCCAGCTATTCAGCCTGTGAGAAATGAAAATTTAAAAAGAGTGGCTTCGGGATTTGGATATCGAACAGACCCATTTACTAAAGTTAGAAAAATGCATGAAGGAATGGATTTTACTGCTAAAGTTGGAACTCCAATTTTTGCAACGGGTGATGGGGTAATAGCAAAAGCAGATAATACCGTATCGGGTTATGGAAATCATATTGTGATTAGGCATGGCTTTGGTTATGAAACTTTATACGGACATTTGAGTAAATACAAATGCAGATCAGGGCAAAGGGTGAAAAGAGGCGATATAATAGGATATGTAGGCAGTACAGGAAGGTCAGAAGGACCCCATTTACACTATGAAGTCCATAAAAACGGTAGAGTTGTTAACCCTATAAATTTTTATTACGGAAATATTTCGGCAGTAGAATATGTTGCCATTTCAGAATTGGCTAATCAAGAAAATCAATCTTTAGACTAATGCAAATAGAATTACAACCAGACAAACGCTATTATAGTATTGGCGAAATAGCCAAAGCTTTTGATGTGAATACCTCACTTATTCGATTTTGGGATAACGAATTCGACATCCTCAAGCCGAAGAAAAATGCCAAAGGCAACAGGATGTTTACCCCTGAAGACGTTAATAACCTGAAACTCATTTATCATTTGGTAAAGGAGCGAGGTTTTACCCTCGAAGGCGCCAGAACCCATTTGAAAGAAGGGCAAAAGAAAACTTTGGATAAATTTGAAATTATCAGCAAATTGGAAACCATAAAAACACAGTTGGCTAGTATTAAGAATGGGCTATAGATTTTTGAATAGAGATTAGAAAACTAAATAATAAACTTTAAATTAAACAAAAATGGATTTTAAAAAATTTTTACCTTGGATTATAGTAGCAGTTGTGATTTTTAGCTTGTACAGCTGGGTTAAAGGAATTAATAATAACGCAGTAACTTTAGGTCAGACCGTTGAACAGACTTGGGGCGATGTGCAAACATCATATCAAAGACGAAATGACCTTATTGGAAACCTTGTAAATACGGTAAAAGGGGCTGCAGATTTTGAGAAAAGCACTTTGACAGCTGTAATTGAAGCTAGAGCAAAAGCAACTGCCGTAACTATCGATCCAGCAAATATTTCTCCTGAAAAATTAGCCGAATTTAACAAAGCGCAGAGTGGAGTAAGTAGTTCATTATCAAGATTATTAGTTTCTGTTGAAGCCTATCCAGAATTGAAAGCCAATGCTAATTTCTTGAAATTACAAGATGAATTGGCTAGTACCGAAAATCAGATTCTTACTGCTAGAACACGTTTTAACGAAGCAGTTAAACCTTATAATACTCACATTAAAACTTTTCCAAATTCATTATTTGCAGGAATGTTTGGTTTTAAAGAAAAAGCTTATTTTCAAGCTGTTGAAGGTGCAGAAAAACCAGTTGAAGTAAAATTCTAATAAATAAAATCTAATACAGATTTCACAAATTATCACAGATTAAAATTTGTGTAAATTCGTGAAATTTGTGGCAAAAATAAAACAATGTTAAAAGTAGAAGAATTTTTAACCAAAGAAGAAGAAAGCGCCATAGTTGAAGCTATTCGTATGGCCGAAAAAGAAACTTCTGGCGAAATTAGAATACACATAGAAAAAACAACTTCCAAAGCTCCTTTTGATAGAGCTTTGGAAGTTTTTAATTTTTTAAAAATGGATCAAACCGAACTTAAAAATGGGGTTTTAATTTATCTTGCTGTCAAAGACAAAAAGTTTGTAATTTGTGGTGATAAAGGAATTAATGACCGAGTAGAAGTTGATTTCTGGGATAGTACTAAAGAGCTAATGGCTAATCATTTTAAAAAAGGAAACTTTAAACAAGGTTTAATTGATGGAATTACCATGGCTGGTGAACAGTTACAAAAGTATTTTCCTTATTTAGAAAATGACTCTAACGAATTAAGCAACGAAATATCCAAAGGATAATGAAATCTAAACAGATGGCAGATAGCAGATGGCAGTTAGTCAGTTTGCATATATTAATAGCTTTTCTTCTATTTACTCAAATCAGTTTTGCCCAATATACAATTCCTGAAATTCCTAAATTTCAAACATCAGTATATGATTATGCTAATGTTTTGAGTTCTGATGAAAAATCACAGTTAGAAGAAAAGTTAATTAGGTATTCTGATTCTACTTCGACACAAATTGTGGTTATTACTATTGAATCACTTAAAGGAGAGGATATTGGTATTTTGACACCCAAATGGGGACAGCAGTGGGGAATAGGCGGAACTGAAAAAAATGATAATGGGGTAATTATTCTTTTAGCCAAAGCCGAAAGGAAAATATGGATTTCTGCAGGATACGGCCTCGAAGACCGATTGACAGCAGGAATAGGCGGAGAAATCACTCGAAATATTATTATTCCAGAATTCAAGGCAGGTAGTTATTACAATGGTTTAGATAAGGGAGCCGATGCTATTTTTGATGTATTTAAGGGGAAGTATAAAGGCGAAAGGAAAAGCAATAAAAAAGAAAAGTTTCCAGTTTTGCCAATATTAATTATCGTTTTTATCATATTTGTTATCATTTCAAAAAATAAAAATAATGGTGGAAACTCAGGTAATTCTGGAGGTGGCCCAAGTTTATTGGATGTGATTATTTTAAGTAGTTTGGGCAGAAATGGTGGTGGTTCGTTCGGCGGTGGCTCATTTGGAGGTGATGGTGGCGGTTTTGGTGGTGGCTTCGGAGGAGGAGGCTTTTCTGGAGGTGGTTCAGGAGGTGACTGGTAATCTAAACTAAAAAATTTAAAAAGTCTTAATTCTAAGTTTAGAATTAAGACTTTTTTTTATTGGTAAAAAATGAGACTGTTTATTTTTTTTCTTCTTTTCTGTCTTTCATTTTGTCTTTGCGCTCTTCTTTAATGGTATTCCATTTTGCTAATTGTTCTGGAGATAAAATGGCTTTTAATTTTGCATCCATTGCTAGTTTTGCCTCTTCAAATTTTTCTATTCTTTCTTTACGCTCTTCAGGAGTTGGCACTTTTGCCATCTCTTTGTTTGCCATTTTCTCCTTCATAAAAGCTTCTCTTTTTGCTTTTTGTTCCGCCATTACGGTTTTTATTTGTTCTTGTTGTTTGGCATTCAAATTCAATTCAGAACTTAGTTTTTTCAAACGTATTTCATCACTTTCGCCGTTTTGCCAATGTCCTTTTCTTGGACTGTTCGTTTCATTCTCCATTTTTTCTTGTGCAAAAGTAAATGCACTAAAAACAAGTAGAGTGGCTACAATTAATTTTTTCATTTTTATGTTTTTTAAAGATATAACAGTAAGAAGCGAATTTTTAAAAAAGGTTTAACTTACAAAGTATTCAAAAACGTAAAATTTTAATTTTTTTTAATTTTTCACGAAACCACCACGATTTTCGTTTCTATCAATAGATTGTTCAACAATTAGGCTTCCAATTGTAATTAAATTACGTAATTCTCCTAAACTCGCATTGGTTTTATGATTTTTTATCTTGTCTTCTATTTCAATTTGAAATTGTTTCAACTTAAAGTTTGCCTTATTTAAATCTAAATCATTACGAACAATACCTACACTTTTTCGCATCAATAGCTGTAATTCTAATTTTGTATTAGCTGTATATTTGGGGTCAATTTCAGTAATTTTATCTGATATCCAGTCTTGTACAGGCTCTGTTTCTTGAAGATCATCAAAAGGATGATTCGCTAAATAATGGTATATTTTATCCGAATAGACCAAGGCTTCCAGCAAAGAGTTAGAGGCTAGTCTATTGGCGCCGTGTAAACCCGTTCGAGAACACTCGCCACAAGCAAATAAATTATCGACAGATGTCTTTCCAGTTTTATCTACTACTATGCCACCACATAGATAATGTTGGGCAGGTACTACCGGAATCCAATTTTTTGCAATATCTATTCCTATATTTTTGCAATGCATATATATCATCGGAAAATGTTTTATAAATCCCTCTAGTTCTAAATGAGTGCAATCGAGATAAACACAATCATCACCACTTTTTTTGAGCTCTAACTCGATGCTTTGTGAAACGATGTCTCGTGATGCAAGATCACCTCTAGAATCATAATTGAGCATAAATCGATCTCCTTTTTTGGTGCGCAAATAAGCTCCAAAACCACGAACTGCTTCCGAAATTAAAAAAGAAGTATCGGTGCTAGCATCATATAATGCTGTAGGATGAAATTGAATAAATTCCATTTCTGTAATTTTTGCTTTGGCTCTAAAAGCCATTGCAATTCCGTCGCCAGTAGCAATTACAGGATTGGTGGTATGACCGTAAAGATGACCAATTCCTCCTGTTGCCAATAAAGTATATTCAGCTTGAAACGTGAGTATTTCTTTTGTTTTTTGGTCTAAAACGTAAGCTCCAATGCAGCAATTATTTTTTGTAATTAAATCAAATGCAAAATGATGGTCTAAAACGGTGATATTTTCTTTTTGCAATACTTGGTTTAAAATGGCACGTTCAATTTCTTTACCCGTTTGGTCTTTATGATGTACCACTCTGTTTTCTGAATGCCCGCCCTCTTTGCCTAAATCTAGAGTTCCTGCTACATTTTTATCAAATTTAGCACCCCATTCAATCAATTCTTTTAGGCGTTTAGGACCTTCGGTAATAACCATTTCGACTACGGATTCATCACACAAGCCATCACCACAAATTAAAGTGTCTTGTATGTGTTTTTGATACGAATCTTCGATTTTGTCAGTGACTATTGCGATACCTCCTTGAGCATACTTGGTGTTGGATTCGTCAGCATTAGCTTTGGTGGCAATCGTAATTTTTTTGTTTGGAAATTGATTGGCAATTTTCAAAGCAAAAGTTAATCCTGCAACACCTGAGCCTATGATTAAATAATTTGTTTTTATCATTATTTAGATAATTCAAGCATACGTTCAATAGGCACTAAAGCTTTTTTCATAATATCTTCAGGAATAAAAATTTCAGGAGATTCATGAAGTAAACAATCGTATACTTTTTGTAAAGTATTCATTTTCATATAGCCACATTCACTACAAGCACAAGTGTTGTTTTCCTTTGCCGGTGCTGGTATTAATATTTTGTGCGGTACTTCTTGTTTCATTTTATGAAGAATACCAGCCTCGGTAGCTACAATAAACTTATTGCTTGGGTCGGTTTTTACAAAATTTATCATTCCTGCTGTCGAACCAATATAGGCAGCAGTTTTCAGAATATGAGTCTCGGATTCTGGGTGCGCAATAATTTTGGCGTCTGGATTTTCTTTGTAAAGTGCAATTAATTTATCTAATGAAAAGGCTTCGTGAACCACACAAGAACCATCCCAAAGTAACATGTCTCTTCCGGTTTGCTCCATTACATATTTACCTAAATTTTTATCTGGAGCAAATATAATGGGTTTGTCTAAAGGTATTGAGTTTACTATTTTGACAGCGTTTGATGAGGTGACAACAATATCGGTTAAGGCTTTGACTTCGGCAGAGCAATTTACATAGGTTATCACGACATGGTCAGGATGCGCTTC
>NZ_JBJXDQ010000149.1:0-9595 GCF_046155325.1 Flavobacterium sp.
GTTGGAAAATCACCATTTGGTACTCTTTGTTCTTCAACGATATGTACATTATTATACCCAGCTGCTACAAATGTTTCAGGCATTACAGTAATTGATGTTCCGTGCAAAGAGGTAAAAACAATGTTCAAATTATCTTTTGCTTCTTGAGGTGTTTTAAAACTAGCGTTCTCGACTGTCGATTTTATAAAAGCTTGGTCAATTTCAGCATCGATATAATGAATTAAATCTTCATTAGTATCAAATTTAATTTGATTGTAGTTAAGATTTTCGATGGTATTGATTATAGCATCATCTTCAGGCGGAACGATTTGTCCTCCATCTTCCCAATACACTTTGTATCCATTGTATTCAGGTGGATTATGAGATGCTGTCAAGACAATTCCGCATTGGCAACCCAAATATTTTAAGGCAAAAGACAATTCAGGTGTTGGTCTTAAATCCGAAAATAAATACACTTCAATATTATTTGCTGAGAATACATCAGCAACAACTTTAGCTAGACTTTTGCTATTATGGCGACAGTCAAAAGCAATAACGGCTTTCAAAGCTTGGTTTGGAAAAGCAATATGTAAGTAATCCGAAAGTCCTTGAGTGCTTTTACCTAATGTGTATTTGTTGATTCTATTGTTTCCTGCTCCCATAATCCCTCGCATTCCACCTGTACCAAATTCTAAGTTTTTATAAAAACTCTCTTCCAGCTCTTTGGGTGAACCTGATAATAAATCTTTAACTGAATCTTGTGTTGTAGCATCAAAAGTTGGTGTAAGCCATTCATTTACTGCGTCTAAAATGTTTTGCTTGATTTCCATTTATATTATTTTTTATATTCTATTTTTTCTCTTTCTACGTTGTTTTTTGAAGTAGTATCTTTGTCGACAAGATAATTTAAGGCTTTGTAAATATCGGGAAATTGATTTTCTATTTCCTCAATTCTTTCTTTTAGTTCATTGTAAGTCAACGAAAATTGTCTAAAAGTTACAAATGCTCTAATAATTGAAATGTTTACTTCGATAGCTTTTTCACTATTTAGCACACTAGAAAGCATTGCAATTCCTTGTTCTGTAAAAGCAAAAGGCATATATCGCAAGCCACCATAACTTGAGGACGAAAATTTCGTCCTCAAGTTTGTAAATTCCATTTCAGTAAGTTCAAACATAAAATCTTCGGGAAAACGATTTATGTTTCTTCTTACGGAAGCTTTAAGTCTTTTGTTTTCAAGATTATACAATAAAGCCAAGTCAAAGTCAAGCATTACTTTGCAACCCCGAATTTCAAATATTTTATTTTGAATAACTTCTATTTCCATGGCTTTTTACTGTTCGAGGACGCAAATTTTGTCCTCAAGTTTTCTTGTTTTGAGGTCACAAATTTGACCTCAAAATTAATGGTATCAGAATTTGTGATACCATTAATTTATTTCTTTAAAAATTTTGTACCGCTCCTCATTATTCTTAGTTCTTAAAATGATTTCCCCAAGAAAACCAGCCAAAAAAAATTGTGTTCCAATAATCATGGTGGTTAATGAAATATAAAACCAAGGGTTGTTCGTTACTAAATCGTACTGCAGACCATGATATAATTTGTATAATTTCATAAATCCTATGAACCCTGCAGAAAACAAACCAATAATAAACATTAAAGAACCCAAAGCTCCAAACAAATGCATCGGTCTTTTTCCAAATTTTGACAAGAACCAAATGGTAATTAAATCCAGAAAACCATTGATGAAACGTTCCATTCCAAATTTAGTTTCGCCGTATTTTCTAGCTTGATGTTGAACTACCTTTTCGCCAATTTTACCAAAACCTGCATTTTTAGCCAAAACGGGAATGTACCGGTGCATTTCGCCAGAAACCTCAATATTTTTTATAACTAGATTTTTGTAAGCCTTCAATCCGCAATTAAAATCATTTAATTCCACACCCGAAGTTTTTCTAGCTGCCCAATTGAAAAGTTTGGAAGGCATGTTTTTTGAAACCATAGAATCATAACGTTTCTTTTTCCAGCCGGAAACTAAATCAAAGTCTTGCGTTATAATCATATTGTATAATCCAGGAATTTCTTCTGGACTATCCTGTAAATCAGCGTCCATGGTAATAATAACATCACCTTGTGCTTTTGCAAAACCAGCATGTAAAGCCTGTGATTTTCCATAATTTTTCATAAAACGTATGCCTTTGACAGCAGTGTTTTTAGATGCTAAATCTTCAATAATTGTCCAAGAATCATCCGTGCTTCCGTCATCTATAAATATAATTTCATAGGAATAATTATTAGATTTCATCACTGAAACAATCCAAGAATAAAGTTCTTTTAGGGATTCCTTTTCGTTAAGAAGGGGTATTACAATTGATAAATTCATTAAATGTTAGAGTTAAGATTTTTCGTTTTTACAAATGCACCTATAATGAGGGAATAGATTAACCCAAAAAACGAATACATAGCCAATGTTACAGGAAAAACTATAAACGGATTCATGAATTTTTTTATCATTGTCATTCCTGCTTCTAATTGTTCAACAGTCAAATTGGGGGTTTTTGAAATCATTGCTTCTTTTGAAATTTCTATCATTTCATTTACAAAATCAGGAAATACGATGTTAAAAATTACATTAAAAGCAGCATATATTATGGAAGCTACAAAAGTGATGGAAATTCCAACTTTTAGACATTCGCTTAAAGTAATATTTCCATTATTAATATTGTTTTTATAATTATTACAACCTAAAAATATAAACAATAATGGAAGGATTAAATAATTTGCACTATTTACAATCAAGCCGGCACTTGAATTTACCAAGGATTTCATTCCAATTACATACATAATTACAAACTCCAAAACCATAATTAGTCCAAATAAAAAACCTAATAAAAGTCCAGATTTTGCAGGTGATGTTTTTTTTATCATAAATGTTAAAATTATTAATCTACAAATATAACAATTCCCAATATATTCATGGATAAAAATTGTTTTTTACGATTATATAAAAAAAGGCATGTAAACATTTGAATATTAAAAAATAAGTGTAAATTTGCATTCTGAAATAAAAATAAGATATTTAAACACAAAGAGTTGTTGCATTTACACCTTTTTCAAAATAAAGAAAAAGCCGCAAAATTAAAACGCTCAAAAAATTAAAATAAAAAAGATGAAAAAAGGAATTCACCCAGAAAATTACAGATTAGTAGCTTTTAAGGATATGTCAAATGAAGATGTTTTTATTACTAAATCTACTGCAGATTCAAAAGAAAAAATAACTGTTGACGGTGTTGAATATCCAGTTTTAAAAATGGAGATTTCTAGAACATCACACCCTTTTTATACAGGTAAATCTAAACTTATTGATACTGCAGGACGTATTGATAAATTCAAAACTAAATATGCTAAGCACGGTAAATAATATTTATCAGCTTATAAATAATATGAAACTCTCCAAATTTGGAGAGTTTTTTTATGAAATAAACTTTGTAACTTTGAATCTCTAAAGTACGGACAAGGCGCGACTTGTCTTTAACAAAAATATACAATGAATTATATACTTTTCGATGGACCAGAAAGAAATGCTTTGTTGCCTTTTACCTTTACAAGACCTGTAGCCGATATTCGCATTGGGATATTGACTATTCGTGAAAAATGGGAAATGCGTTTAGGATCTACAACTACTACAATCACTGAGGAATATCTCTCAGAGAAATTTCCAATGGTAGAAATGGAGGAGAATGTAATGATTAATGCCTCTTTTTTGCCAAATTCAATATTGGCAGAAATGATTAAAAATTTAACATCAAATCAAGCGATTTTTAAAAACGAAGATATTATTGCTTTTTTTACTCATGAAAACCAAGAAGAAGTAGATTTTGACACTTATGATATCATTCAATTTGATGGAGATTGCTTGAGAGTAGAACATACCTGGGATATTTTTGCGAAAAATGATACAGCTATACGAGAGGATTTTGAATTGTTGACTGAAGATAGAAAATCACAGCCCATTCCTAAAAGTGTCAATACGATTGCAAAAGAAAACATATTCATTGAAGAAGGAGCAAAGCTAGAATTTGTGACTTTGAATGCCTCAACGGGACCAATCTACATTGGAAAAAATGCTGAAATCATGGAAGGTTCCGTAATCCGTGGTCCTTTTGCATTGTGTGAATCAGGAAGAGTAAAATTAGCTTCAAAAGTCTATGGAGCAACAACTGTTGGTCCGCATTCAGTTATCGGAGGCGAAGTTAATAATTCAGTGTTATTTGGGTATTCAAATAAAGGACACGACGGATTTTTAGGCAATTCAGTTCTTGGTGAATGGTGTAATATTGGTGCGGATAGTAACAATTCAAATCTTAAAAACAACTACGAAGAAGTACGTTTGTGGAGTTATGAAACCGAAAGTTTTGCCAAAACGGGGCTTCAGTTTTGTGGATTAATGATGGGAGATCACAGCAAATGCGGTATAAACACCATGTTTAATACGGGTACAGTTGTTGGCGTAAGCGCTAATATTTTTGGTGCTGGATTTCCACGCAACTTTGTGCCTAGCTTTTCTTGGGGAGGCGCTTCTGGGTTTACTACTTATCTTACTAATAAAGCTTTTGAAACTGCAAAAAAAGTAATGGAGCGCCGTAATGTTGAGTTTATGGAAGAAGATGCCAAAATCTTAGAGCAGGTTTTTGAAGTAACTAAAAAATGGAGGAAAGAATAAACTTCATTTAAGTTTTTATAAAACCATTATGAGCAATAAGAGAATTAAGCAAAATCTCAATGTAACTTAATGTTCTTAATGGTTTTATATTTTAATTTTTTGCCTAAATTTGCCCACTCAATTTTTTGACAACGATTTCATCAATTGAGACAACTTATGGAACAAAAAAAGAAAGTCGCCTTTTATACTTTAGGGTGCAAACTCAATTTCTCAGAGACTTCAACTATTGCCCGAAGTTTTCAGGATGAAGGTTTTGACCGCGTCGATTTTGAAGAAGTTGCCGATATGTATGTCATCAATACATGTTCCGTAACCGAAAACGCCGACAAACAATTCAAGCAAGTAGTTCGAAAAGCAATGAAACTCAATGACAAAGCATTTGTTGCTGCTGTGGGCTGTTATGCCCAATTAAAACCTGAAGAGTTAGCTGCTGTTGATGGTGTTGATTTAGTTCTTGGTGCTACCGAAAAATTTAAAATTACCGATTATATTAATGATTTAACCAAAAACGATAGGGGCGAGGTGCATTCTTGTGAGATTTCCGAAGCCGATTTCTATGTAGGAAGTTATTCCATTGGTGACAGAACCCGTGCTTTCTTGAAAGTGCAAGATGGTTGCGATTACAAATGTACTTATTGCACGATTCCGTTAGCAAGGGGGATTTCAAGAAGCGATGAATTGGAAAATGTTTTGAAAAATGCCAAAGAAATTTCAGCACAAGGGATCAAAGAAATTGTTTTGACGGGTGTAAATATTGGCGATTACGGAAAAGGAGAATTTGGCAACAAGAAACACGAACATACTTTTCTGGAATTAGTTCATGAATTGGATAAAGTGGAAGGAATCGAAAGATTGCGAATATCTTCTATAGAACCCAATTTATTAAAAAATGAAACCATAGAATTCGTTTCTAAAAGTCGCACTTTTGTGCCTCATTTTCATATTCCATTACAATCGGGAAGTAACGAAATCCTGAAGTTGATGAAGCGCCGTTATCTTCGAGAAGTCTATACGGAACGAGTTAATAAGATTCGTGAAGTAATGCCTGATGCTTGTATTGGTGTGGATGTAATTGTTGGTTTTCCTGGCGAAACAGACGAACATTTTCTTGAAACCTACCATTTTCTAAATGAAATGGATATTTCATACTTACACGTTTTTACCTATTCGGAACGTGATAATACCGAAGCTGCTGAAATGCAAGGCATTGTTCCTGCTAATGTTCGGGCTAAACGTAGCAAAATGTTACGCGGATTATCGGTAAAAAAACGTCGTGCTTTTTATGAAAGTCAGATAGGAACCAATAGAACGGTATTATTCGAAAGCGAAAATAAAGAAGGCTACATTCACGGCTTTACGGAGAACTATGTTCGAGTAAAAACGCCTTGGAATCCAGAATTAGCGAATACTTTACACAAAATCAATTTGACTAAAATTGACGAGGAAGGAAGTGTAAGGATTGAGTTTTTTGAAAAGTCAGTTGTGTTAAACTAATTTAATACTAATTCAAGCTCATAAATAATAGTAGATTTGGTGACGCTGTCATTATCTTCACAGAGTAAAAATCTAATTGAGTGATCAGTAATTTCATAAAGTGTCAAGCCTTCAAATTTTTGAGAATCAGATATTTTTTGGATAAAATCAATTTCAAAAGTTTCCGAATCAATTCTGCCAATAATACTTCCTGAAATTTCGCCATCATTATATGTGGATAAGGTGTTTTCGGCTGCCGCCAAAAAGTAAAATTTGTCTTCTACTAAAATGACATCTGTAAATGTAGAATTAACTCCTTCGATTTTTGGAAGTTCAAATGGGTAAAAGTCAATAGAATGTTTATCGTTATTGTCAATACTAAAAACTCCATTTTTTGAATTTTCGCTATTGCCCCTTTGAAATAAATACCATTTTACCGGACCAAAACAAACACCCTCAATATTTAAATCATCATCAGAAATGGAACTTTTGTGTTTTAGTCTTTCATAAAATTCAGATAGTTTTTTTTCTTTTATTTCTTTTATTTCAAGATTATAAGTAAGCCGTTTTTCTCTATTTGATTTAGAACCAGAAGTAAATATATAAAGTTTGTTTTCTTTTAAGGCAATAGCTTCAAAGTCAAGTTTGTATTTTTTAGGGATATTTTCTTGGGCATTATCGATCAAAGGAATTTTTATTAATTTTTTTTCTAAAACTGAATATTCATATAAGTAAGTGCTGTTGTCTGAAATTAAATATAAGGTATTGTCTTTTAAAACAAGTCCAGATGCGGCGCTTACTCCGTTGATTTTAAATGCCGATTTGATGTTGAAACTTGCCATATGTTTATTTTTATATAATCTAACTAGAAGTAATTAATCTTTATATATACCAAAATTTAATTTATGTACCCAACTTCAACAAAATTATTTTACTCTACCTTTGCAAACCAAAAATAGACAAATTGAATTTATCACACTATACTAAAGAGTTTTCTTATAATTTAAAATTAGCTTATCCTGTTATGTTAGGAATGCTTGGGCACACTTTAATAGGTGTTGTTGATAATTTTATGGTAGGTAATCTTGGCTCAACAGAGTTGGCTGCGGTTTCATTAGGCAATAGCTTTATATTTATTGGAATGGCCATAGGGATTGGTTTTTCTACAGCTATAACCCCTTTAGTTGCAGAAGCCGATGCTGAAAAAGAGGATAAAAAAATTCGATCCCTTTTTCATCATGGACTATTATTGTGTGCTATTTTAGGAATTGCTGTTTTTATTTTGATTGTATTATCAAAACCTATAATGTTATTGATGAATCAGCCCCAAGCAGTTGTCGATTTGGCTTCTCCATATATTGATTGGGTTGCTTTTTCTTTAATTCCGGTTATTATTTTTCAGGGATACAAGCAATTTGCCGATGGATTATCACAAACTAAATATTCTATGTATGCTATTTATTTAGCAAATATCGTACATATTTTTTTTAATTATGTGTTGATTTATGGTGTTTGGGGATTTCCTAAAATGGGAATTCTCGGAGCTGCTCTAGGAACGGTATTTTCTAGAATTATGATGGTGGTATTTATTCATTTTTTATTAAGGAAAAATAAACTTTTTAAAAGATATTTTAAAAATTTCAGTTTTGAAGAAATTAAAAAATCGATACTCAGAAAAATAATCAATTTAGGTTTTCCTTCTGCCATGCAAATGTTGTTTGAAGTTACTTTGTTTACAGCCGCAATATGGCTTTCTGGTACTTTGGGTAAAAATAGTCAGGCTGCCAATCAAATTGCGTTAACATTGGCCTCATCTACTTTTATGGTAGCGATGGGATTTAGTGTTGCTGCAATGATTCGAGTTAGTAATTCTAAAGGAATGAAAGACTATAAACAATTGATAACTGTAGCACGATCTATTTTTTTGTTAACCATTTTTGTTGAGATTTTTTTCGGGATTGTATTCGTAGTTTTTCATAATTTTTTGCCTCATTTGTTTTTAAATATGTCCGATGTTTCACAAAGTGTCGACAACGAAGAAATAATTACTATTGCTTCCAAGTTATTTTTAGTAGCAGCAGTATTTCAAATTTCGGATGGGATTCAAGTAGTTGTTCTTGGGGCATTAAGAGGATTGCAAGACGTGAAAATACCAATGTATATAACTTTTGTAGCGTATTGGATTATTGGTTTTCCAATTTCATACTATTTAGGAAAACACACTAATTTGGGAGCAGTTGGAATTTGGATAGGGCTTTTGGCGGGATTATCGGCAGCAGCTATATTTTTGTATATTCGTTTTGCAAGATTAACCTTGAAATTAAAATAATATCTCTTATCTTTATTCATAATTTAAATTAAATACTATGATACTATTTATAATTATTGGAATTGTTTTATTGATCGTAAGTTTCACATTAAAAAGTAATGTGAGCAATCCTTTTTCGAAATTTTCGAATTTACTAAGGGCTATTGGAGTTATAGTAATTGCTTTAGGTGTTTTTTCTTCGATGTTCAAACAAATCGATGCGGGTAAGGTTGGGGTTAAATCCCTTTACGGAAGTGTTGAAACGGACGTTTTAGAGAGCGGTTTGCATTTGATTAATCCACTTTTAGATGTTACTAATTTTGACATTCAAACCCAAAATTACACCATGTCTGCCATTCATGGCGAAGGAGCTCTTGAAGGGGATGATGCCATTCGAGTATTGTCGAATGATGGACTAGAAGTTGTTATCGATTTGACTGTTTTGTATCGAGTAATTCCGAACGAAGCTCCTAAAATTTTCAAGCAAATTGGGGTAAATTATATCGATAAAATTGTCCGTCCAGTAACTAGGACTCGTATTCGTGACAACGCTGTTTATTATGATGCTATTGCATTGTATTCAACCAAAAGAAGCGAATTTCAACTACGTATTTTTAAAACTATTGAAACCGATTTTAAAAACAGAGGTTTGGTTTTAGAACAATTATTAATCAGAAATATTAATCTTCCTAGTTCTGTAAAGACGACTATCGAAAGTAAAATTAATGCCGAACAAGATGCTCAGAAAATGACTTTTGTACTTCAAAAAGAAAAACAAGAAGCCGAAAGAAAACGTGTAGAAGCCCAAGGTATAGCCGATTATCAACGAATTATTTCTTCGGGACTAACAGATAAACAATTGCAATACGAACAAATAAAAGCTCAAAAAGAAATTGCAACATCTCCGAACACCAAAATAATTTTTATGGGAAAAGGGAATGCGCCAGTTATTTTATCTGACAAATAATTTTAAAAAGACAAATCGATAATAGACGGATAGATGATAGGCTTGTAAAAGTTAAAATATATTTTTGTCCATTATCTATTTGTCTATCATCTAACATCTAAAAAAAAATGGAATTACCAAAATTTTTACTAGGCGACAACACCGA
>NZ_JBJXDQ010000150.1:0-16623 GCF_046155325.1 Flavobacterium sp.
ACTACTAACTTTTAAAAAAAATGCCATGAAAAAAGTGATTTTTATATTTACTCTTACTGTAATCTTAATTTCTTGCAAAAAAACAACACAAGAACACTTGGATAATGCAAAAGAGGCTGTTAAGCAAGAGTTAACAGCAGCAATTGATTCGGCTAAAGTAAAAGCAGAAGCAAAATTAGATAGTGTAAAAGTAAAAGCGTTATCAAGAGTAGATAGCCTAAAAATAAATAGTGCCGAAAAAATGGAAGCTACTGCAAAAAAACTAAAAGAATCTGTAAATAAATAATTGCAGTAAGTTTTGCTAATTTAAAAATGCCCCTAAAAAGCAATTAACTTTTTAGGGGCATTTTGGGTAATGAAATGAAAATTTTAGGCTAAATAATGATTAATTCAATAATTATTTTTTTAAAAACTCCAAAACGCTGTCTGTTATAAACTTAATTTGTTCGTCATCTAATTCGGTGTGCATAGGCAAAGAAATTACCTCTTTAACTAATTGGTTGGTTACTGGAAAATCTTCTTCTTTGTAACGAGGATCTATGTACGCTTTTTGAGAATGCAACGGAATTGGATAATAAATAGCACAAGGAATTCCTTTGTCTAGCAAGTGTTGCATTAATCCGTTTCTATCAGCATCAATGATTCTTAGTGTGTATTGATGAAAAACATGACAATCACAAACATCACAAATACTAGGGGCGATGATGTTTTTTTGTCCTTCAAAAGCTGCAGAATATTTCCGGGCTGCGTTTTGACGTGCTAAATTATATTGATTTAAGAATGGTAATTTTGCATTCAAAACTGCAGCTTGAATACTGTCTAATCTCGAATTTACACCTACAACATCATGATGATATCGCTCATACATTCCGTGATTAACAATACCTCTAATTTTATGTGCTAGTTGGTCATCATTGGTAAAAATGGCACCACCATCTCCATAACAGCCTAAATTTTTGGATGGAAAAAAAGAAGTTGAACCTACGTGACCAATAGTTCCAGCTTTCTTTTTTGTCCCGTCAGAAAACTTACAATTGGCACCAATAGCTTGAGCGTTATCTTCAATTACATATAGATTGTTTTCTTTTGCAATAGCCATTATTGCTTCCATATTGGCAGCACGTCCAAACAAATGAACGGGAACAATGGCTTTCGTTTTTGGCGTAATGGCTTTCTTGATGGCATCAATAGAAATATTCATATTAAACAAATCAACATCCACTAAAACGGGTGTTAATTGCAATAATGCTATAACTTCAACGGTTGCCGCAAAGGTAAAATCGGCTGTAATTACCTCGTCACCTGGCTTTAAATCTAAACCCATCATGGCAATTTGAAGTGCATCAGTTCCGTTGGCACATGGAATTACGTGTTTTACGTCAAGATATTCTTCAAGATTTTTTTGAAACTGATGAACTAATGGTCCATTGATATAAGTATTTGTGTCTAAAACTTCTTGGATTGAAGAGTTTACAGTTTCCTTTATTTTTTCATATTGACTTTTTAAGTCAACCATTTGAATTTTTTTCATTTTTTCATTGTGAGACACCGACTCCATCTCATTTCGTTTATAGTTAATTCATTCTAAAAACTAGAAATACAAAGGCATTTCTGTTTTAAATTCAGAACAAAAATAGGGATTTTAGCAGAATGATTTTATAGATAATTAAAAGAAAACGTATTTTAGCCTCAGAAATAGTTTAACATGCATTTAATTTATAACATCATAGTTCAAATTGCGGATTTTATATTAAAAATCATCGCCGTTTTTCATCCTAAAATCAAGCTTTTTGTTGCAGGAAGAAAATCAGTATTTGAAATTTTGCAGAATAAAATTAACCCAGGTGATCAAATCATTTGGTTTCACGCGGCTTCATTAGGAGAATATGAGCAGGGATTACCCGTAATTGAAAAAATAAAAGAAAAATACCCTGAACATAAAATTTTACTTAGCTTTTTTTCGCCCTCAGGTTATGAAGTTAGAAAAAATAATCCTGTAGCTGAGATTACAATATATTTGCCCTTAGATACGAAAAAAAATGTTTCTCGTTTTTTAAAATTGGTTCATCCGGAAATGGCTTTCTTTATTAAGTATGAATTTTGGCCCAATTATTTGTTCGAATTGAATAAGCTCAAAATCCCAACCTACTTGATTTCTGGAATATTTAGAGAAAACCAAATATTCTTTAAATGGTATGGTGGTTTCTACAGAAAAGTGCTGGATACTTTCACGTATTTCTTTGTTCAAAATGAAAGTTCAAAAAAACTATTATTAAAATTAAACAAGACCAATGTGGCTGTTTCTGGGGATACTCGTTTTGATAGAGTAGCGACTATTCTAGAAAAAGATAATTCTTTAGATTATATCGAAGAATTTAAAAACAATATCTTAACTATTGTCATTGGCAGTTCTTGGCCAAAAGACGAATATTTATTGACCTCATTTATAAACAACTATAAGGGGAAAATTAAATTTATTATAGCTCCTCACAACATTAATTCAGACCAGATAATAGCTTTAAAAAAATCAATAACCAAAAAATCAATTTTGTTTTCTGAGAGATCAGGAATTAATCTATCGGAATTTGATGTTTTTATTATTGATACTGTCGGTATTTTGACCAAAATTTATAGTTACGCAGATATAGCTTATGTTGGAGGTGGTTTTGGTCATCCTGGAGTTCATAATATCATAGAACCCGCCACTTTTGGCATTCCTATTGTTATTGGTCCAAATTTTTCTCACTTTGCAGAAGCGGCTGCATTAATAAATCTGGAGGGTTGTATTAGTATTAGTAACTTCAATGAGCTTAATGACACCTTCTCTAATTTAATCTCAAATGATGATATCCGATTTGAAAAAGGACACATTTGTAGTACTTTTGTACAGATGAACAAAGGAGCAACTGCAATAATTTTAAATCAAATTTTGGGTGAAAAGCATTATACCTTATCAAAATAACACTGTAATTTGCTAGAGATAAGCAATATACAATTATATCGACATAGTAAATACAGCCTGTAAAAAGCGAATAGTGGCAAGAAATATTATTAAAAAAAAATTAAAAAAAATATTTTAACTATTAAAAAATTTATATCTTTGCCAAGAATTAATAATTTAACCTTTTATAATTAATAAGATGAAAAAAGTACTTTTAAGTTTAGCCGTTGTTGCCGTTTTAACTGTTGTATCTTGTAAAAAAGCTGAAGCTGCTGCTGAAGAAGTAGCTGTTGACACTACTGCTGTAGCTGTTGATACTGCTGCTGTAGCTGTTGATACTGCTGCTGTTGTTGCTGATACTGCTGCTGTTGCAGCTCCAGAAGCTAAGTAATTTTAAATTACATTCGGAAAAAATAAGCTACGCATTGCGTGGCTTTTTTTTTGCTCTTTTTTTAAAATTCTCGCTTACCTCCAAATTATATGTTTTTTTTAATATTTAGAATTGGGTAGGAAAACAAGTCATACATCTGAATAATATAATTTTTAGAGATCTGTATATTAATATTGACAAACTTAATTTTAGGAAAAACACAATAAAAAAAACCGTAAAGAATTAAGTCTTTACGGTTTTACTAAGTACTCAGAGCGGGACTTGAACCCGCACGAACATTGCTGTTCACTGGATTTTAAGTCCAGCGTGTCTACCAATTTCACCATCCGAGCATTTTACTTTTTAAATGTTATATCTAATTTTTAGAAAAAATTAATTAAATACAACACCATCCGAGCATTTTACTTTTTAAATGTTATATCTAATTTTTAGAAAAAATTAATTAAATACAACACCATCCGAGCATTTTTACTTTTTGATTTTAAATCTAATTGAAAAATCAATTAAATCCATCACCTAATAAGCGTATGGTTTTGAGCGAAAAACGGGGCTCGAACCCGCGACCTCGACCTTGGCAAGGTCGCGCTCTACCAACTGAGCTATTTTCGCATTTTCAATCTATAAAAGAACGCGTTCCTTATATCGTATTGCGGATGCAAATTTAATACATTAATTCAATTACACAAGCGTTTTTTATAAAAAATACACAGCTAAAAGCTAAGGTTCTGATATCCCTAACTTTAAAGTTAATACAACTATTTTTTAGTCAACATTCTCTTGATTTCGTTGAGTTTCATCAAGGCTTCCATAGGTGTAATCGTATTTATGTCGAGACTTAATATCTCGTCTTTGATTTCTTCCAACAATGGATCGTCGAGATTAAAGAAACTCATTTGCATTTCATCCTTAGCTGATTTAATTCCACTCAATACTTCGCTTGAATGATCTTTCTCCAGTTTCTTCAAAAGCTTTTGCGCTTTCAGAATCACAATTTGTGGCATTCCCGCCATTTTTGCCACGTGTATTCCAAAACTGTGAGCACTTCCTCCTTTAACCAGTTTTCGAATAAAAAGCACGGTGTCTTTTAATTCTTTCACTGAAACATTATAATTCTGGATCCTTGGCAAGGATTCGCTCATTTCATTCAACTCGTGATAATGTGTAGCAAATAATGTTTTGGGCTTTGAAGGATGCTCGTGTAAAAACTCGGCGATAGCCCAAGCGATCGAGATTCCGTCATACGTACTGGTTCCTCTTCCAATTTCGTCCAACAACACCAAACTTCTATCGGAAATGTTATTCAAGATAGAAGCTGTTTCGTTCATTTCGACCATAAAAGTGGATTCTCCCATCGAAATATTGTCACTCGCTCCTACTCTGGTGAATATTTTATCTATAATTCCCATTCTCACGCTGTCTGCCGGAACAAAACTTCCCATTTGAGCCAAGAGTACAATTAAAGCAGTTTGGCGCAAAATAGCCGATTTTCCAGACATATTGGGTCCGGTAATCATAATCAGTTGCTGCGTCTCTCTATCTAAGAAAACATCATTGGCAATATAGGGCGTTCCAACTGGCAATTGCTTTTCGATAACGGGATGTCTTCCGTTTTTGATTTCCAGTTCGAATGTTTCGTCTAATTCTGGACAGACATATTTATTTTCGATAGCCAATTGCGTGAAAGAACACAAACAATCCAATTGTGCTACTAAATTGGCATTCATTTGAACCGGTTTAATATAAGTTGCAATCCAACTCACTAATTGTTCGAATAACTCGACTTCTATTTTGTGGATTTTTTCTTCGGCACCCAGGATTTTGGTTTCATATTCTTTTAATTCCTCGGTGATGTAACGTTCTGCATTGACCAAGGTTTGTTTCCGAATCCATTCCGTTGGAACTTTATCTTTATGCATATTTCGGACTTCGATGTAATATCCGAAAACATTATTGAAGGAAATTTTCAAAGAAGAGATTCCTGTTAATTGTGATTCTCGCTTTTCGATTCCTTCCAGAAATTCTTTCCCTGATGTTGAAATCGCTCGCAAATCGTCTAATTCTTCGTTGATTCCTTTGGCAATTGCATTTCCTTTGGCAATAGCCACGGGAGCATCTTGGTTTAAAACCGTTTTAATTTTTTCGCGCAATAAATCGCAACTGTGCAGGCTGTCGCCAATGACTTTCACGGCTTCTTGCGGACTTTGTAATGCCAAAGTTTTTATTGGAATGATGGCATCCAAAGATTCTTTCAGATAAACGACTTCACGAGGCGACACTTTTCCAGCTGCAATTTTCGAAATCAAACGCTCTAAATCCGAAATTTGCTTGATTTGTTTTTGGATATTTTTTAAAACATTTTGATTCTCTTTTAAATAAGAAACCACTTGATGACGGCTTCTTATTTTATTAGCATCTTTCAAAGGCAGAGCCAGCCAACGTTTGAGTAAACGACCACCCATTGGCGAAAGCGTTTTATCAATTACATCGAGAAGCGTAACCGCATTGGGATTATAACTATGATACAATTCGAGGTTGCGAATCGTAAACCGATCCATCCAAACGTAAGCATCTTCGGCGATACGCTGAATAGACGTGATATGTTGTACTTTGTTATGCTGGGTTTCGGATAAATAATACAAAATGGCTCCAGAAGCAATAATTCCTTCTTTCAATTCTTCAATTCCAAAACCTTTGAGAGAAACAGTCTGAAAATGCTTGGTCAAAATTTCAAAAGCATAATCTTCTTTGTAAATCCAGTCTTCAAGATAAAAACAGTGAAAATCGTCTCCAAAAGTTTCCCGGAAATTGCTTTTACTATTTTTTGGAATCAGAACTTCGCTTGGATTGAAGTTCTGCAATAGCTTATCTATATATTCTGCATTTCCTTGTGCAGTCAAAAATTCCCCAGTTGAAACATCTAAAAATGAAATTCCGATAGATTTATTGGCAAAGTAAATAGCCGCCAAGAAATTGTTGGTCTTCGACTGCAAAACCTCATCGTTCATAGAAACTCCAGGAGTCACTAGTTCGGTCACGCCACGTTTCACGATTGTTTTGGTCATTTTTGGATCTTCGAGCTGGTCGCAAATTGCCACACGAAGTCCCGCTTTAACTAATTTTGGTAAATAGGTATTTAAAGAATGGTGAGGAAAACCCGCCAGCGCCGTTTCTGTCTCGGAACCTGCGCCTCTTTTGGTTAAAACAATTCCAAGAATTTTAGATGCACGAACAGCATCTTCCCCAAAAGTTTCATAAAAATCTCCTACACGAAACAACAAACAAGCATCAGGATATTTCCTTTTGATTTCATTATATTGCTTCATTAATGGTGTTTCCTTGACCAATTTTTCTTTAGATGACACTGTTGATTATTTAATTTTATAGAAAGCGAATTTATATATTTTAAATCAAAAAAAAGTAGTAGTGAAATTTTAAAACATATTTAAGGAAAATTTAAGAAGCTAATTCAAAATTTTATATAAATTTGTCCTTATTATTAATAAAAATTTAAATCAAAATGAAAAAAATATTTATGCTTTCAGTAGCACTTTTAGCTTTTACTTTTTCTAATGCTCAAGAAACAGCAAAAATCAAAAAACCAGCAAAAAAAACCGTTTCAGCAGTTAAAGCTTCAGCAGTTAAAGCAACAAAAGAAGCAGCAGGATCTTCAATAAATGGTGCTGGAATGGTATTTGAAAACGAAACTATTGATTATGGAACTATAGCACACAATGCTGATGGAGCTCGTCAATTTACTTTTACAAACAATGGAAATAAGCCTTTAATTATTACTAATACTCAAGGTTCATGTGGTTGTACTGTTCCTACCACTCCTAAAGAGCCGATTGCACCAGGTGCAAAAGGAGTTATTGGAGTAAAATATGCTACAGACAGAGTAGGTGCTTTCACAAAAACTGTAACAGTAACTTCTAATGCAGAAGGTCAAGCAACAAAAACACTAACAATCAAAGGAACTGTTTTACCCGATCCTGCAGCTCCAGCTACAAAAAGCTAATATTTTTTCTTATACATATTAAAAGGCTTCCTATCACTAGGAAGCCTTTTTTATAAATAAACCTAAACAAATATGCGTAAATTAGAAAATAGTGAACTAGATCGAAAATCTATTGACGATTTTAAGAAATCAGAAAAAACACCACTGATTTTGATATTGGATGATATACGAAGTTTACACAATATAGGGTCTGTATTTAGAACCGCTGACGCTTTTTTAGTAGAAAAGATAATTTTATGCGGTATTACCGCTAAGCCTCCTAATAAAGAAATTCACAAAACAGCCCTTGGTGCAACAGAAACGGTGACATGGGAACATCATAACAATGTGCTAGAAGTTATTGAGAATCTAAAAAAAGAAGGTACATTGGTTCTTGCGATAGAACAAGTTGAAAGTGCTGTTTTCCTTCAAGATTTTGAAATTGAAAAAAACACAAAATATGCATTAGTTTTTGGCAATGAAGTCTATGGTGTTACACAAGAAGCCGTTGCACTATGTGATGGCTCTATCGAAATCCCACAATTAGGGACCAAACATTCTTTAAACATCTCTGTTAGCGCAGGAATAGTAGTTTGGGACTTATTTAAAAAGATGAAATGGTCAAAATAAAAAATTATTACTTTTATAGAATGAAAATCAATGTTCTTTTTAAGATAATATTTACGCTTTCTCTTTTAATAACAAAGACGACTTACGCAATTGTCCCTCCTAAAATTGAAGCAATCGGAAATCAAATTTATTGCCCTAGTGCGTCTTTGAGTATTGTTGAAAAAATAAGTATCACACTCGATCCAACTGACCCAGATACCTATTCAATCTATATACAAATTTCTTCCGGTTATTCCACAAGTGATCTCTTAACGTTAACAAATCCTAGCTTACATCCAACAATTTCTATCGGTTTGGGTTTTGACAAAAATACAGGGATACTAAAATTATCCAGCTCCAATGGCAATAAAATTCCTTCTGCTGATTTTGAAGCCGCCATCAAAGATGTCCACTTCAGCAATTCTTCTAGCTCCCCTTCCGGTACCAGAAATTTTTCTATTAGCATAGGAACGAGACAGATAAGTTATTTGCCCCGAAATAAACATTTTTATGAATATTTTTCTGCTCTTGGAATTACTTGGACTGATGCCCAAACAGCAGCAAATTTGAAGACTTATTATGGCTTGCAAGGTTATTTGGCCACATTAACAGATGCCGATGAAGCACAGTTAGCAGGAGAACAAGCATCAGGAGCTGGATGGATTGGAGGTAGTGATGCCGAAACTGAAGGTATTTGGAAATGGGTTACAGGACCAGAATCTGGAACCACAATGATTTTTACAAAATGGAATACTGGTGAACCCAACCAATATTTAGGAAGGCCAGAAAATTATGCCCATGTCACCAAACCTAAATATACTAGTGGAATTCCTGATGCCAATAATGGCAAGTGGAATGATTTACCAAATACTGGAGATATCAATATTATCAGCGAATATCACCCCCAAGGTTACATCGTAGAATACGGTGGAATGATAACGGGAGATGTTGAAGCTATTCAGATTTCAGCCAGTACTTCAATGAAAATGTCCCAAATCACGACAACAACACTAAGCCCAATTTGCGGATCAGGAACAATTAATCTTTCCGCAAACACCAATGTAGGAAGTTTAAATTGGTTGGATACAAGTGGGAATTCTTTAACAACCGCACCAACAAACTTTTTTACAACACCTACCATTACAAACACAAGTTCAACTTCTAGCTTAATTACAACTTATTATATTGATAATGGATATTGTAGAATTCCAATTACAACAACGGTGCTTGCGGTTCCAACAATTACGGCACCTAATCCTTTAATTTATAGATGCGGAACAGGCACCGAAGTTCTTCAAGTAAGCACCAGCATTGGAACGGTAAATTGGTTTTCTGCACCAACAGGAGGAAGCAGCATTAGTTCGGGAACTTCTTTTACAACTCCTACTCTACCTCAAGGAACAATCACAACCTATTTTACTGAAGCCAACAATAATGGCTGTGTTTCCACTAATAGAACTCGGCTAACAATAACCACTTACAAATTGCCTGATGTAACTGATGAAACAGTAGTTCTGTGTAAATCAAAAACTGTAACATTAGACGCAAAAATAGCTGGAATGAATTATTTATGGTCGAATAGTGGCGGAACAAATCAAATCTTTACAGTTTCAAATCCTGGAATTTATACCGTAGAAGTTACCAGCCTATCTCCAGAAAATTGTAGCAAAACTATAACAATCAATGTCGAAGAACACGATATTCCTGAAATTGATCGAATTGATGTGAATGAAACAACTGTCGCAATCTATTTAAAAAAAGCAGAAACTTATTTCGAATATTCAGTTGACGGTATTAATTATCAAAGCTCAAATATCTTTTTAAATGTTCCTGGAGGACTTCAAACGGCTTATGCAAGAGAAGTAAATTCCTGTAGTTTTGATACCGATAATTTTATTGTTTTAATTGCACCAAAATTTTTTACACCGAATAACGACAGTTATAATGATTTTTGGGGAATTGAAGGATTGGTCTATTATCCTAACGCAGAACTTACTATATTTGATCGCTATGGAAAATTTATTTCACAATTAAATACGTCCAAATTAACTTGGGATGGAATGTTGAATAAAATTCCTTTGCCAGCTGATGATTATTGGTATGTGTTGAAAATAGACCAAACAAAACTAGAGAAAAGAGGCCATTTTTCTTTAAAAAGATAATCCTTTAAAACCAATTTATTTTCTAATTTTCTCTCTAATTTCATTCAAAATATAAAGATAATCTTTCTGGTTTTTTACAAAATCACGATCAGAAACATCAATAATCAAAACATTTAATTCCGTTTGAGATTTGATGTAATCTAAGTAACCGTTATTTATTTTATCTAAATAAGCAATCGGAATTTTTTGTTCATAGCTTCTTCCACGCTTTTTAATATTCTGCAACAATCGTTCTGGATTTTGGTATAAATACACATACAAATCAGGCTTTGAAATTTCTTTGTGTATCAAATCAAAAAGCGTTTTATATAGTTTGTATTCTTGCTCTTTGAGAGTTATTTTGGCAAAAATCAAAGATTTAAAAATGTCATAATCGGCTATAATACATTCTTCACCAAAATCAATTTTACCCAAATCAGCTACAAGTTGTTTTTGTCTATCTATAAGAAAAGAAACTTCTAACGGAAAAGCATAGCGTTTTTGGTCCTCGTAAA
This sequence comes from Flavobacterium sp., assembly GCF_046155325.1. Classification (GTDB taxonomy): domain Bacteria; phylum Bacteroidota; class Bacteroidia; order Flavobacteriales; family Flavobacteriaceae; genus Flavobacterium. The sequence goes on from NZ_JBJXDQ010000150.1 coordinate 10,592, forward strand.
ATTTTGGCAGGAAAGGATTATCAGCAAAGCGTTCTAAGACCTTTTTGGCATTAAAATCTTCGGCTATTTTTGATGCCAAAGTTGTTTTTCCAGCTCCAATATTTCCTTCAAAAGCAATATAATTAAATTGTTCTAAAGGGATTTCGTTCAAAGGATTTTCTAATTTCTGAACAAATGTACAAACACTTTGGTCGGGAGATATTTCTGCTAATTCAGCAATACTTTTATTTAAAATAGGATGCATCCAATATAAATTTAAGTCCAACATGGGCATCAAGACGAATTTTCTGTTTTGCATTAATGGATGCGGAATTTGTAACTTTTCAGTATCCAAAATTAGTTCGTCATAGCTAATCAAATCAATATCAATACTTCGAGATTGATAACCCTGGTTTTCTACCCGAATCCTTCCTAATTTATTTTCGACAGCTAAAATTTGAGCTAAAATTTCATCGGCTTCTTTAAAAGTATTCATCAATATGGCACAATTATAAAAAGCATCACTTTCAAACCCCCAAGCAGGAGTCTCATATAACTTTGAAACCTTGACAATAGTACCCACATCTTGATGCAGCAATTGCATACAATTTTCGATGTTTTCTGACCGATTGCCCTGATTGCTCCCTAGTGATAAAACGACCTGATGCTGTGTTTTCATAATACCCACAAAGTAACTAAAACAATTTTAAAATAGAACTATGCATGTAAATCATATTTATAACTAGATTCGAAAAAATAGACTTAATTTTGTAACAAATTGTAGCAGATTACAACTTATTAAAAAAATAAAATATGAAATTTTTAGGAAATGTTTTGGCAACCATTGTGGGTTTATTTGTTTTTTGCATGCTATTCTTTTTTGGAATTGTACTTATTGGAGCCATTTTTGGTGGTGAATCCGAAGTGGTAGCTGTAGAAAACAATTCGGTTATCGAATTAAATTTAGAAGATATTCAAAATGATTATGCAGGAAAATACAAAGACCCATGGGTGAGCTTTTTAGAAGATGATAAAAAAGTAGGCCTTACAGATATCATTTATGCTATTGAACAAGCAAAAACTGATGATGACATCAAAGGAATTTCTATTTTAAATTCTAATTCAGCATTGGGAATGGCACAAAGAAAAGCGTTGCGTGATGCCTTAGAAGACTTTAAAAAATCGGGCAAATTTGTTATGGCCTATGCCAATTCATTCTCACAAAAAGAATATTATTTGAGTTCTGTAGCCAATAGTATTTATCTAAATCCTGCTGGGGATATGGATTTTAAAGGTTTGTCTGCTGAAATCATGTTTTTTAAAGATTTTCAAGAAAAAGCAGGAGTTAAAATGGAAGTTATTCGTCATGGCAAATACAAAAGTGCAGTCGAGCCCTTTCTAGAAAACAAAATGAGTGATGCCAATAGAGAACAAATTACGACATTGTTAAATTCTATTTGGGCGTCGGTTACTATCGATATTTCGAAAAGCAGAAACGTATCTGTAATGAAATTGAATGAAATTGCTAATGGTCTTCTGGCTAGAACCCCTCAAATGGCAAAATCTCAGAAATTAATTGATTTTATAGCCTATGAAGACGTCTATCATAATGACATCAAAAAAGCATTGAAGGCAGATGCCAATCAAGATTACAATAAAGTTGACCTTTTAGAATACACCAAAAAAATAATTTCGACTTCAATAAATACGGATACTAAAAACAAGATAGCCATTATTTATGCACAAGGAGAAATTAGAGGAGGCGAAGGCGATGTAGATATTATTGGCGAAGGTGCTATGCGTCGCTCTTTATCAGAGGCTAGAAAAGACGAAAAAGTGAAAGCTATTGTTCTGAGAATTGACAGTCCAGGAGGTGATGCCTTAACCTCAGACTTGATTTGGAGAGAAATTGAATTAACCAAAAAAGTAAAACCCGTGGTAGTTTCGATGGGGAATTATGCGGCTTCAGGTGGTTATTATATTGCGTGCAATGCCAATAAAATTTTTGCCGAAAACAACACGATTACCGGTTCAATCGGAGTTTTTGGAATATTACCTAATTTCACTCAACTAGCCACAAAAATAGGATTGCATTCTGAACAAGTAAAGACCCACGAAAATTCTGCTGATTACAGTCCGTTTTTACCTTTGGATGAAAAATATAAAGCTGTTACACTCGAAAGTGTAGAGCACATATATAAAACTTTTGTAACACATGTTGCCCAAGGACGTAAAATGACTTTTGCACAAGTAGATGCTATAGGACAAGGAAGAGTTTGGTCCGGTGCAGAAGCTGTAAAAATTGGACTTGTAGACGAAATAGGAGGCATTGAAGCTGCTATTCATGAAGCTGCTTCATTGGCTAAAGTAAAAGCTTACAGCACCCAAAACTACCCAGAATTTGAAAAAAGCTTCAATGAATTATTAGAAAAATTACCCTTTGCTAAATCTAAAGAATCTTTTATTAAAGAAGAAATTGGCGAAGAAACCTTCACCATATTTAGTAAACTAAAAAGACTACAATCTCAAAAAGGAGTTCAGACGATGTTGCCTTTTGAGATTACGATTCATTAATAGAACAATAGTTTTTAGATTGAAAATCCGTTTAATCAATTGATTAGACGGATTTTTTTGTCCATTACGCCTTATTCTTTAATTGCTTAGTCCAAAAAAAATACTAAGTTTTAAATAAACTACTTTTGTAATAAAACTCAAAGCATCATTTTACTCCATATTTAGCATTAAAAAAATAAAATTATGACTAAGAAAATTTTAAAAATCGTCGGAATCGTGTTTCTTCTTATCATTGGAACTTTATTTGCCGCTCCGTTCTTGTTTAAAGACCAAATCAAAGCCAAAATCACTCAAACCATCAACGACGGTGTCGATGCCAAAGTTAGTTTTGCAGACGCTGATTTGAGTTTGTTTAAAAATTTTCCCAATGCAAATGTGACCATCCAAAAATTAGTCATTATCAACAAAGCTCCTTTTGAAGGCGACACTCTCGTTTCCTTGGGCGAGTTGAATTTAAAAATATCAATCAAGGAACTCTTTAAAGGAGAAAAAGAAACGATGAACATTGATGGAGTTACTTCTAAAAATGGGTTAATCAACATTATTTTCAACAAAGATGGTATCGGCAATTTTGATATAGCTTTAAAGGATGAAAAACCAGTAAAAACTGGTGAAAGCAAGCCTTTTATGTTAAAAATACAAGGTTATAAAATAGATAATTTCCAGTTTCGCTATTTTGATGAAGGTTCAAAAATCAAAATGACAATTGACAGTTTAAACCACGAAGGAACTGGAGATTTTGCTGCTCAGAAATTGGATTTAGACACCAAATCAACTGCCAAAATTGCGCTTTCGATGGATGAAATCAATTATATGAACAATGTTTCCATTAGCTTGGATGCGGTTTTGGGAATTGATTTAGCGAACAGTAAATACACTTTCAAGAAAAACAAAGCTTTAATCAATCAACTGCCCATAGAATTAGATGGATTTATTCAGATGGTCGATGGTGGACAAGAATATGATTTGACATTCAAGACGCCAACTTCTTCCTTCAAAAACTTCTTGGGACTTATTCCTGAGGCTTACGCTTCGAGTTTAGAAAATGTAAAAACCACAGGAGATTGTACCGTTGCGGGTTTTGCCAAAGGTTTGTATTCGGATACGACTGTTCCTAAATTCAATATTAAAATCGCTTCCAACAATGCTTCTTTTCAATATCCAAATCTTCCAAAATCGGTTCAAAATATTGTAATCGACACTAAAATTATCAACGAAACGGGTGTTTTGAACGACACTTATGTGAATCTTGAGAAATTGTCTTTTGCTATCGATCAGGATGTTTTTAATGCCAAAGCGAATATCCGAAATATAACCAAAAATGCAGTTGTCGACGCAGCACTAAAAGGAACCATCAATTTAGGGAATCTATCAAAAGCCTATCCTATAAAATTAGAAAAACCTTTATCTGGGATTCTAAATGCCGATGTAACCACTAAATTCGACATGCAATCTGTAGAAAAAAGCCAATACCAAAACATCAATAATGCGGGAAAAATGAGTCTGTCTGGCTTAAACTATGCGGACGAAAATGGCAAAACGATGACTATAAAAACGGCTTTGGTTCAGTTTAACCCAAGTCAAGTAAATTTGAAACAATTTGTTGCCACCACAGGAAAAAGCGACATCAGTGTTACTGGGATTTTAGAAAATTTTTACGGTTTTATGTTCAAAAATCAAGAATTGAAAGGAAATTTCAATATGACTTCCAATCTGTTGGCGGTTAGTGATTTTATGACCACTGGCGAAAAAACAGCTACAGCATCAACAAAAAAAGCCGAAGCAATGAAGATTCCTGCTTTCTTGAATTGTTCGCTTACCGCCAAAGCTAAAACCGTTTTGTATGATAATCTAACTTTGAAAGATGTTTCAGGAAAATTAATTATCAAGGATGAAAAAGTAACGTTAGAAAACGTAAAAACTTCCATTTTTGGGGGTACAATTGCCGTAAATGGAGCGGTTTCAACCAAAGGAAAAATACCAACATTCGATATGAATTTAGGGCTCAATCAGGTAAATATTGCTGAATCTTTTACCCAATTAGACATGCTCAAAAAAATTGCTCCAATTGCTGGAATCATCAACGGAAAACTCAATTCGAACATCAAACTCAACGGAAATCTAGATGCTATTGAACTCACACCTGATTTAAAATCGATTTCGGGCGATTTGTTGGGACAACTGCTTTCGACTACTGTCAATGCAAAAAACTCTACTTTATTGACGGCTTTGAGTTCGAATGTAAAGTTTATCGATATGAGCAAAATAAATTTAAATGATCTAAAAGCAGCTATAACTTTCAAAGACGGAAAGGTAAATGTGAAACCTTTTGACATAAAATACAAAGATATCAAAGCCACTATTGGCGGAAGCCACGGTTTTGACCAAAACATGAATTATAACTTGAAATTCGATGTTCCAGCCAAATATTTAGGAACCGAAGCGAATGCATTATTTTCGAAATTATCTCCTGCCGACGCTGCAAAACTCGAAAACATCCCCATAAATGCCTTGATGACAGGAAGTTTTAGTAGCCCAAAAATTACCACCGACACCAAAACTGCGCTAACAAATTTGACCAATCAATTGGGAAAACAGCAAAAAGAAAAATTGGTAAAACAAGGAACATCGGCGCTAACCGATTTGATTACTAAAAACAGCAAAAAATCAACTGATACCACAAAAGCAGCAACTCAAAAAGAGGAAATAAAAACCAAAGCTGCTGATTTGTTGAATGGTCTTTTTAATAGAAAGAAAAAAACAGAAGAACCAAAAACACCTTAGTTTTATGAAATTTCAATCTTAACTTCATACCCTTCAAAACTACGAACATTAAAAACGGTATTGTCTTCAAAAATAAGGTATTGTCCTTTTATTCCCTTTAGTTTCCCTTGAAAAAAAGGTGTTTTATCTAGACTTAAACTCTTTATGTTTTTGGGATATTCCAAAACAGGAAAGTGCATTTCGTACAAATCAATCTTCTGAGAATAAAAATAGTCTCGAACTTCGGTGGGAATTAGATTCTCGACTTTCAATCTTTCAGAGATTAAGTCTATTGGCACAACATCGTTTTGAAGCATTTTGCGCCAATTAGTCTTGTCGGCATAATGATTTTTTAGCGCCACTTCGGTAATTCCTGCTAGATACCGATTGGGAACTTCGACGATTGAAATCGCTTGGGTTGCGCCTTGGTCAATCCAACGAGTAGGTACTTGTGTTTTGCGCGTTACTCCTACTTTTACTTCGCTTGACAAAGCCAAATAAACAATATGTGGTTGCAATTGTACTTTTTCTTCATACACCAAATCTCTATCTTGAATACCTAGATGTGCGGTACTTAATTCGGGTTTCATAATCCAATCGCCAACAGCTGGGCTCGAATAAAAACAATCGTAACAAAATCCTTGGCGAAAAATTTTCTTCTTTTTGCTACAATTCAAACATTGGTAACCCAAAAAATTAATTTCTATTTGCTTGTC
>NZ_JBJXDQ010000151.1:0-18957 GCF_046155325.1 Flavobacterium sp.
GGCAAAAGTGTTGTTTTATAGAAATTTCTACAAAAATCCATCGTTTTAGTATCTTGAATTAAATCGGAAAAAGCAGCCACTTGCATCGTCCAACAAACACTGTGATTGTTGCCGTTATCACGTTCTGCAATGCCATATTCGTGGGTAGTTAACCAATTTAAATACGATGAAAACCATAGTTTAATGGCTTTTAAATCTGATTGTGAAAGTGCGTTTGAATCTTGGATTGCCTGAATCGCTTTGGCCACTTCGATTAAATGAATAGTATCGATAATTCCAATTCCTCGACCTGTTGCCACTCCTTTTACAGCTTGTGCATACAATAAATTGGGATTCATTTTTGTATTGTCATTGATAAACCAAGCTTGAAGATGAATCGCTAATTGATCAGCATATTTCTGGTCATTTGTCAAAATATAGGCAGAACCTAAAGCTCCTGATATTTGGCTAAACCGAATCAATGCTTCTCTGTGCGCAGTAAAATTAGATGGATTAGTGAGTCCGTCTTTTCTAATATAAGGGCCGTTTGGATTTTTTTCGTCAGGCCACCAATAATCGCCTTCCGAATAAAAATCGTGATTTGTTCCAGTACTTCTGTCACAAAAGGAAGCTGTAACGGTTTGAGGAAGCTCATTAAAATAAGCATCTGCATTTTTAAGCACACGACTTCCTTCAATTTCATTTAAATTAAAAGGAGTTTTGCTAACAGAACAACCAGTAAGTGTAGTCCCGAGAAGTAATACAACAACTTTTAATTTTATTTTGTTCATTAGGAAAGGGTCAAAACTTATTTATTGTTTTTTAAACTTTAAATACTCTCCTTTAAAATTTTGATTTAGAATGTTCATTTCTATCGAATCCCCTATTGAATTTGGAATAACTTCAATAGCTGCTTTTCCGTTAGACATCTTAATAGATTCACTTCCTGTTGGTGTTCCTTGGTTTTTTAGAGTTTCGCCACCAGATAAGCATTGAAAATAGACACGATCTTCATAATCCAAACAACGCAACTTATTTTTATCGATTGCAATTGCAGTTACCAGATAATTTCCGTTTTTCATTTTTTCTGATGATAAAACCAATCCATCTGCTGGCCCATTTTTAACATAACGATAATTAACATCAATTGTATCGGATACTTTTTTTCCATCATTTGAAATTCCAACAGCAATAAAAGTATTTTTTCCATCTGCAAAATTCACATCCCATGTTAAACCACAAGCAGGAAAAGCAGTAATATCACGAGTTTTTATACCTAAAGAAACACCATTTTGGAAAAACTCCACTTTTGGACAATTGCTGTAAACATTCAAAATTCGAGGCGTGTTTTTTGGTCCTTGTCGTTCTGTCCAAGTATGAGATTCGATATATGTAAAGGGTTTGTCGCTCCAATAACTTTTGAATACATAATAGGCATCTTTAGGATTTCCATTTCTGTCAACCAATCCTTTTTGATTCATATATGGAATATCATCTTCAGGACGTAAAGGCGTTGCAAAGTCTTTAAATGCCCATTGCATATTCCCTACAAATGTTGGATCGTTTTCAGAAATGTGCAAATGCCAATCAAATAAATCAACAATATAATTTTCGCTCCAATCCCCAATTTGAGCAATATTAGCGACTTTAGTTTGAACGATTGCTTCTTCCCAACCCTCCGATTTTATCTGACCTTCGCCAGTAATTGGATTTTCTGAATGGCGACCTACTTGACTGTCACCACCATATTCTGCATGAATAAAATGTTTATAATCCAATTTGTATTTATCGATTGCTTTTTTATAACTTTTATAACTTCCAGAATACCAACCCGACCAAATGGAAGGAGAAAAAACATCTACAATATTTGCTCCTTCTTCATATTTACGAATAGCCGTTTTTCGACTTGGGTCTAATTTATGAGAGATATCATTAAGCTCTGTTAAAAAAACATTCATTTTTACTGTATTATCACCGTCTTCAAAATCAGGCAACCAACCCATTTCATTCCCCATAGACCACAGAATAATGGAGGGATGATTGTAATTTTGATTGATTATTTCACCAAGCATATTTTTTGCATTGGTTTGCCAAACTTCATTTCCAACACCACCACGACACCATGGTAATTCGTCCCAAACTAATAAACCCAATTCATCGCAGGCTTTATAGATTTCTGGATCTTGCGGATAATGCGCCAATCGGACAAAATTTGCACCCATTTCTTTTATGGATTCCATGTCGCTGCGATGTTGCTCGTTTGACATCGCTGCTCCAACTCCTGCATGTTCTTCATGACGGTGCGTTCCGCGAATTAAAACTCGTTTACCGTTTAGGAAAAATGGACCGTTATCTTTAAATTCGAACCATCTAAAACCTACTTTATCTTCAATTTTATCCTTTTCGATTCCATTTTCTAATAATGAAACAGATACAGAATATAAATTTGGTTTGTTAACATCCCATAAATCAGGATTTTTAAGCTCGTTGAAGGCAATTGTAGTTTCTTCCCCTGTTAAATTTCCTTTTTTAGTTGCAACTACTTTTCCTTTTGGATTAGAAAGTTGGGCTAAATAACTGAAAACATTTGGATTTTGAATATTTTTTACGGTGGCAATTACATTCAATGAAGCGGATTTCTCCGAAACTTTAGGAGTATTTATTTTAATGTTATCAATATTGTTTTTTGCCATAGAAAGCAACCAAACATCTCTAGTAATTCCCCCATAAATAGTGAAATCACTTTTTTGAGAAGGAATTATTTCAATATTATAACTATTGTCAACACGAACTAGAACTTCGTTGTTTCCTTCATTAATAAATTTAGAAATATCAAAAGTAAATCCGATGTAACCCCCAATATGTTCGCCAACTTCTTTGCCGTTTACATATACTTTAGTAGTAATATTGGAACCTTCAAAATATAATTTATATAGTTTATTCGAATCAATATTTGAAATAACAAGGTTTTTTTTATACCAACTGGCACTTCTTCTGTAGCCCGGATCATTATCAGTTGCATCCAAACTGTTCCAAGAATGAGGTAAATTTAGGGTAACCCAATTCGCTGCGTTTTTTACTTCCGATATGTTTTTAGTATCGTTTTCTAGGTAATTCCAACCCAAATCAATGTTGGTTTTAGTTCGAACTACGCTTTCTGATTTTTGAGCGTACATTGCGTTAAAACCAAATAATAAAATTAAAGCAAGAACAGTCGGAAGAGTGGAAATTTTGAATTTCATAAATTTAAAGGGATTGTTTTCTAATAATTGATTCTAAAAAATAATAATCTGCATAAATAATTGGCTCATCTAATTCGGCTTTTTTAGACCAATCCCCAGTAGTACGGTCTAAAATAAAAGGACCACTTACCGATTCATTTAAAACATATTTATCAGAACTAAGCGAACGTATTACTTTATTGGAATAATTTAAATAGTCTAATTTTTTTGTAAAGCCATAAAGTTCAAGAAGAGCAGATGCCATTATAGCAGCTGCAGAAGCATCTCTTGTAGTATTTGGAATAGTTGGAGCATTAAAATCCCAATAAGGAATTCCATCCTCAGGCATATTTTTATGATTGATAAAAAACTGAGCAGTAGCCTCGGCTTGTTTAAGGTATGCTTTATCCTTTGTGTAGCGATAGCTCATCGTAAAGCCATATACTGCCCATGATTGTCCTCTAGCCCAAGAAGAATCATCACTATAGCCCTGATGCGTGTTTTTACTTTTGACTTTGCCAGTAATGGTATCGTAGCCAACAACGTGATAGCAACTGTTGTCTTTTCTAAAATGATTTTTCAAAGTGGTGTTAGCGTGTTGAATGGCAATTTTTCTATAGGAATCATCTCCAGTTAGTTTTGAAGTTTCAAAAAGCAATTCAAGATTCATCATATTGTCAATTATCACCGGGAAATCCCATTTATCTCTGTTATCCCAAGATTTAATGGACCCAATTTTTTTATTGAATCTTGTACATAGTGTATTAGCACTTTTAATAATTACTTTTTTGTACTCTTCTGAATGGTTGATTTCATATCCTTTTCCAAAACTACAATAAATTTTAAAACCCATATCGTGAGTTCCCCCATTGAATTTTTCTATTTCAAGGAAAGGAATCCATTTTTCGGCACTTTCTTTATATTTGGAATCATTAGTTAGCGTATATAATTGCCAAAGATTACCCACATAAAAACCACTGGTCCAATCTTTAGAAGGCACTTTTTTTATTACACCTGTTTTTACTGACATACTTCGGGGAAACCCTACTGAATCTATTGGGGTTTCAAGTAGCATGACAAAGCGATTGTTGAGCTCTTTGTTCGCAGTTGCATTATAAACATTGTTCTGCGCTTGGCAATTGGAATTGAATAAAATTAATACAAAAGTAAATAATATATTAGAATATTTTGTCATATCAAAAAATATTTTTTTTAGTAAATTTGGAATTAGCACAATAAAATTACTTTAACGTTTAGATCAAATAAATCAACAATAAGCTTATCGAAATGATCAATGCCATTAATAAATATTGAACCGTATGCAATTTTAATTTTTTATGTTTCATCTCACAAACTTAAAATGAAATTGTGATTCAAAAATCCAAAAATGGGTATTCAATTATCCAAATTGAGATAAATTTGGATGTTTTAGCTAATTTTCAGTACCACCCGATAATCGATTCATGTATTGTGAAGGAGTTTCACCGTATTTCTTTTGAAAGCATTTGCTAAAATACTTTGGATTATTGAATCCTACTTTATAACTAATTTGAGAGACATTCATATTACTTTGTTCTAAAAGATTGGCTGCTCGTTTCATTCTGATTTCATGAATAAATTCATTAGGGGTGAAATTTGTCCAAGCTTTTACTTTGGTAAACAACATCGTTCTGCTTACTCCAAGTTCGGAGCTAAAACACTGGATATCAAATTGTTCATTGGCAATATTTTCTTCGACTATTTTAAATGCCTTTTTAAGCAACTCCTCATCTAAAGAAGAAAAGGTGATTTCACTAGCTAAAAAATTATCGTCGCTGGAGAATTTTGTTTTTAATCGTTGGGCCGAATCCAATAAATTCTTGATTTTCAATTTAAATTCAACTAAATCAAAAGGTTTACTGATATAATCGTCGGCACCACTCTCCAATCCTTCTATTTTATAAACCAATGAAGATCTTGATGTAAGCAATATCACAGGGATATGGCTTGTTTTAATATTTTCTTTAATCTTAGCACACAACTCAGTGCCAACCATTTCAGGCATAATTACATCACTTACTATCAAATCCGGAACGTACTTCAGGGCTTTCTTCAATCCTTTTGCTCCATTCTCGGCAGCAATTACATTATAGGTATCTTTAAGTAGATTCTTTATAAAAGATCGTAATACTTTATGATCTTCTACAATTAGAATGGTCGGTTTATCTTTTGTAACATTAAAATCATTGATATCTTCATCCTCTTTAATTTCGCTCAAACTCAATTGGGAGGTATATAGTGTTAAATCATCACTAATCTTAAAATCTTTTATAATTTCATTTTCAGAAAGATGCTCTTTGCCAAGAGGTAACTTTACAATAAAAACAGCTCCATTTGTACTTTTATTATCTACAGTTATTGTTCCCTTATGAAGGTCGACAATACTTTTTACGATTGACAAACCTATTCCCGTTCCCTTATTATAATTTATTTCTACATTATTATGCAATGGTATTTCGAAAAATAAATCAAAAATTTTATCTTTATTTTCTTCGGAAACTCCTACTCCAGTGTCTTCTACTTCCATAATTATTTCCGTATCTGCTTTTTTTACATTTATACAGATAACTCCGCCAACAGGTGTGTACCTAAATGCATTAGAAATTAAATTATAAAAAATACGTTCTAATTTATAACGATCATAATACACCAAAATTTCTTCATCGGTGGTATTGAATTCATATGTGTAATCTCCATCTTTGGCAAACTCAGTAAATGATAAAAATATTTCTTTCAAAAATTTTACGATATTTCCTTCTGCTGACTCCAAAATGAATTGGTTGTTTTCAAATTTTCTAAAATCCATCAATCTGTTTATTAGACTTAAGAGGTGATTAGCACTACTCTCAACTATTAACAGTTTTTTATACATAGCATTAGTCCCATTATAATTAGAAAGAATCTGCTTTAATGGACCGAGAATTAGTGTCAAAGGCGTCCTGAATTCATGTGAAATATTAGTAAAAAACTGTATTTTGGCTACAGTATTCTCTTTGTCAATTTCTGCTTCCAAGTATTCTAATTCCAACTCCTTTTTTAGATTCTCTTTCGATTGTATTATCCAAATTAACCCGTATAAACTAGCAACTATAATTATAAAATAAAGAAAAAATGCCCATCCACTTAGCCATGGAGCTGGTTTGACAATGATTTCCAATGAGGTTGGGATTTTGTTCCAAACACCATCGTTATTTACTCCTTTCACTTCAAATGTATAGGTTCCTGGCCTTTGAATTGTATAGACAGCTTCTGTATTTACTGTGTTTGTCCAATTGTTATCCAGCCCCACTAATCGATACGCATATTGATTATCTGTTGAATTGATAAAATTAGGTATGGAAAAATTGATAGAGATATTTGCCTTATCGTAACTTAATGTCAAGGATTTTGTATAGGTAATGCTTTTTTCCAAAATACCTTGTTCATCATTTACATATACTGACTTGTTTTTAACCTTGAAATCGGTGAGTAATACCTGGGGAGAATATGCATTTACGGCAATACGATCTGAATCAAAATAAGTAATACCCAGAGGCCCACCTAAATAAAATTTATGGGAATCCAAAACCAAGTTAGCATTATCGTTAAACTCATTGCTAATTAAGCCATCTTTTTGATTATAAATAATCATCGTATTTCTAGAAGGATTGTATTTGATAATTCCATAATTAGAACTAAGCCATAAATTGTTTTTATTATCTTCTGAAATAGAATGAATAGATGTTATGTCTGAATTTCCTATACTTAGATTGAGTTTTTTAAAGATTTTTCCAGTAAAAAAATAAAGGCCTTTAGCCTTGGTTCCAACCCATATTCTATCCTTTTTATCTTGAAAAACAGTAAGAATATCATCCCCTGAAAGCACTTTATTATCGAAGAAAAAATGCCTAATTCTGTAATTTTTATTGTCAAAATCATCTAAATTGATAGTATTAAGACCGCTTTGAGTTCCAATCCAAATGTTGTCTTTTTTATCAATTAGGAGTGTTCTAATTCTATTATTCGATAAAAAATTATCGGAGTAATTGTCATTCCCAATAATTTGATAGGTATTATTTGAAGTGTCATACCGTATCAATCCTTTCCCGAATGTTCCCAGCCAAAGAATATCTTTAATTCTACCTTTTTTGATAACATAGACACCTGTTTCCTTAATCAAATTTCTTAAATCTGTTGAAATAGTTTGGTTGATGAATTGTTTAGAGTTGACATCATAAGCTGACAAACCATCTGAAAATGTTCCAATCCACAAGATTCCCTTTTCTGAAAGATACATTGATTTAATACTGTTGCCGGATAACTCACTGCTTTTACTTGCGGAAAGAAAACGAGTTGTTTCCGTTTTATTATCGAGAATCGTGATTCCGCCTCCTTCTGTGCCAAAATAAATATTTTTGTATTTATCGGCAACTATTGAACTGATGACATCAAAACTCAGGGCTTGCTTCCCTGAGCTTTGATTCAAACTTGAAAAATTGATGTTGGAAACATCCCAAATGTGAACTCCATTATAATAAGTGCCTATCCAAACGGATCCTTTTTTGTCCGTATAAACAGATTTTATTTTATTTATACTGGTTTTTTTATCCGCATTATTAACAATTTTCTGGATAGTTCCATTCTTTTGCAGCACACTAATACCGCTATAAGTTCCTATCCACAAAGAGCCGTTAGTGTCGATATCTATAGCTCTAACATCGACATCAATGCCGTTTTGCATCCCGTTTTCCAGAAGTGAAATTAGTTTTTTAGAGGAAGCTTCGAATTTATAAATCCCAGTCGTTTTTGTCCCAATCCAAAGATTACCTGCAGCATCTTCTTTGATTTTTTGTACAAATAGGCCTTCTTTGTTTTCTAGAGAATTAATCTGTTGAAATGAAAAAATTCCGTTTTTCCGGCTTATTAATTTACACAAACCTTTTGCTGTACCTATCCAAATAGCCCCGCTTTTGGTTTCTATAATGCTTAATACAAAATTATTGGGTATGCTCAAGCGATTGAGACTGGAATGAAATAGTGAGGTGAACTTTTTTGTTGTTTTATTATAAATACTTAATCCGCCAGAAGTACCAATCCAAATTTCATTCTTTATTTCCTTGATATCCCAAATGGTATTATTACATAAGGATTTATCATTGTTGGCGTGAAAATATTGCTTAAAGGTATTCGTAATCGGATTGTAACAATTAAGTCCATTATAGGTTCCAATCCACAAATTTCTCGATTTATCTTCTTCTATGGATAGAATATCATTGTTGCTAATTGAGGTGGAATCTTTTGGATTATTTCGGAATATGGTGAATTTATTTCCATCATATTTATTAAGACCGTCTCTTGTACCAAACCACATTTGACCAACGGCATCTTGATGTATGGCAATAACGGTACTTTGAGAAAGTCCATCTACAGTCGATATATTATTCAATCTATATTTATTGGTTTGGGAGAAACCCCCAAAGACCATAAATAAAAAAGAAAGGAAAAAAAGTTTAGTTTTCATATTATGTTTTATCATCAATAAAGATAATTAATTCAATGCTTTACATATCATATAATTTATCCCAATTTCAACCTTAAAAGTAATCACAATTATTTAAGAATTAAATATCTTCTCAGTAATTAATTCTTTCCGGCATCAAATTATTCCAATCTTTTTTTTAATTGATACTCATATAATGAAGGAGTTGTGGAAATGGATTTGTTTAAAAATTCAATATAAGCATCCGGCCCATATTCAATTTTGAAATCTTGATTTCCATGTACGCCAATTATTCTGGCAAATGGTCCATCATCCATACCATTCAGGACAATTGGTTTTGAAGTGTCAAGTTTTCCCATAACGTTTACATTAATATTCCAAAAAGTAGTAAAAGCTCCGTGAGACGGCCTCCAATAATCAGCTCCGCCTGCTAAAAATAACGGATAACTATTATCTGCCTTTGGAGTAAAATGAACTTTTATATTGTCGAATAAATTTTGATGATTAGCACCAGCGTGTTGATCTAAATAAGGATTGGTAAAAATTTCACAATTTTGGTACACATCTTTTGAAGAAAAAGTATTGAAACTTAAAGGATGTACTGCATTATTATAAACTTTAAGATTTTTGACTAGTACATTATGAACACCTCCCATTGCAACCGTATAATGGGCAATATTATCACCATCAGTAACAATATCCTCGATAGTTACATTTGCAATTTCTTCGGTTAAAATGCCACTCTCCGCATTATGTATCACTACATCACGAACCCAACTGTTAAAAATTCTAGTTAAAAAAAGTGCATTATAGCCTTGTTCAACGTGATGAGCCACTCTGGGCGTATTTGGAAAAGTAAAACTAAGGTGCTCAATACCCACTTCTGACAAATGTTTCCATTCGACTAATTGTGCTTGATAATTTGTTTTTATTTCCAATAACAAAGGTGTTTTGATTGTAACAGTGTTCTTGGTTATTTTTACAATCTCCACTTGCTGTCGCACTACAGGCAATGTTGGAAATTTCCAATGATGAGAACCTGGTTTTACTTTTGCACCATTATATAATGTTTTGATTAATTCTCCGTTTTCACCCTCTTTATTAAATAATTGCAATTCGACTACATCTCCAACTTTCAGCCCATTAGCTTCAGAAATTGTAAAAGTTTTTGCACCTCTTTTTCCTGCCAAAACCTTAGCTAAAACATTTAATTTAGAGTCATATTTTTCCATATATGATTTTACTCTTTCATTGGGAACTTGTGTCCAAATGAATCCTCCGGACCAAGCATATTGTGAAAAAGGCAGGTCTAAATTATTCTCTTTTTCTCTTTGCCTTTTATCAAAAGTCACCAAATATTCTCTAAGTTCTTTCAATGATTCCGGATCTTTTAAATACATCATAGGGCGAGGGCAAAATATTTCGGTACCTTCCTTTCCAGATCCCGCACCTCTCAGTACAAAATTACTCCGTTCAAGATATAAAACCTCGCTTAGAATAAGTCGGCCTGCTGGCAATTGTAAAATCACGTCAGCATTTAAGGAACTTGTGGCTTTTATAGCTTTCAGTAAGGCTTTTGAATCGTCTAAATCATCATTTGCAATAACTCCATAATCGGAGGCATTAATTATTTGTTCTGACTTTTGAGGAATTCTTATTTCTCCATAATGATAGCCAGAATAACTAAAGTCAGGCAGGTAATTTTGTGAAGCTATTTTTTTATCCGTAATTATTTGAGGTAACTCTTGAGAAAATAGGCTAATTGTAGCAAATAAAATTATAACAAAAATAATGTGCTTTACAACACTTTGATTAATGAAATTTATTTTTTTATTTGAATTTGACATGGATTTAATATTCAAGTTTTTTTTATATCCTGACTAGTTCTTTATATTCCTATTATTTTTTGTCATATCGATTGAAGTCGAGACGTAATAATGGTTCTCGACTGCGCTCGAACTGACAAATAGGGCTATTTATATTAATGAATGGTATTAGTATAGTATATATATGATTTAAAAAAAATAACAACCCCAAAGCAGAACTTCGGGGCTGCAATAAAAAAAAATCTAAAAAAAATTATTATAAACTTACAAATCAGTTATCGGACTATATTTTGGAACTAGCGTTTTCATTACAGACCAGGCTATCAAATAGGCTACAGCACAAATTGCAAACATGATAGTATAACCCGTTTGAATGTGACCCAAACCATCATAATAATCAAATAAAGCACCGCCTAATTTAGATACCAAAACACCTCCAAGACCGCCAGCCATTCCACCAATTCCAATGATGGAACCAATTGCTTTTTTAGGAAACATGTCCGAAACGGTTGTAAAAATATTAGCCGACCAAGCCTGATGCGCTGAAGCACCAACCCCAATTAATAGTACTGGAATCCAAAAGGTAAAATGCCCCAAAGGTTGCGCTAATAAAACCACTAATGGGAATAAGGCAATAACAAGCATGGCTTTCATTCTTCCTTCATAAGGATTGTGTCCTCTATTGATAAAATACATTGGAAACCAACCGCCACCGATACTTCCTACCATTGTCATGCTATATAAAACCGCTAATGGAAGTACAATATCTGTTCCTTTCATATTGAATTGTGCTTCAAGATATTTTGGCAACCAAAACAAAAAGAACCACCAAATACCATCAGTCATGAATTTTCCAAATACAAAAGCCCAAGTTTGTTTGTATCCTAATAGTTTGAACCAAGCAACCTTATCTTCTTTCGGTTCCCCTACTGTTTCTTCCACAACTGCTTCATCATCGTGGATATAATCAAATTCTGCTTTTGATAATCTTTTTTGTTTAGAAGGAATCTCGTATAAAAAATACCAAAAAATAATCCATAAAAAACCTATTGCTCCCACAAGTATAAAGGCAAATTCCCAACCATAATTTACAGCAATAATAGGCACAGTTAAAGGGGCTAAGATAGCTCCAACATTAGAACCAGAATTAAAAATTCCTGTTGCAAGCGAACGTTCTTTTTTGGGAAAATATTCTGCAACCGCTTTTATTGCTGCAGGGAAGTTCCCTGATTCTCCAAAACCTAAAACAGCTCGGGACAACATAAAACCGGCAATTGAAATTGGCACTGCGCCTACTCCAATCCAAACCATAAACGTTGAAAATGCGGTTCCAACTGGTAACGAATACGCATGCATTATTGCACCTAATGACCAAACGGTAATGGCTAAAACATACCCTTTTTTGGTTCCTAATTTGTCAATTATTCTACCCGCAAAAAGCATTGAAATAGCATAAATAAACTGGAATACTGCTGTAATATTAGCATAATCACTATTGGTCCATCCAAATTCTTCTGATAAGCTCGGCGCCAAAAGGCTTAGCACTTGTCGGTCTAAATAATTTACAGTTGTTGCGAAAAAAAGTAAACCGCAGATGGTCCAGCGGTAATTTCCAATCGATTGATTTGTTTTGTTCATGAGTTGGTTTTTAGGTTTAGTCAATTTTGAATTAAAACGAACTAAATGTCCATTTAAATTCAGGTTTTTTTTATAATTTATTTATATCAAAATAAGTTTCCGCATTTTTATAACAAATAGCTTCCACCATGGTTCCGATAAGTTTCATGTTATTTGGCAATTCTCCTTTTTGAATTTCATCACCAAGAACATTGCACAAGATACGTCTAAAATATTCATGTCGTGGAAAAGAAAGAAAACTTCTAGAATCCGTTACCATGCCAACAAATCGGCTCAATAAACCAAAGTTAGAAAGTACGTCCAATTGTTTTTCCATGCCATCTTTTTGGTCCAAAAACCACCAAGCAGCGCCATATTGCATTTTGCCTGCCACTTTTCCATCGTTGAAGTTAGCCGCCATAGAAGCAAACATTTCGCTGTCACGGGGATTCAAATTATAGACAATCGTGTTCGTTAATCCATCGCATTGACTCAATCTGCCGAAAAATTTGCTCATATTATCAGCCATATTCAAATCGCCAATAGAATCAAATCCCTGATCGGGACCAATTTCTTGAAGCATTTTGGCATTATTATTTCTTATGGCTCCAACATGAAATTGCTGTGCCCAAGATTTTTTCTTATTCATCAAAGCCAATTCAAACAAAACGGCTGATTTGTACTTATTAATCTCCAAAACCGAAACCGATTCGCCTTTCAATGCTTTTGCAAAAATGATATTTACTTCACTTTCTGTATAGTCCTCTCCATAGAAATTTGCATGTCCGTGATCGGAAATTCGACATCCCATTTCATGGAAAAAATCATGTCGTTCTTGAAGTGCTTTTATTAAATTTGAAAAATCAGCAATAGTATAACCAACTGTTTTTTCTAATTTTTGAATCCAATCCACAAATGCTTGTCCTTTTTCCATTTCCGTTGCTTTGTCAGGACGAAAAGAAGGCAAAACTCTGATTTCGAAATTGTCTTCCTGCAATTGTTTGTGGTAGCGCAAATCATCCGTTGGATCATCCGTAGTTCCCACAACAGAGACATTCATTTTACGAAGTATATTTTTTACACTGTATTCTGGTTTTTTCAATAAATCAGAACATTGGTTGTAAATGGCTTCCGCAGAATCTGAATCCAATAAAATAGTGATGCCAAAATAATTTTTCAATTCCAAATGAGTCCAATGGTACAAAGGGTTTCTTAGTGTATAAGGAACCGTTTCTGCCCATTTAGCAAATTTTTCATAATCGCTTGCGTCACCCGTAATGAATTTTTCATCCACTCCATTGGCACGCATGGCTCTGTATTTATAATGATCCCCATCAATCCATATTTGAGCTAAATTCTCAAATTGGCGGTCTTCAGCAATGTCTTTTGGAGACAAATGACAGTGGTAATCAAAAATAGGTTGCGCTTTTGCATAATCGTGATACAGCGTTCTTGCAGCTTCACTATGTAACAAAAAGTCATCCGTAATAAATATATTTTCAGTCATCTTTATATTAGAATAAACTGCGTTCGATTCCCATTTCTAAACCTCTCAATTCAGCAAGACCTCGTAAACGACCAATTCCTGAATATCCAGGATTTGTTTTTTTGTTCAAATCATCCAACATTTGATGTCCGTGATCTGGACGCATCGGGATAATTCTTTTCGTTTCTTTTTGTTTTTTCAAAATCGATTTTACCACTTCATACATATCTACATCGCCTTCTAAATGGTTGGCTTCATAGAAATTTCCTTCGGCGTCACGTTGCGTACTTCGCAAGTGAATAAAATTCATTTTATCCCCATGACGATCTACAATTCCTGGCAAATCATTATTGGCAATAACACCGTAAGACCCAGTACACATGCAAAATCCGTTGGATGGCGAATCAATTGCATTTAATAATTGAATCAAATCAGCTTCTGTAGAAACTACTCTTGGCAATCCTAAAATTGGATAAGGTGGATCGTCAGGATGTATCGCCATTAAAACACCAGCACTTTCGGCTACAGGAATAATTTCACGTAAGAAATAATATAAATTTTCTTTTAATTTATTGGCATCAATTCCATTATACCCTTGAAGTACTTTTAAGAAATCTTCCACAGTATAAGACTCTTCAGCCCCTGGCAAACCTGCAATAATGTTTTGTTGCAATTTTACTTTATCGGCATCGGTTAACTTTTCAAAAGTTGCTTTTGCTTTCGCTTGCTGCGCTTCTGAATAGGTAGTTTCTGCTCCTGGTCTTTTTAAAATAAACAATTCAAAAGCAGCAAATTCATTGATATCAAAACGCAAGGCTTTCGAACCATCAGGCATTTCATAAGATAAATCGGTTCTTGACCAATCTAAAACAGGCATGAAATTATAACAAACAATATTTATTCCACAAGTGGCTAAGTTTTTGATACTTTGCTTGTAGTTTTCAATATATTTCAGATAATCACCCGATTGTTTTTTGATGTCTTCGTGAACTGGAATACTTTCTATAACAGATAATGTTAATCCTGCCGCTTCCACTTCATTTTTTCTTTTCATTATTTCATCTACTTCCCACACTTGACCATTTTTAATATGGTGTAATGCAGTTACAATTCCAGTTGCTCCGGCTTGTCTAGCGTCAGATAATTTTACAGGGTCATTTGGCCCGTACCATCTCCATGTTTGTTCCATAACTTTATGTTTTAAAGGGTGCATTCAAATAATAAATGCGAATTTTTAGTTAATGTTTAATTTCAATAAATATTGCTCATTTAGTGTTTTCTTATATGTCAAGTTTCAAAACATTATTGATGAAGTAGATTTTGAAAGTTTAATCATTTAGTGTAAAGTTTCATTACGTTGTTATTTTAAATTTTGTCGTAGTATAAGTTAATATAGTTTTTTTGATAATTCTGTGAGAAGCTATTATTAGAATTAGAGATTTTTATATTCGCATTTGCTACTTGGATCTACGGATTATAATATTTAGGTTTAGCTCTTCTCAAAGTTTATTTACGTTTAATCCTAGTAATCAACCTTATAATCTTTTGGAGTTGGTTTTCCAGTCCAAGCTTTCTTGGAAGTCCAATCTGTAGGTGCATCGGTCCAAAAAGAGTTATCCGCTGGCAACCCTAAAGGCAGGAATGCTGAAGTTGCAATATAGAGACTACCAGTAGAAGTATAAGAATCTGCAATTTGAGGCTGGGAACCACAAAATCCTAATATCAGCCATCCGTTCTTATCAAAATTATTGCATTCTTCATACATCCGGTGCATCACAGCAGTCAGTCCACATCTAACTTGCGCTTGTTGAATGTTTAGCTTTCCTATCAAAGCAGTCTGCGCCAAAGCCTGAAAAACACCAGTTCTGTATGTTATAGAGCGACCAAAGGCTGGGAATGTGCCATCAGGAGCAATTATTCGTTCAAGATATTCAGAATAGCGGGACATACGCTTTACAGCCAAATCGTATTCGCTCTGATTTGATATTTTATTCTCCACGGTTACAGCCAATAAATCTACCAACATAGAGTGAATTACAAAAGAATTGTAATAGTCCATGCTCATTTTTGGACCATCGCTATACCAGCCGTCTCCAACGTACCATTCATTTATTTTTTTTAATGCATAATCTATTCTTACAGGATCGTAATCTGCACCAATTTTTAATAAAAACGCTTCCGTTATACCAGAAAAAAGGAGCCAATTAGAATAAACAGCTTTTCTGTTGCGCAAACTTTTAAATTCTTTTATGACTCTAATTTTGGTCAGAGAATCCAAAGGTTCCCACAGAGCTTTTGGGGCTCTTAAAAATGCGTGTGCAAAAAAGGCGGCATCAACAATTTGGTGATTTCCTTCAGTAAAATTCAGATAATCATTACTATTGGGGTCAAAAGCATGAGAAATTCCTTTTAGCAATTCTTCTTTCAGCTGTTTTCTCATAATCCCTTCTTTAGTATTATCATCCGGAAGGGCTAACCAAGGAGCAACACCTGCCATGGTACGACCCACAGCTTCCATATAAGATACTTTTTCAGCTATAAGCCCATATTTTGGCGCAATTTCAAGAGGCATATTCTTTTTTAACGAATCCTTTGCCAAATTGTGTATTACAGGATAAGACATTTTATAGAGTAATTTATACCAATATTCCCTGTCTTGAGTACCATTGCTAATAAGGACTTTATCTTGTTTTCTTTTATTTGCCTTTTGAGCATTTGCCTTTGGCAGAAATACCAAAAAAGAAATTAGACCCAAAGCAATTAGTAAGAATTTTAATTTTTTCATGAAATATTTTTATTACTACCATTATCACTTGCCCAGCACAGCATTTCTAAATTCATCATATTATCTATAATAACTGGACATTTTAATTTACTTGCGCTATTCCAGCTTTGAATAGATTTTATAGAAGGACGATAGCGTGTTATTAAAGACATTGATGCCGTATCTATAGTTGCATTATATTCTGGATTTTTAAAAAGTCTGTAAGCGTTTCCGAAACTACAATACATCATAAAACCCAAATCGTGATGACCAGTATAATGTTTTTCTTTCTCTAAAATTGATAAACGATTTATGGCTTCTGACTTAATTTCAGGGTCTTTAGTATATTCGTATATATACAAAAGTGAACCAGGGTAAAACCCACTACACCAACACTTTGTACTGCTTGTTTCAATCATATTTTGAGAATAATTGAAAGTTTTAGGCATTTTATCAGTAGGTACGTTCTTGCTTAAAACTTTATACTGTTTCGCGGCAAATTTGAATTGTTCGTCGATAATGCCAGACATTTTTCGCATTTATTAATTGAATTCAAGTTTTATTAAACTCCACTAAACGCACTAAAACCTCCATCGATAGGAATAACAACACCCGTCACAAAAGAGGATGCGTCATCGCATAAATAAAGCGTGGTGCTAATTAAATCTTCCGGTTCTCCAAATCTTCCCATTGGAGTTTGATCTATAATGGTGTTTCCTCTTGCAGTCAATTCACCGTTTCCAGTTGTCAATAAAGAACGGTTTTGATCGGTTAAGAAAAATCCAGGAGCCAAGGCATTAACACGGATTCCTACTTTTGAAAAGTGTACTGCCAACCATTGCGTAAAGTTAGATACAGCCGCTTTTGCACCACTGTATGCTGGTATTTTTGTCAAAGGTGTAAAGGCATTCATCGAAGAAATATTCAAAATGCTACAGCCTTTTTTGCCTATCATGTCTTTTGAAAAAACTTGCGTTGGCAATAAAGTTCCGATAAAGTTTAAATTGAAAACAAACTTTATTCCTTCGGCATCCAAATCAAAAAATGTTTTGAAACCTTCGGTTGTATTTTGTAAGTCCTCTTCTAATAGAAATGGATTTGATGTGGTTCCCAATGGGTGATTTCCACCGGCACCATTAACTAAAATATCGCAACTTCCCAATTTTTCATTGACTTCTTTTCTGGCTGCTTCTAATGATTCTTTTTCCAACACATTTGCGGCAACACCAATTGCTTTACCACCAGCTGCATTAATTT
Organism: Flavobacterium sp.; assembly: GCF_046155325.1. Lineage (GTDB taxonomy): Bacteria > Bacteroidota > Bacteroidia > Flavobacteriales > Flavobacteriaceae > Flavobacterium. The sequence continues at coordinate 17,669 of NZ_JBJXDQ010000151.1, forward strand.
CGTTTGCAACTGCATCTGCAGCTTCTTTTTTTAAATCCAAAAGGGCTATTTGGTAGCCTTGTTTAGCCAATGCTTTTGCCAATGTACCACACAAAACTCCTCCTGCTCCTGTTATAACTACTGTTTTCATAGTTTAGTTTTTTATAGTTTGAATTAAACTCAATACAATTTTAGTTTCCGATTCGATTGTTGCGTAATCTTTGTCAGCCATTAATTGTTTGCTGATTAATTTACTTCCCATTCCAACTGCCGAAACTCCAGCTTTAAACCAACCACCGATATTTTCTTTGGTTGTATCCACACCACCTGTTGGCATGAACAATAATTTTGGGAAAATATCTTTAATTCCACTTAAGAAATCGGGTCCTAGCATATTCCCAGGAAACAATTTGATGAAATGAATCCCAGCATTCTCAGCTGTAATAATTTCTGTTGGTGTCATACAACCCGGGCTGTACAAAATTCCTTTGCTTTTTAAAAATACCGCCACTTCTGGAACAAATCCTGGACTGATGAAAAAATCAGCACCAACTGCGAAATATTCTTCTGCTTGTTGCAAGTTTTTTATAGTTCCAATACCTAATAATAAATCAGGCATTTCAGCATTTCTTACTTCTACCATTTTGGTAAAGTTTGATAAGGCTGTTTCGCCACGACTGGTATATTCCACCGCTTTGATTCCTGCTCTGTAAATCGCTCTTAAAACTTCTATTGTTACGGTTTCATCGGCATTGAAATACAACGGAAGCATTCCTTGTTGTACAATGGCATCTGATACTTTTTGAATGGTACTCATACTTTATATTTTAACTTTAATTACTACTTTTTTTATTTCGCCTTCGCCAATCATTGGGGCATGCACATCTTCTGGAAAGAAAACGGCAAATTGTCCGTCTGTTAATTGAAAAAACATGTCGGGTGCATCGCTAAAAAAACGAACATCTTTCTCTGGATTGTATGCTCCGTTTTGTGCTACGCATTTTTCTCTTGGTTTCCATCCGAAAGTTTCCAATCCTTTTACACAAACTTGTATGTCGATATTATTATCGTGACATTCAAATTTTGCTAAACTAGCTTCTTCTGTTTTTCCGTTTGCAGTATTGACAATTAACTTCAAACCTTCTGGAGTTTCTGAAACGCCTTCAGTAAGATTTGCCAAATCATTTTGGTGTAAAAACTCAAATGCTTTCGCAAAGGAAGGATGCAAACTATAATATTTTGATGCGTTATTTAAGGTATCTATTATCATAATCTCTTATTTATCTAGCAACTCTTCCAGAAGCATCGCC
>NZ_JBJXDQ010000152.1:0-17459 GCF_046155325.1 Flavobacterium sp.
TTTTGAAAAAAACTTAGCATCCATTCTCTTCTGCTCTCTGGCTCTTCTAGTATGGTTTTTACAATTTGTTTTGATGTAAATTTTTTAAAATCTCTTATTATATCTGACAATACAAAGCCATTTGTTCCTTTACAAAGCAAATGTAAATGACTGTGCATTATGCAATAGGCATAAATTTATAAGTCTTTGTTTTCTTGACAATAGTGTAATGCTCTAATTATGTTATTTTTTTGATTCAATCTTGTAAAACATCTATCCAACCAACTGTAGTAATGGTTATAAAAAGGCTTCTTCGGTTGTGGTAGCTATATATTTTGTTGACATATTATTTTAAAAATAACAAAACTACAAATTTTTATTGTTCCTCTGCGATACTCTCGTTAATGGGCACGGATTGTAAATCCGCGCTATCCTATACGAGATAATTATTGCAAATCCGCGCTATCGGGGATATGCAAATTTGAAACATTCCTAGAAGTTTCGAATATTATGTCAGTTATAAAATTTTCCATATGTTATTTTAAATTTTCAATAAAACTATTTTAGGACTCCGAGTTTTTTTAAGCTTGTGCATAACTCATATATACCAGCCATAAAATGGCCACAATCTACCCAAAAAGGGGTGGCTTTGTGCCATAATAATCTCCGATATTTATTTACTAATATACAAATAATTCTTACAAATCTTCAGATACGACTATTATTGAAGTTGATTTACCCCCCAATCGCAATCATACTTCGATTGTCTTGGTTCAAAACAGGATTGTTTACCGCATCGATAGTTTCCATTCCGGCGCGTATTTTCTTTTTGTTTTGGAGGGCAAATGCAATCAAATTTTCTAGGGATTCGCCGTTTCTGTAGGCGGTGAGTAAATCGGTTTCGGCGTTAGAGAACAAACAATTTTTTATTTTACCATTGGCAGTCAATCGAATGCGATTGCAACCATCACAAAAGGGATTCGTGATGGAGCTAATGATACCAAAGCTGCCCAAATAGTTTTTTATTTTATACTCCCGAGCCGTGAAATTCTTCTCGTTTTCTAGTGTTTCTAACTCGGTGGCTGGAAAATGATTTTGGACTTGCTGCAAAATTTCGTGTTGGCTTACCATTTTACTTCTGTCCCAATCGTTTCCTGCAAAAGGCATGAATTCGATAAACCGAATCGAAATGGGTAGAAACTCAGTCAGTTTTATAAAATCGATAATTTCGTTGTCGTTAAAACCTTTAATCAAAACGACATTGACTTTGATTTTAAATTCCTGATTCAAAAGCAAATGCAAGTTATCAAGTACTTTTTCGAACTGATTGCGCAACGTGATGGTTTGAAATTTTTCAGGAACCAAAGTGTCTAAACTCAGGTTGATTTTCTTGATGTTGTATTGCTTTAAAATAGCAATATGCTTATCAATGAGAATTCCGTTTGTAGTAATCGAAATTTCGGTATTCAATTTCGATAATTGAGCAATGATTTCGGGAAAGTCTTTTCTTAATAAGGGTTCTCCGCCTGTAAGTCGGATTTTATCGACTCCATTATTGACAAAGGTTTTTGCAATAGCAAAAATTTCGTCAGCGGTCATCAAACTCGCCTTTGGACTCAACGCAATGCCGTCAGCGGGCATACAATAGGTACAACGCAAATTGCATTTCTCGATCAAAGAAATACGCAAATAGTTGTGTTTGCGTCCAAAATCATCCGTTAAAACCGTCTTATTGGCTATCATGATTATTTCCTTTTAGGATATGAAATACATGCAATACATGCGGAAAAATAGCATCCATAGATTCTTTGGCTCCATTGGCAGAACCTGGTAAAGCCAACACTAAAGCGTTGCCTAAAGTGCCCACAACAGAACGCGAAAGCATGGCATACGGCATACGATCTTGACCGTATTTGCGAATGGCTTCTTCAATCCCTGGAATTCTAGTTTCGAGCAAAGGTTCTAATGCTTCGGGAGTGACATCTCTTGGCGAAAGCCCCGTTCCTCCCGTGAAAATAACCAACTGATTATCTTTAGCGAAAGCTTTGGTTTTTTCTTGAATGACCGAAACTTCATCAGGAATAATTTCATAATGGGTCGTATCAACTCCCGAAAGGGCTAGTTTTTCGACAATAATTTTACCCGATTTATCTTCTTTATCTCCCGCAAAAATCGAATCGGAACATACAAAAACCGCCGCTTTGATTCCCGCAGGAAACCTGTTTTTATAGGATGATTTTCCGCCATGCTTACTGATTAGTTTTATGTTCGAAATCTCAATGTTTTTATCAATAGGTTTGAGCATATCATACATCGTGAGTGCCACAATCGAAGCACCGTGCATGGCTTCGACCTCAACCCCAGTTTTATAAACCGTTTTTACTGTGAAAATAATAGCAATACTCAAATCCTTGATTTCATACTCCACCGAAGTAAACTCAATAGGAATAGGATGGCAATCGGGTATCGCTAAATGGGTGTTTTTAACAGCAAATAATCCCGCTGTTTTAGCCATTTCGAGCACATTCCCTTTCGGAACTAGATTATTTACAACGGCGTCAATAGTGTCTTGAAGGCTAACATTTACGGTAGCCATAGCCGTTGCGGTTCGCAGTGTGTTTATTTTATGTGTGATGTCAACCATTCTTTAGGTGTTTTTATTCAAAGTAAAAGTGTTGTCTTCTAATTTTATGAGTATTCTAGTCTGTAATGACTAAAATTTAGAGGCATTTGTAAAATATTCATTAACAAAAGTTTTTTGTCCCTCTTTGAAAATATTGTAACAATTAAAATTAATTAAAATTCCTTTTGGAGCTTTTAAAAGTTTCATATACGTAAGAAGTTGTGCTTCGTGTATAACATTAATTTCAGAACAGCTTTTAATTCAACAACAAGGCATTTTTCAATAAATAAATCACATTTAAAATCAATTTCAAGTTCTTTATTCTTGTAAATAACTGGAATTCTCATTTCAGTAGAAAAATTTATATTTCTATAAGATAATTCTTCTTTCAAGCATTGATGATATACATTTTCTAACAAACCTCTACCCATTATTTTATGCACTTCTATGGCAGCACCAATAACATCGTAAGTTAACTCATCTAAATATTTTTGTGTTATCATTTTATTTTATTTCTTTAAGCACACTTCGAAATAGAAGTTGCACTTTTTCAGATAAACTGCTATGTTGAAAAATAGTATATTTTCTATTCAAATCTTTATTTACAAACACAGACTATGATTCTATGTGGTTTAAAACAGGTAACTTTTGTGTTACCATAGTATTTTATTTATTTAACCACATAGAGTCATAGGTTTTTATATTTAACAGTTTACATAGAAGTTTCACTTTTTCAGATAAGTAACTATGTTGAAAAATAGTATGTTTTCTATTCTAATCTTTATTTACAAACACAGACTATGATTCTATGTGGTTTAAATAAGTAACTTTTCTATTATCATTTTATTTTATTTCTTTAACCACATAGATTCATAGGTTATATTTTTGACAGTTTACATAGAAGTTTCACTTTTTCAGATAAGTAACTATGTTTAAAATAGTATATTTTCTATTCTAATCTTTATTTAAAAACACAAACTATGATTCTATGTGGTTTAAAAAAACCCTTTTTGTATTATCCTAAAAATTTATTTTTTACCACATAGAATCATAGATTTTGTCATTTAAAGTCTACATAGAAGTTTCACTTTTTCAGATAAGCTGCTATGTTGAAAAATAGTATATTTTCTATTCAAATCTTTATTTACAAACACAGACTATGATTCTATGTGGTTTAAAATAAGAAAATTGCATATTTTAATCTTTGCAATTTACATTTAATTATTTTTTTTCCATGTAAAAGTCTCGTTTTCGAAAAGCTCTTTTCCAAAAATAGGCACTTCCGTTTTAACCCAATTCACAATCGCTTCGGTAGCGGCATAAACCTGTTTTCTTCTAGTGGCAGAAACAAAGACAAACAAACAGATTTCTCCTGCTTTGACCACTCCTAGACTGTGATAAATGTGCATACAAATGAGATCGAACTGGGCAAATGCTCTTTCTCTAATTTCATCTAGTTTTTCATTTGCCATTTCTTCATAAGCAGTATAATCGATTGCCGAAACGAAATTGCCTTCGATTGCATCAGCTCTTACTTGACCCAAAAAAATGTTATGCGCACCAATAGTGGTTTTTGATTGGTGTTTAGCAATTGAATTTCCAATAAATTCTGCACTTATTGGCCCTTGTATAAAAACTGTTTTCTTACTCATTTTTTATATTTTTAGAAAACAGCAACCGTTTCCTTATTTATTTTTTCAATGGCAATCGCACCGCCAATAATACTTTTGACATTCTTAAAATCATATTTCCTTAATAGCTCCACTGCTTTCTTGCTTCGGATACCCGATTGACAAAAAACAATTAGGGCTAGATTACTATCCAACTGAGACAGCTCTTTTTCAAGATAATCTAAAGGAATTTGTATGCTATTAGGGAGATTTATTTGGGGAGTTTCATCAAAATTGCGAACATCTAGAAAAAAAACTTCGGGACTATTAGCAAGTTCTAAAGCCTCAAAAGCTGAAATTTCTTCTATAAAATTGTTATATTTCTCTTCAAAATCTAAAACACTCATAACTTTAACATCTGATTTAGAAAAGGAATACTTCTGTTGGTCATTGGTCAACAAATTATAGACTAATAATTCTCCCGACAACACCTCCCCTATTCCTAAAATCATTTTCAATACTTCATTGGCTTGTAACATACCTATTAAACCAACCGAAGTACCTAAAACCCCTGATTCATTACAGTTTTTAGTTTCTTGTGATTTGTTAGGAAAAAGACAACGATAACTAGGTCCGTTTTGATAATTAAAAACTGAAACCTGTCCTTCAAATTTAAATACTGAGCCGTATACAAAAGGAGTTTTAGTGACTATTGAGGCATCATTTATTAGATATTTTGTGCTTAAATTATCGGTAGCATCTACAACAATATCATAATTTTCAAATAATGAAATTGCATTTTTTGAGGTTAATTTTTCGTTATAGATATTTATTTTAATGTCAGGATTGAGTGCTAATGCCATTTTTTGGGCTTCGATAACTTTAGTTTCACCCACCGAACTGGTTTTGTAAATCACTTGGCGTTGTAAATTACTTATGGCTACAATATCATCATCAATGAGTCCGATTTCTCCAACACCAGCCGCAACAAGATACGGCAAAACAGTTGCTCCTAATCCGCCAGCGCCGGCAAGTAAAACTTTCGCCTGAAGTAACTTTGCTTGTCCCTCTGTTCCCACTTCTGGAAGAATTATTTGTCGGTTGTATCGTGTTGTTTCCATAAATGTATTATTTAAGAATTACCCCGCCGATGGGGGTTTAGGATACTTAACCTCCTGCAAAAGGAGGCAATAGGGCAACGATATCGTTACTTTTTAAGCTATATTCAGCAGAATTTTGAACTATTTTTTGATTCACAGCTACTGTAAATGTCAAATCAGTCAATTGGTGTTTTTGTTTCAATGCAGCTAACAAATCACTCAAAAGCCTATTCGAAAAAGAAAGTTCCTCTTCATTGCTTTTTGTTTGCTCTGCGATAGCACCAAAATACTTAACGGTTATCATGCAACAATATTTAAATTTTGAAAAATAAAATCGTCATTCTCGTTTTTTAAATAGGAATCCCATTGGAAATTATTTTTGACCACTTCGCCAATAACAATAATGGCTGGCGAAGCCAATTGGTATTCTCGAACCAATTCTTGAATGGTACTGATCGTTCCTATCACTTTTTTCTGGTTGGATTTTGTTCCATTTTGAATAATCGTAATAGGCAAATCCTCTTTTCCATTGGTTTGATAAATCGAAATGATTTCTTCTAATTTATTCATTCCCATCAAAATTACAACTGTAGCAGTCGACTGCGCCGCTAGCGTAACATCTTTGGATAATTTATGTTCCGATGTTGTTCCGGTAATTACCCAAAAACTTTCGGATACACCGCGTTGGGTTAAGCTAATGCCATTGGCTGCAGGAACACCCAAAGCCGATGATATTCCGGGAACTATTGCGGTTTCGATACCATATTTTTTAACAAATTCTATTTCTTCGCTTCCTCTACCAAAAATAAAAGGATCCCCTCCTTTTAAGCGAACCACATGACCAAATTGTTTTGCCATAGACACAATAAGTTCGTTTATTTGATCTTGAGTATAGGCATGGCAGCCAAAACGTTTGCCTACAAAAACTATTTCGGCATTTGTCGCATAGGCTAATAACTCTTCGTTCACCAAAGCATCATACAAAACTACATCAGCATTTTCGAGTGCTTTTATTGCTTTCAAAGTAATCAACTCAATATCTCCTGGTCCTGCGCCAACTATAGTTAGTTTTGGTTTTTTTGTATTTATCATTTTAGTATAACTTAAATTAATTCAATTGCTTTTAAATCGGCTACTGAATTAATATTTTTAAACAACTTTATATTTTTTTCTTCAATTGGAATCAATTGATGCTTATTTTTTGAAATAAAATCCATCATTTTTAATGAATTTAAATCTATGGCTTCTTTTAAAACTGAAATTAAATTTCTAGAATACATTCCAATTAATGGATGAATTCTTTCGTGATTTCCAAAAACCGAAATATCAACATTTTCTGTATGTGTATCCACTAACAGCTGAATCATTTGTGAAGAAATTAGTGGAATATCACAACTTAAAATCAAATTATCATCAAAATCTGAATGAACTAGTGCCGAATATATTCCGCCCAAAGGTCCTTTTTCTAACACAATATCTTTTACAATTTTAAACCCTAAATAATCGTATTCAATTGAGTTGGTGACCAACTGAATGTTTTCAGAAATTGGCAAAACTGCATCAATAATATGTTCGATAAAAGCCTTGTTTTGATATAAAACTAATCCTTTCTCCGATTGCATTCGGCTACTTTTCCCACCACACAAAATTGATATTTGCATACTATTAATTATCAAATAATTAGCTTGAAACTAGCAATCAAAATTACCGAAGCTAAAACATATTTCAAAACTTTATTAGAGAAATAACCACTGCCATAATATGAACCTAAAAATCCTCCAAAAACTGCTATTGGCACTAAATATAAACTATCTGAAGGAAATGTTTTGTCTCCAATAAAATAGCCTGAAAGTCCCGCAATTGAATTGACAAAGATAAACAAACTAGAAATAGCTGCAGTCTCTTTTATCGTTGCCCAGCCCAATAATAATAAAACTGGACTTAATATAACTCCACCACCAATACCTAACATGCCTGACAAAAGCCCTATTGCGAAACCAATTGCCATCGCCAAAACGTTATTTATTGGCTTGATTTCATTTTCTTTATTAATGAAAAAACCTAGTAATCGCAATGCTGCTAAAATTAATACAATGCCTAATAAAATTTTATAGGTACTGTTTTCTAAAGGCATCATACCTCCTAAAAATGCAGCTGGAACCGAAGTAATAGCAAAGGGATAAAAAAGCTTTGGTTTAAAGAACTCTTTTCTACTAAAATAGAAGATAAAAGATATCGCTGAGACAAATAGATTAAGCAATAAAGCAGAGGGTTTCATTACCGAAATAGGAAATGAAAAAAGACTCATTAACGCCAAATATCCAGAAGCGCCACCATGACCCACACTAGAATACAAAAAAGCAACAACCGCCATCAAAATGCAGAAAAGAATTAAAAAATTTGTGTTTACTATCTCCATTTTTAATGCTTTAAAGTATAGGTATAACTACAACTTCTTGGTTTTTTTCGACACTTACTGCATCAAAAGACAAATAAATTAAACCATTTGCCATAGCAAAGCTATTTAACATCGCTGAACTTTGACTTTCTAAAACGGTAACGGAATTATCATCATAAAACCCTTTTAAAAACAGTGATTTACCTGAATTATTTTCAAACGAACTGGTTATTTTTCGTTTAATTTTTGGCAAATGAATTGCTTCAAAACCCATGCTTATTTTTAAAGCAGGATAAACATAAACATAAAAACTCGTCAAAGAAGATGCTGGATTTCCAGGTAAAGCAAAAACGATGGTTTGTTCTTTTTTTCCAAAAAACAAAGGTTTCCCTGGCTTTTGATTGATTGTATAAAACAATTCTTCAACACCATTGGCTAAAAGAGCTTCTTTGACAAAATCATAATCACCAACCGAAATTCCTCCCGAAACTAAAATAATATCAAAATTAGAAAGGCATTCTTTCAACACTTTTTTAGTGTTCTTTAAACTATCATTAACTGTGAGTTTTTTAATTTTACTAATCCCAATAGTTTGCATAGCAGCTTCAAGCATAACCGAATTACTTTCGAAAATTTTCCCTTTGGGTAATTTTTTTCCGGGAGACACTAATTCGTTTCCAGTGATCACAATGGCTACTTTTGGTTTAGCAAAAACGGATATCTTTGTTATTCCTAAACAGGCCAAAAAACCAATAGCAGCAGGTGTTATTCGAGTATTCTTTTCCAAAACAAGGGCCCCTTTTTGAACTTGCTCCCCTTTGTTTCTAACATTTGCACAAAAAGAAGGCATTTTAGTAATTTGAAGAAAATCATCATTTCTCAAAGTATGCTCTTGCATAACCACTGTGTCTAAACGATCAGGTACAAAGGCACCCGTAAAAATTCGAATTGCCTCATTTTTTGCAGTCTTTTTATTAGAAAAATCTCCTGCTTGAGAGGTACTTACTACTTTATAATCATGTAATTCAGAATGCGAAAAAGCATAACCATCCATAGCAGATTGCCTAAAAGGGGGCATATCTATAGGCGCATAAATTGCTTCTGCCAAAATAAAATCAAGCGCATGAGCCACTTGTATTTTTTTGATTGGCATTCGGCAACTTTGGGTTGCAATAATCGATAATGCTTCTTCGACTTGTATCATTTTTTATAAAAAACTACGTAAAAATACTTAATACAAATATACGTAATTATATTCATTTGCAATAAAAAACATAACATGTTTTTTTTCGGAAAGATTATTAAAAGAAAAAAGAGGAAAACCTGAATAGGTAAATCCTCTTTTTTTGATTATTCTATTTACAAAAAAACTAAGTTATTCTATAAAAATCAAGATTACAAAATATAATCAGTATTAATAAAATTAGATTCTTTGCTGTTTAACAATTCCTGCAAAATATTATTGTTGTATTCATTATCTTTAGAAGCTACGAAGGTTCTTATAGAGAAAGAGCGCAAAGCATCATGAATACTCAAGGTTCCAACAGCGGAATCTTTTCTACCTGTAAACGGAAAAACATCTGGTCCTCTTTGACAAGAACTATTTAAATTCACTCTACACACCAAATTCACCAAATTATCGATAAGTGGTGCGATGGTTTTTACATTTTGACCAAACAAACTAACTTGCTGTCCATAATTTGATTCTGCCATATCATCTAAAGGTTCTTGAATATTTTTGAAAGAAATAATTGGAACTACTGGTCCGAATTGCTCTTCATGGTAAATACGCATTTGTTTATTTATAGGATATAAAATAGCAGGAAATATGTAATTATCCAATTGTTTTCCCCCTTTTTCATTAATGACTTTGGCGCCAAGACTAGTAGCATCATCTATTAATTCTTGAATATAAGCAGGTTTATCTTTTTCTGGTAAAGGCGTAAGAAAGGCTGATTTATCCCAAGGATTTCCGTAAACTAGCGCATCTACTTTGGCAGCAAAACGTTTGTTAAACTCATCTGCAATAGATTCGTGAACATACAACACTTTTAAGGCAGTACATCTTTGTCCATTAAACGACAAAGATCCCGCTACACATTCTGCAATAGCCAAATCTAAATTAGCATCGGGTAAAATAATTGCTGGATTTTTTGCCTCTAAACCTAAAACCAAACGCAATCTGTTTTTATTTGGATGTAAATCTTGCAAAGCGATAGCCGATTTACTATTCCCGATCAAAGCTAAAATAGCTACTCGCCCTGATTTCATAATCGGAGAAGCCACTTCTCGACCACGACCATACAATATATTTATAACCCCTTTTGGAAAACTACTTCTAAAAGCTTCTAACAAAGGAGATATCAACAATACACCGTGTTTTGCAGGTTTAAAAATTACAGGATTACCCATAATTAACGCAGGAATTAGTAAAGAAAATGTTTCGTTCAAAGGGTAATTGTAAGGCCCTAAACATAGCACTACTCCTAAAGGTCCACGACGAACCATGGCGTTTATTCCTTGCACTTTTGAAAAATGTGCGCTACGGCTGTTTAATTCTTTGTAACTATCAATAGTATCATAGATATATTCTACGGTTCTATCAAATTCTTTTTCAGAATCTCCTAGCGTTTTTCCAATTTCCCACATCAAAAGTTTGACAACCTCAGCACGAGTTTCTTTCATTTGAGTTACAAATTTTTCCATACACTTAATACGATCCGCTACCTTCATTGTAGGCCATAGACCTTGACCGTTATGAAAAGCCGCGTCAGCAGAATCTAAAGCATTCATTGCATCAACTTCGGTCATCGATGGAATAGAACCTAATAAAGTAGCTTGATAATTTTCGGTAGAAGAAATAGTCGAATATACTGGAGTTGTTGCACCTGTCCATTTTTTTAATTCTCCATCAAGCAGAAAATTATCTTGATGTAACAAAGATGTAATTTGAAATTCTTGTGGTATTGTATTCATTATTTTTATGTTTATTTCTGTTTAAATTAAAAAAGGGACTGAAGTACCTTTATGTGTTTTTATACTAAACTATGTCACCATTCCATTCTATAATTCCTCCAAGTAAATTATAGGCGTTTTCTATTCCTAATTCGTTCATTATTTGACAGGCTTTTGCACTTCTAACCCCTGAACGACAATAGACATAATAATTTTTGGTTTTGTCTAAAGCTTCAATTGCCGCCATAAATTCTGTCCCTTTGTGAATATCAATATTTATTGCATTTTCTATAATTCCTTGATTGCATTCGTCTTCTGTTCTTACATCAAGTATTACAGGGTTCGTATCAGCTTCAAATTGAGAAACCCATTCTTCTTGTGTCAAATTCATATTATTATTATTTTATTGTAAAATTACGAGATTTAAATCAAAATTTACCTAACACAATTGTTAATTCCGTAATTATTCTAAGAAAACGTTTTCGAATACACATAAATTCAACGAATTGCGAATTTGTCAAATAAATCGCAACAAATCACTGTTATATCTATTTATTACACTAACAAAATAGCATTAACTCAACTTAACTGTGAATTTGTATTTTAATTATATCTTTAATAACAGCCTTATTTTGAAAAATAGTAAGGGTAAAAATATCTTTTCTAATTACCATTTTGAGACCGAAATCCATTAAAAAAAAAGCAGTTATAATTTTTTAACAAAACGATAACATAACATTTGTATGTACAAATATAAAATACACTACATTTGTACCTACAAACAATATGTTTTGCTTTATGAAAATTGAAGAAGTTATAAAATCAAGCGTTTTAATGGATAATTCGAAAAAAGTTATTCTAAACATTATCTATACACAAAATGTAATTTATGATAGGTTCAATGAAATAGTAAAGCCTTATGATTTATCTTCTGAACAATATAATGTTTTACGAATTTTAAGAGGTCAAAAAGGGAATCCCGCAAACATGTGTTTACTTCAAGAACGAATGCTAGCCAAAACCAGCAACACAACAAGACTAGTAGACAAATTGCTATTGAAGGAATTTGTAACCCGAGAAGTTTGCCCTGAAAATCGCAGAAAAATTGAAGTTAAGATTACACCAAAAGGACTTGATATTTTGCAAGAATTAGATCCCAAAATTATTGAACATGAAAATTACTTTTCGAAAAATTTAAATCAGCAAGAATTAGAATTATTAAATCAATTATTAGAAAAATACAGAACCCAACAAACAACAATATTATGAGCACTTTTTTAGAAAATCAAAACTGGCGTTACGCAACAAAGAAATTCGATTCGTCCAAGAAAATTTCACCCGAAGATTTAAACACCTTAAAAGAAGCCATTCGCTTGAGTTCTTCTTCTTTCGGACTACAACCTTATCAAGTTATTATTGTTGAAAATCCCGAATTAAGAGCGCAATTAAAACCAGCATCCTGGGGACAATCTCAAATTATTGACGCTTCACATTTAATAGTTTTTGCTTGCAAAACCGATGTTAGCAACGATTATATCGATGGCTATCTTCAAAATATTGCCGATACAAGAGGTTTGGCACTAGAAAATGTAACTCCTTATGGCGATTACATCAAAGGGTTTTTGGCTAATGTTCCAGCAGAAGTAATTCCTGTTTGGACAGCAAAACAAACCTATTTAGCACTTGCAAATTTATTAAATGCTGCTGCTGAACTTAAAATTGATGTTACGCCTATGGAAGGTTTTGTTCCAGAACAATACAATGAAATATTAGGACTTACACAGTTGGGATTAAACGCCAGTTTAGTAGCAACCATAGGTTACCGAAGCGAAGAAGATGCCACACAGCATCTTAAAAAAGTTAGAAAATCAAACGACGAATTATTTATTACACTTTAATTATTTATAAACAATCAAATTTAAACAGCATGAAAAATTTAAAATCAATAGCATTAGCCTTAGTAGTACTTATAAGTACAGTATCCGTAACCGCTCAGATCAAAAAAATTGATGTTACAAAAAGTAAAATAGAATGGATAGGAAAAAAAGTAACTGGTAAACATAACGGAACAGTAAACTTTACAGATGGTTCTTTGACTTTCAAAAAAAACAAATTAAGTTCAGGAAGTTTTACAGTAGACATGACCTCTTTAACCGCAACTGACTTAACTGGAGAGTACAAAGATAAATTAGACGGTCACTTGAAAGCGGATGACTTTTTTGGAACAGAAAAATTCCCAACTGCTTCTTTAGTGTTTAAAAAAATTAAAGCTGTTTCAACAAGCCTTTATACAATAACAGCAGATTTAACTATCAAAGGAATTACTAAACCTATCATTTTTGATCTTGCTACAAAAGAAAAAACAGCAACAACCACATTTAATGTAAACAGAACTTTGTATGATATAAAATATGGTTCTAAATCTTTTTTTGATAGCCTAGGTGACAAAGCTATTTCGGATGAGTTCGAATTGAATATTGCTCTAAATTTTTAATTCAATACCAAAAGTAAAACTAACAAACCCCAAGAAGATATTTTTGGGGTTTGTTGTTTTAAGAAAATAAAAAAAGTGTTTTTTTATTTAAACTATTTGGATAATCAATTTTGATTTATATATTTGTCCTATGAAAATAATTTTAAAAAATACTTGGTGGTGGAACATTTTACGTCAATCGTCGTGAACAAAGCTACCGTAGTATAAAACTATAAATAGATAAGGCTTGTCATCACGACAAGCCTTTTTTTTTAGCCCCACCCCTCCCGATAGCTATCGGGACTCCCTAAACCCGTCTGCCGACAGGCAGAGGGGAGGGAGTAGAAACAAAATAGAAATTAATAATATGAAGAATTATAAATTACAAACCAATTACAAGCAAATTCTTGCCGACACGATTACTCCTGTTAGCATTTATTTTAAAATACGAGATAAATTCCCAAATAGTTTATTACTTGAAAGTAGCGATTATCACGGAAACGATAACAGTTTTTCGTATATCTGCTGTAACCCTATAGCTTCTATAAAAATTGAAAACGAAACGATTTATAAAAATTTTCCCGACGGAAGTTTTGAAAATACACCAATAGACTCTAAAACAGATATTCCACAAACAATACAAGATTTTTCAGGCCAATTTTCTTCAGATAAAACCAATTTTAAATTCATAAACAATGGTCTTTTTGGCTATATATCCTATGATGCTGTTCGCTATTTTGAAAAAGTAAACATTGCCAAAAAGGAAAATAACACTACTATTCCAGATGTGTATTATGCGGTTTATCAAAATATTATTGCTATAAATCATTTCAAAAACGAAGCTTATATTTTTTGTCATTCTGTAGACGGGAAAAACAATATCGCTGAAATTGAACAACTAATACAATCTCGCAATATAGCTTCGTACAAATTTTCAAAAGACGGGGAAGGCTATTCAAATTTAACCGATGAAGAATTCAAACACAATGTAGCTTTAGCAAAAAAACATTGCTATCGAGGTGATGTTTTTCAACTTGTCTTGTCCAGACGATTTACGCAAGGATTTAAAGGGGATGAATTTAATGTATATCGAGCATTAAGAAGTATCAACCCTTCGCCTTATCTGTTCTTTTTTGACTATGGTGATTTCAAAATATTTGGATCTTCTCCTGAAGCCCAGATCATTGTCAAAAACCGTAAAGCCGAAATTCATCCCATTGCAGGAACCTTCAGACGCACTGGCGATGACGAAAAAGACGCAGTTCTGGCCAAAAAATTATCCGAAGATAAAAAAGAAAATAGTGAACATGTTATGCTTGTAGATTTGGCTCGTAATGATTTAAGCCGAAATGGTCATAATGTAAAGGTGGAACGGTATAGAGAAATACAATTTTTCTCGCATGTAATTCATCTAGTTTCAAAAGTGACCGGTGTTTTACACGAGAAAGCAACCACAATGCAAGTAGTTGCCGACACTTTTCCAGCCGGAACCTTGAGTGGCGCTCCTAAACATAGAGCCATGCAACTCATTGAAGAATATGAAAAAACAAACCGTAATTTCTATGGAGGTGCCATCGGTTTTATGGACTTTGAAGGCAACTTTAATCATGCTATTATGATTCGAACTTTCTTAAGTAAAAACCACCAATTGCATTCTCAAGCAGGCGCAGGTATTGTTGCAGGTTCAAACGAAGAAAGCGAAATGCAAGAGGTCTATAATAAATTATTGGCGTTGAATAAAGCGCTAGAATTAGCGGAAACAATTTAATAAAAGTAATCAGTGTTCAGTTTTTAGTGTTGAGTCGCAACAGCCAAAACCTAAAAGTTTAAATGAAAAATAAAATGAAAAAAATATTAGTTATAGACAATTACGATAGTTTCACATATAATTTAGTGCATTATCTCGAAGATTTAGAATGTGAAGTTACCGTTTACAGAAACGATGAATTTGACATTGATGAAATTGCTCATTTTGACAAAATATTACTTTCTCCAGGTCCTGGAATACCTAATGAAGCTGGATTGTTAAAAGCGGTCATTGCAAAATATGCTCCAACTAAAAGCATTCTTGGTGTTTGTTTAGGACAACAAGCCATAGGCGAAGTATTTGGAGGCACCCTTTCAAACTTAGACAAAGTGTATCACGGCGTGGCAACAATGGTAAAAACCGCAGTTGATGATGAACTTTTATTTGAAGGATTAGGAAACGAATTTGAGGTAGGAAGATATCACTCATGGGTAGTAGATGCAAATTTACCTGATGTTTTAGAAGCTACATCTTTTGACGAAAATGGTCAAGTGATGTCTTTACGACACAAAACATTTGATGTAAAAGGTGTTCAATTTCATCCTGAAAGTGTATTGACACCTAATGGAAAAAAGATTTTGGAAAATTGGTTGAAAAATTAGTTTTCAATATTCAATAACGAGTGATTAAATAAATTTGTGCCTAAGTGCATTTGCGGTAAAAATTATGAAAGATATATTAAACAGACTTATCAATCACGAAATCCTTTCGAAAGAAGAGGCCAAAAACATATTGGTAAATATCTCCAACGGAAGCTATAATCCAAGTCAAATTGCATCGTTTTTGACGGTTTATATGATGCGAAGCATAACAATTGATGAATTAGCTGGTTTTCGTGAAGCTTTGCTGGATTTATGTATTCGGGTAGATTTATCGAACTATAATACTATCGATTTGTGCGGAACAGGCGGGGATGGAAAAGACACTTTTAACATTTCGACATTAGCGGCTTTTGTAACCGCTGGTGCAGGAATTAAAGTGGCAAAACACGGCAATTATGGTGTTTCGTCTATATCCGGTTCGAGCAATGTAATGGAGAAACTGGGAGTAAAATTTAGTAATGATAATTCTTTCTTAGAGAAATGCATTGACCAAGCGGGAATTTGTATCCTTCATGCTCCTTTATTTCATCCCGCTATGAAAAATGTCGCACCTATTCGAAAAGAATTAGGAGTAAAAACATTTTTCAATATGTTAGGTCCAATGGTGAATCCGTCCTTTCCTAAAAATCAATTAGTGGGCGTATTTAATCTGGAATTGGCTAGAATGTATGGCTATTTATATCAAAACACAGATAGGAATTTTACCATTTTACATTCCTTAGATGGGTATGATGAAATATCTTTGACATGTCCAACCAAGTTTATTTCAAAAAGTCAAGAAGGCATTTTAAACCCTAGTGATTTTGGAGTTGACCTTTTATCACAAATCGAAATTGAAGGCGGAAAAACCATCGAAGAATCGGCAACAATGTTCATGACTATTTTATCAGGAAAAGGAACCAAAGCTCAAAACAATGTAGTTTGTGCCAATGCGGCCATGGCAATTACAACGGTAAATGGTTGTTCACCACTTGAGGGATTTGAGATAGCAAAAGAAAGTTTGCTCTCCCAAAAAGGATTGGCAGCTTTGAATAAATTACAAGAATTAAGTAAATAGAAATAGTTTAAAGTTTAAGCTTTAAAGTTGTTGGAATGTGGCTCAACTTTAAACCTTAAACAAAGAAAACTTTAAACAAATAATAATGAACATACTCGATAGAATCATAGTTGACAAACGCAGAGAAGTCATTCTCAAAAAATCAATCATTCCTGTTTCACAATTAGAAGCTTCGATTTTCTTTGAAAAAAAAACAATTTCTTTAAGTGCAAATTTAAAAAATAGTACTTCTGGAATCATTGCCGAACACAAACGCCGTTCGCCATCAAAATCAGAAATTAATTATGGTTTCACAGTAGAAGAAGTAGTCAAAGGGTATGCAGATGCTGGCGCTTGTGGCATATCGGTATTAACAGACCAGAAATATTTTGGCGGATCGCTAGACGATTTACTTTTAGCCAGAGCCAGTGTAAATATCCCGCTTTTGCGAAAAGAATTTATTGTGGACGAATACCAAATATTGGAAGCCAAAGCCTACGGAGCCGATTTAATTTTGCTTATTGCTGCAGTTTTAACCCGAGAAGAAATAAAATCTTTGTCGGAATTTGCCAAAAGTTTAGGATTAGAAGTTTTGTTGGAAGTTCACAATCTCGAAGAGCTAGAAAAATCAATTGTGCCAACATTAGATATGATTGGTGTGAACAACAGAAATCTAAAAACCTTTGAAGTAAGCCTGGATTTCAGTAAAGAATTAGCCGGCAAAATCCCGAATGATTTTGTAAAAATATCAGAAAGTGGCATTTCATCTATTGAAGCTATCAACGAACTAAAACCTTACGGATATAAAGGATTCTTGATTGGCGAAAATTTTATGAAAACCGATAATGCTGGCGATGCGGCGAAGGAATTTATTTC